>CANGTC010000056.1 GCA_947456505.1 Beijerinckiaceae bacterium
AGGGGGCGGCGCGTGGGCTGGATCACCACATCAGGGGGCACAGTCGATCTGCTCTATGATTACATCGAGGAGATCGGCGGCACGCAGGCGCCGGAATTCAGCGCGGAGACCAGTGCGATCCTGCGGCCTCTGGTGCCCGGCGAAATCGGCATCAAGAACCCGCTCGACGCGGGCATTCCCAGCACGGATGAAAACGCCATCACCATGTGCGCCGCCGCAGCCAACGACCCGCAGGTGGACATGCTCGCCTGGGCCGCCGTGCTGCCCAGCAGCAAGCGCCAGCCCAATGCGGAGATCCTGCACAGCCTGTTGTCGAAGACCGACAAGCCCATAATCGCCTTCGGCCGCATGGCCTATGCGCTGGGACCGGACTCGCTCGAGTTTCAGGACAAGGTGGGCTTCCCCTATCTGCAGGGCCTGCCCCAGACCATCCGCGCCATGAGCGCGCTGGCCTTCTATGGCGAGCGAGCCGGGCGCCAGATCGACGCGCTTCGCGCGCCGCGTGGCAGCGCGCTGGAGGCGGCGCAGCTTGGGGAGGCCCTCGCCGCCCATGGCCTGACGCCCCCCGCCAGCGGGTTTGGGGCTACGCCGCAGGCCGCCGCCGACATGGCCGCCCGCATCGGCTTTCCCGTGGCGCTGAAACTCGTCTCGCCGCAGATCTCGCACAAGACGGAGGTGGGCGGCGTGCGCATCGGCCTCGCCTCGGCGGAAGAGGTCATGCGCGCCGCGCAGGAAATCACGCAAACCGTGGCCCAGCGGGCGCCGGACGCCACCATCGATGGCTTCCTCGTGCAGGAGATGGCGCGCGGCGTCGAGGTGCTTTTGGGCGTGCGCACGGATCCGCTCTATGGCCCCATGATGGTGGTGGGGGCGGGCGGCGTCTTCGTGGAACTCATGAAGGACATTTCCTGCCGTCTGCTGCCGGTGAACCCCGCGCAGGCCCGCGAGATGATCGGCGAGCTGAAACTGGCGAAGCTGCTGGCGGGTTATCGCGGCGCAGCGCCCGCCGACATGGAGGCGCTGGTGAAAGCCATCTGCGGACTCTCCGATTTCTATCTCGACCACCGCCACACCATGGTGGATCTCGAAGTGAACCCGCTCATTGTTCTGGAAGAAGGCAAGGGCGTGCGCGCGGTCGACATCCGCTCAACGCCCGTTTGAAATTGGAAGGAGGCAGCCATGGCCTATGAACTCGCAGACTTCTGTAACGACGCCCACAAGGCGCTGAAAGCGCAGCCGCTCCAGGCAGCGCTCGACGACATAGCGACACGCCTGCGCGCACTGCTCGCCAACCCCGCCTTCGTGGCGGCGACCTTCAATGACGAGACCCCCATCGGCAAGCGCGAGCTTTATCACGATGCGGAGACGGATTTTTATGTGCTTGCCCATGTGCAGGCGCCAGGCAAGACCGGCTCGCCCCACAGCCACGGGTCCTCATGGGCCATCTATGGCAATGCGCGTGGCTTCACCGACATGACCGAATATCGCCGGGTGAACGGCGCCGACGAAGAAGCCTCGGTGCTCGAAAAGTCCGATCACTATCGCCTTAATGCGGGAGACAGCCGCGCCTATGGGCCGAATGTCATCCACTCCACCTCGCATCCTGAAAAGGCCTGGGTGATCCGCGTCACCGGCACAGACCTCGACCACCTCCCGCGCTTCCACTTCAAGAAATCGCGTGACCGCATGGTGGAGGCGGCGGAGTAGGCGCAAGGCGCCTGCTCAGACTTCCCTGCCATAAACACTTTTCGCCGCCGCGCGCGTGACATAGCCTTCCGCCACATCCGCGTGCAGGCTGGCCTCGTCGCGCTGGTGGGGATCGCCATAGCCGCCGCCGCCCGCGCTCTGCAGCAGGAAGCGGTCTCCCGCCTTCATCTCGTAGCGACCGGAGGCGCGGGTCTCGCGCTCGTCGGGCGTCCCCAGCCGCACCACAAAGCGACCGCCACGCCCATTCTCGCCGCCATTCAACCCGCTGGGCGGATAGATGGCCTTGTCGAAGCGGCGGATCACCATGGCGTCCTCCAGCAATTCATATTCACGCTGGAAAGACACGCCGCCGCGCCAGGTTCCCGCGCCGCCTGAATCAGGCACCAGATCGAAGCGATTTATGCGGCAGGGATATTCGCTCTCCAGAATCTCGATGGGCGTGACATGGAGATTGCTCAGATGGGCCGCCGTGCAGCCCGCCCCATCATGCCCCTGCCCGCCGCCATAGGCGGAGCCCACGATTTCATATTGCATGTTGGACTGGCCCGGCCTGCCCTTGGCCCAGGAGATCAGCAGCGCGCTTGACGATCCCCCATGGGCGTTGGCGCGCGCCGGATTGAATTTCGCCATGGCTTCGAGAATCACATCCACCAGCTTCAGATTCACCTGCTGGTAATTGGACACCGGCGCAGGCGCCGAGGCGTTGGTGACCGTGTTGGGCGCGAAGAGCAGCTCCACGCAATCGCGCATGCCATCGTTGAAATGCAGGCGCGGGCCAAGGCTGCCGATGAGCGAATAAAAGACGCAGGCCTCGACCATGGACGGCCGCAGATTGATCGGCCCGCGCGCCTGCCGGTCGCTGTTGCGGAAGTCGAAGGTGGCGAGTCCATTCTTGATGGTGATGGTGACCGCGAGCTTCACGGGCCGGTCCACCTCGACCCCATCATTGTCGATGAGTCCTTCAGCCGACGACACGCCTTCCGGCAGGCGCGCGATGGCGCCGCGCAGTTCTTCGGCCGCCCCGCGCAGGATCGCCGCGAAGGCGTCGCACATGGTATTGGCGCCAAAACGCCCGCAAAGTTCCTGCACACGCTGGGCGCCCATCTGGGTCACCGCGATCTGCGCGGTCATGTCGCCGCGCACCAGCAGGGGCTGGCGGCTGTTGGCGAGAATCATGCGCTCCACATCGGGCAGATGCTGGCCTGCGTGACAGATGCGGATGGGCGGGATCAGCACGCCCTCATGATACATCTCGGTGGCGTTGGCCGAGGTGGAGCCGGGATTTGTGCCGCCCACATCGGCCTTGTGGGCGATGGTGCCGGAGAAGCCCACGATCTCCCCACCAGAAAAGATCGGCGCCACGAAAGCCATGTCGGACACATGGGGCAACCCGCCTTCATAAGGATGGTTCGACACGAAGACGTCGCCCTCGGCGATCTCCTCGCCATAGAGTTCGCGAATGCGGCCCACCAGATGGCGATAGACCGGCGCATGGAAGAACATGGGCGGCGCCACGATGAGGCGCCCCGTGCGGTCGAGAATCACACAGGAGAAATCACGGGATTCACGGATGATGGTGGAATAGCCCGAGCGATAGAAATGATAGTGCATTTCGTCGACGAGGCTGGCGATCTTGTTGCGCAGGATCTGGATGGTGATCGCGTCCATGTCAGGCCGCTCCCTTTTCAAGCACAAGATTGCGATGCTGATCCACGCGCCCAGTCCAGCCGGGCGGCACGACCGTGGTTGCGTCGAATTGTTCGACCACGGCGGGGCCATGAATCATCACGCCCACGTCCAGCCCGTCGCGTTCATAGACGCTGGCTTGCGAGGCCGTGGCGCCATCGAAATAGATGAGACGCATGCCCTTGCGCGCGCTCTCCACCGGACGCGGCTGCAATGGCGCAGCATGTTCGCCCTGCGCATATTTGGGCACGGCGACGCGCAGGCGCAGGCGATAGCTGACGACCTCCACGGGGCGCTCCTTGGCAGCATGGCCATGGATCTGCGCATGGCGCTCGTCAAAACGCTCCCGCGCGGCGGCCATGGCCTTTGGCGTTAAAGCGCCTTCTAACAATCCATCAAGCGGCGTGCGCAATTCATAGCCCTGCCCGGTGTAGCGCATGTCGAGTTCACGCGAGAAGCGCGCCGCCTTGGGATCAAGCCCTTCGGCGACGATCTCCTCATGGGCCTTGGCTTCCAGCAGCTTGTAGATCTCTTCCGCATGGTCGGCGGTGATGGCGTCGAGCGGCATGAGTTCGGAGCGAATGTAATCATGCACCACATCGGTGCAGAGCAGGCCGAGCGCCGAGAAGGCGCCGGGGCGCGGCGGCACGAGGATGCGGCGCATGTTGAGTTCTTCGGCCACCGCAGCCGCATGCACCGCGCCCGCGCCGCCGAAGGGCAGCAGCGTGAAGGCCGAGAGATCGACGCCCCGCTTGGCGGCGAAGACGCGCACTTCATCGGCCATGCGCATGTCGACGATGCGGCGCACGCCGTCGGCGGCTTGCAACACCTCCATCTTCAGGGGATCAGCGATGCGCGCCTTGATGGCGGCGTGGGAGGCCGCCACATCGAGCTTTTGCGCGCCGCCCAGAAAATAATCGGGATTGAGATAGCCGCAGACCACATCCGCATCGGTGACGGTTGGCTGCTGGCCGCCGCGTCCATAACAGGCGGGACCAGGATCCGCGCCCGCGCTTTGCGGGCCGACCATGAGAAAGCCCGCGCCATCGACCCAGGCCACGGAACCGCCGCCCGCCGAAATCGTCGTCATGTCGAGGGCCGGCACGTCGATCTGCCGCCGCGCGATGACGCCCTCGGTGACTTCCAACGGCGCGCCGCCTTCGATGAAGGCGATGTCCGCGCTGGTGCCGCCCATGTCGAGGGTCACGAGCCCGCGTTCGGCGTCGCTCTGGGCAAGCCAGGCGCTGGCCTGCGCGCCCGCCGCCGGACCCGAAAACAGGGTATGCACGGTCTTGCCGCCGCTGATCGCCGCTTCAAAGGGCATGACGCCGCCATTGGACTGCATCAGGAAGCGCTGCTGGGTCGAGACGCCCGCTTCATCAAGGCCCTTGTTGAGATGGTCGATGTAGCGCACCAGAACGGGTTCGAGATAGGCGTTGAGCAGGGTGGTGGACATGCGCGGCCATTCACGCAGACGCGGCAGAACCTCGCTTGAAAGCGACACGCTGACATCAGGCGCCTCCTCCAGAATGATGCGGCGCGTTTCTTCCTCATGGGCGGGATTCATGAAGGAGAAGAGATAGCAGACCGCGATGGACTGTACGCCCGCATCGCGCAATTCGCGCGCGGCCTGACGTACGGCGTCGCGATCAAGCGGGATCAAGACTGCGCCAGAATGATCCGAGCGTTCGGGAATGTCCCGCGTGAGGCTTTGCGGCGCGATGGGCGCGGGCTTGGCGTAGAAATAATCGAAGAGATTGCCATCACGCGCCTGCGCCTGCACCTCCTGAATGGCGCGAAAGCCCTTCGTGATCAAAAGGCCGACCTTCGCGCCGCGCATTTCCAGCAGGGCGTTGGTGGTGATGGTGGTGCCGTGGGCGAAAAATTCGATCTCATGCGGCGCGACCCCGCGCGCCACGAATCGCGAGACGCCATTGAGTACGCCGAGCGCCGGATTCTTTGGCGTGCTCGACACCTTCTCCACCATGAGCTCGCCGCTCACCACATCCAGCAAGACGAGATCCGTATGTGTGCCGCCGACATCGACGCCGAGCCTGTAACGCTGATGGACCATCTGGCTTTCCAAAGACGAGAGAAAAACGAGGTTCAGGCCAGAAGGCCGAGCCCACGATAAGCGGCGACGGCGCCCTCATGGAGCGGCACGCCCTCAAAGCTCAGCGCCGCCGCACCCGCCTTGCGCAGGGGCTGCCAGAGCTCGCCTATGCCAGTGAAGAGGGCGTTGAGGCGCTCCAGCTCCCCAGCGCCGCCAACGATGGCGCGCACGACCGCTTCCACCTCAGCGGCGGATTGGCGCGCATGAGTCACCAGCACATTGCGCACGCCCGGCTGGCGGCTATCCGCCGTGAGGCCGCGCAGCTGGCCCTTGCGCATTATAGCGCAACCGTAGACGGGATGGGCGGCGACCACCTTCTCCAGCCCGCCCGGCGCAAAATCGAGCACGCGCAGATCAAAGCTGGCGTCCAGCGCCCGCATCACCGGGTTGGGGATGGGGCATTGCAATTGCGCGTCGATCTCACCCCGGCGCAGGGCCTCCCCGCCGCTGGCGAAATCCATGTAAAGGGGCGTGAAGGCGTCAAAGCCGATGCCCAGCGCGCCGAAGATGCAATGGGCGTGCTGCGCCGTGCCGCTGGTGGCGGGACCCACCGAGACCCGCTTGCCGCGCAGATCCTCCACGGTCCTGATGTCCGAGCCCATGGGGACGATGAAGAACATGGGGCCGAGATTCATCGGCGCCACCATGCGCAGCTCCGTAGGCGCCGTGAAGGGTTTTTCGCCGCGCATGGCCCGCCCGATCCAGTTCGCGGCCATGAAGCCATAATCGATCCGCCCCGCCGCGAGACTTTCGGCGTTCTCGATGCTGGCCGAGCGCGCCTCCGTGACCTCTATCGGCCCGCGGATGCCTGCGGCTTCAAAAACCTTGGCCAGGGCGAGCCCCTGAGTGAGAAAGGTGCTGTTGGGTTCGGCTGTCCCGATTTTCATGACGTTTCCCGTGGTCAGGCCTGTCTCGGCCCTGTGCGGGAGGTTTAACACGCCCCCGCAAGCCTTGTCAGCCTTGCATGACTGGACGGACATGGCGCCCGGCGCATAGGATCAGCCCATAGGCAAAAGCCACAAATCAAGGGAGTAGATGATGAGCAAGGACCCGCAGGGGGACGCCAACAAGCCGCAAGTGGTGGCGGACCTCGCCTATACGGACCTGCGCGAATGGATCGAAGAAGCCCGCAAGCTCGGCGAGGTGCGAGAGGTCAAGGGACTGAATTGGCAGGAAGAAATCGGGATGGCCTCCGAAGTGATCCTGCATGATGAAAACGCCCCCGCCGTTTTGTTCGAGGATGTGCCGGGAACCCTGCCGGGCAGCCGCGTGCTGGTGAATTTCTTCGGCGGCCTGCGCCAGCGCATGACTCTGGGCTTTCCCACACATCTCAACAAGCTTGAGCTGAGCGAAGCCTTCCGCACCAATTACATGGTGGACCTGAAGCGCATCGAGCCGCGCTATGTGAACGATGGACCCATCTTCGAAAATGTGATCACAGGCGACGCCATTGATGTGACGCTCTTCCCCACACCCAAATGGCATGAGGACGATGGCGGGCGCTATATCGGCACCGGCAGTTTCAACGTGACACGCGATCCCGATGAAGGCTGGATCAACTGCGGCACCTACCGGGTCATGATCCACGACGAGAAGAGCGTGGGCTTCTACATATCGCCGGGCAAACACGGGCGCATTCACCGTGACAAATACGAGGCGCGGGGCGAACCCATGCCGGTCGCCATCGTGGTGGGCTGCGACCCCATGTCCTTCCTGATGTCGTCGAGCGAAATTCCCTATGGCGTCAGCGAATACGAGGTCATGGGCGGCGTTCGCGGCAAGCCGGTGGATCTGGTCAAGGCGCCCATCACGGGCCTGCCCGTGCCCGCCGACGCGGAGATCGTCATCGAGGGCTTCGTGCAGCCGGGCAATGTGAAACCCGAGGGACCCTTCGGCGAATGGTTCGGCTACTATGGCTCGGATGTGCGCGATGAACCGGTGATGGACATCAAGGCCATCTATCATCGCAACAATCCGATCATCCTGGGCTGCGCGCCCCAGCGCCCGCCAGATGAAATCGCCCGCTACCGCGCCCTCACCCGCTCGGCCATCGTGCGCGAGAACATCGTCAAGGCGGGCGTGCCCGACGTCACGGCGGCCTGGGCCCATGAAATCGGCACCGCGCGCCTGCTGCTGGCGGTGGCGATCAAGCAGCGCTATGGCGGCCATGCGAAACAGGCGGGCCATGTGGCCGCCATGTGTCACTCCGGCGCCTATGCGGGGCGCTATGTAATCGTTGTGGACGATGACATCGACGTGTCGAATCTCGATGAGGTCATCTGGGCCATGTTGACGCGCTCGGATCCCGCAACCTCCATCGACATCATCACCAACGCCTGGTCGACGCCTCTCGATCCGCGCATCGAGCCCGAGCGCAAGGCCAAGGGCGACTTCACCAACAGTCGGGCCATCATCGACTGCTGCAAACCCTTCTGGTGGAAAGACAAATATCCGAAGGTCAACCAGCCCTCGCCGGAGATGCGCAGGCTCGCGCGTGAACGGTTCGGCTATCTGCTGAAATAAGCGACGAAAACCCCGGCGCCGAAGCGTCGGGGTTCAACACGCAGTCCTGAAAGTAACTGGATCAGAAGGTGCGCTCGGCGCGCAGCTTGGTGGACCAGTTGTTGACGGAAAGGCCTGGCATGCCGACCTTCACCCAATCCTGATTAGGTATGTTCAGAGGATTCTGGACCTGGTTCTTGACGCTCGCATACTGGAACTCAAGACCAATGTCGAAATCGCGGACAGGGGAGTAGATCAAGCTGCCCGCAAGCTCCCAAAGCTGACCCTTGCCCCACCAGATGGTGTTCAAGGCGACATTCGGCGGATTGACCTGAATATAGCCCGCCGTGAAGTTGGAGCGCCATTGCGGCGCCCAATAATGCACATAGGCGCCAGCCAGGTTCCAGGCGTTGGTTGAATCGATTCCCGATCCCCAGCCCGTCGCGACCAGGTTCGTATCGGAGCGCAGAACGCCGCCCATCAAGCGATGGTCGGAAGCGGTGGACATGACGTTGTTGAGACCGCCCGCTGAGCCGATCATGCCGATGAACCCATGAGCGTAGTTGGAGGTGATCCAGACCTGATCACCCGCCGCGATCATGGGCAGCTTGAAGCTGATGGTGCTGCCGATCGCCCAACCGGTCGCCGTCGCCTGACCCGCCGCGTTGCTGGCGGAGAAGACTGTGAAGCCATTGCCGAAAGTGTTGGTGGCTGTGACTTGCGCGGCGCCGTTGACGCCGACAGGGGCCGCGTTGTTCTGCACCGCCCCATGGATAGCGGCAAAGCCCCAGCCCTGATCCAGACGCACGTTGCCGACTATGGCGGCCGCACTGGAGGGGCGATCAAACACTTGCTGCGCATTGTTTTGGGCGCCCATATCCTCAAGCGCGAGGGTGGCTGAGAAGCCGCCGCCGAAGGTGGCGGTGTAGGAGATCTGGTTCATGCCATTCGGGAAGCCCGTCCAGGGATTGGAATGGTACATAAATGTCGGCATCATCGAATAGTTTTCAGGAGCGACGCCGAAAGTGAATCCCGCCCACTGGATCAAGGCCGACTCGATCGTGGGACCAGCGCCTGCGAGGATCTGATTGATGGCGGGATTGGAGGTTGCGGCCGTGCCTGTCGTGACGGCGGCGCTCCTCTGCAGCAAGACGTAATTGCCGCCGTTGACGATGGCCGTATTGCGGATGCCCGAGGTGTTGGTCAGGCGCAAGCGGATAAAGGTGCGGACCGTTCCAAGGTCCGTGGGCGTACGCGCATCGACGTCGATGCGGCCGCGCATTTCAAAGCCCGTGGTGTCTTGTGCTGTCGCGAACTGGGTGATCACGCCGCCGGAGTTGGCCGCAGTCACGCCTGTACCATCAGATTTAGGTGACGCAACTGAATAGGGCTTGCCATTGTTGGCGATGGTGCCGTTGATCCCATAGGTCGCCTGCGCAGGCGTATACTGATACTCGGCGCGGACATATCCGCCCACACGCACGCAGGTTTCAGTCCCCGGAATGTAGAAGAAGCCGGAGCCGTAAGCATCGCAAATCTTGACGTAATTGACGGCTGCCGCCTTCTTCGAAGGAAGATCGGCGGCTTGCGCGCCAACCACTGCGGCGAACGCCGCCGCGGAACCGAGGAGAAGGCCCTTTACGAGCTTCATAGTTACCTCCAGTGTGAAAGACTCGCTGCGGCCGGTGCTCCGTCCGCATCGCCGCAGGGCTCGGGCGCCGCTACGGAGACATATCGTGATACGATGTATCTTCTATCGTGTTACGATATAAAAAGAGCGATGAAAACTGCTCTGGCGGGATAAAATTTGTAATTTGGGCAGGTGTGGCGCAGCAGCCACATCGGAGCATGGGACCATATGGGGACGACACGAAACACCAAGACGCCGAAGGAAAAAGCGTTCGATCCGGCAGTCGAGCTGGAGGATGCGCATTATGCGGCTTTGGCCGGGTTCCGCCGGTCGTTGCGGCAGGTCATGGCGGACAGCGAACAGATTTGCGCGGGCTTCGGGCTGACCACCCAGCGATTTCAGGCCTTGCTGGCGATTCGCGCCTTTCCGGGCCAGGCCATGAGCGTGGGCGATCTGGCCGAAGAACTTGTGTTGAAGCATCATAGCGCGGTTGAGCTGGCGGGACGCCTTGAACAGGCGGGCCTCGTTGCGCGCAAGGTCGATCCGCTGGACAAGCGACGGGTGCTGCTGACCCTTACCCCCACCGGCACGGAGCGGCTGGCCGATCTGGCGCGCGCCCATAGCCGGGAGCTTGGGAAAACACGCGACGTCATGATCAGGACGCTCAAGACGCTGCCGGGAGCGGACTGAGCACATAGGCGCGAATCAAGGCGCCGAACGCGCATCCGCACGGCTCCAGGCGGCCTCCTCAAGGGCGAGCTTGTCGAGCATGAGCTCGGACACCGCCCGCCGCAAGCGTTGGTTCTCCACCTCGAGCTTGCGCAGACGGCGCAGTTGCTCGGGCGCGAGCGCTCCATACTCCGCCACATAACGATACCAGGTCAGAGCGTCGAGACCGAGATGGTCCAGCATCTCGTCGCGCGTGTAGCCTTCGCGCTGCAGGCGCTGGCCGGTCGCCAGCAGCGACTGGATTTCGCCGGCGTCGGGGTCACGAAGTCTGGTCATCATCATGGTCATGGCGACGCGCCTCCTGTCAGGCGGGTTGAACGAGCGTCGGGCTCGGTGAAAGCGAAGAACGCATGTGGCGCGGAAGGCCGACGGTGCGCCAGCAGGCGGGTTGCGCGATAAGGGCGCCGTCATGCGCCTTCGCAAAAGGCGGCAAACGGATTGCGGCGAGATGCAGCGAGGGCGCGACAAGGACGCCGGAGCGACGCTGCGGCGCAGGGCCGAAGGTCACACGCGCCAATCTTTTGTCCGGAAAAAGGCGACCAACCGAGCTGGCCAGCGCCGCCACAACGCGCGGCGAGGCGAAGACGAGGGCGACGTCCCAGTGATCAGCCACCGCATCCTCAAGCACCGCAAGCCCAAGCGCCAGTTCCATGGCGCGAGCGTGGTCATCCCAGCCATGACCACAGCGCAAGCATTCCATGGCGGCCCCCAGCCTGAGCGCAGGCCGACAATCCACCCCAAGAGCCCTTAAAGCCGCCTCATAGGCGGCGATGGCCGCCTTGAGGCGCCGCTCGGGCGGCGAGACGGGAGCGATCCAGACATGAGCGGCGCCCGGCGGGGCCATGGCCGGAAGATCCAGCCAGTTCAAAGAGGAATCACACACCGTGTCGGCATGGGTCACAAGGGCCGCACCGTCCCAATAAATGCAGTTCCGTCCGGATGGAAATAGGTCTGACTTAAGCATACCTAAATTATGTTACATATAAATAACCTGTGTCAACAGTATAAAATACTGACGTAACGTAATGATTCAAAGAAAATATCTATCTTCCTTTATCTTTACCATATATTTTCATGTATTTACTAACTACATCGAAATAAAATGGAAATCAATGCTTTGACGGAGCCATAAAAAAGGCGTGGTCACCACCAGGAGCCCGCCGACATCTCCCTCGACTTGCCGCCAGCGCCGCCCGGGGCTTGCGACAGGGACCCATCGAGGGCGCTGAGGATGGCGCGCTTGGTCTCCACGAAGCCCGGCGAGAGCCGGTCGCGCGGGCGCGGCAGCGGCACGGGAATATCCGCGAAGATCCGGCCGGGACGCGGCTGCATGACCACCGCCCGATCCGCAAGGGCGGCAGCCTCTTCAACGTCATGAGTGACAAGCAGCAGCGTCGGCTGGCTCGCCTCCCACAGGGCCAGCAGATGATCCTGCAGGGTGGCGCGGGTGAAGGCGTCCAGCGCCGAAAAGGGCTCGTCCATCAACAGAACCTTCGGCTTCGTCACCAGCGCGCGGACGATGGACACGCGCTGGGCCTGACCACCCGAAAGCTCGCGCGGCCAGCGCGGGCCATAGCCCGCCAGACCGACCTTCAGCAGAGCTTCCTCGACGAGATCGCGGCGCTCGCTGGCGGGCAGATGTTCGAGGCCGAAGCCGATGTTCTGGGCCACCGTCAGCCAGGGCAACAGACGCGGCTCCTGAAACACGATGCCGACAGCCGGATGAGGCGTCGCGATGGCCTCGCCATCGACGCTCACCGTTCCATGAGACGGCGCCTCAAGGCCGCTGACAAGGCGCAGCAGGGTGGTCTTGCCGCAGCCCGAGCCCCCCACCAACGCGACGATCTCGCCCGCCTCCACATCGAGGCTGACATCGTCCAGCGCATGGGCGCCGTTGGGATAGACCTTGTCGAGATGGGCGAGAGACAACATGTCAGCCGCTCCGCGCAAAGGAGTCCTGCCAGGACAGCAGGGGCCGGGTCGCCACAAGGATCAGCCAGTCCGCCGCCTTGCCCAATATGGCGAAACACAGGATCGCCGCGAGGATCTGGTCGGGCTTGCCCAGCTGCTGACCATCGACCAGCAGATAGCCCAGCCCCTCCGACGCGCCCATGATCTCCGCCGCCACTACGAACATGAACCCAAGGCCCAGGCCCGAGCGCAGAGCGACGATGGTGTCGGGCAGGACCGCAGGCAACAGAATGCGCCGGGCCAGCATCACGCGCGACAGGCGGAAGGCGTGGCCCACCTCCACGATCTTGCGATCCACATTGGCGATGGAGCCCATGACGCCGAGATAGACCGGGAAGAAACAGCCGACCGCGATGAGCGCGATCTTCGAGGGCTCGAAAATCCCCAGCCACAGAATGAACAAAGGCACCCAGGCCAGCGAGGGAATGGCGCGCAGGGCCTGCAGGGTCGGATCGAGCAGCCGACGCGCGAGAGCCGAGGATCCCGTCAGCGCGCCCAGCGCGACGCCAACAGCGGCGCCAAGACCAAAGCCGAGGCCCACCCGCAAAAGGGTCGCCGTCACGTGGGTGAGCAGTTCGCCGCTTGCGGCCAGCTTCCAGAGGGTCTCGGCGATGCGTGTAGGCGGCGGCAGGAGACGCGCCTGCACCAGACCCGCGCGAAAGGCGGCCTCGTAAAGAAGCGCAGCGGCCACAGGCAGAATGAGGCCATAAACAAACCCGCCGCCAAGCCGCGACGAAGCCACCCGCGTCTGCGCGTGGGCGGTGGATTTTGTTTCGAGGGCGAGCGTCTGAAGTTCGCTCATCGCTGCGTCATCTCCGGCGGCGCCGGGGGTTTCTAAGCTTACTTGGGCGAAACCGCAAAGCGCGTGTCGATCAACGCGTCAACGGTGGCCTTCACATCGGACTTGGATTCGATGACGCCAGCTTTTTGCAAGGCGAGGCCTGCGGCCAGAATCGTCTCCTTTGTCGAGGCGACGCTGGTGGAGGCGTTAGCGAGATCCGTGCGCTCCAATTGCTTGGCGATGACCGCGTCAGGCAGCTTGGTTTCAGCCACCAGCAACTTCTTCAATTCGTCAGGATTTTTGAGCGCCCATTGGCGGGCCTCCTCATAGACCTTGAGCACGCGCGCCACGATCTGCGGGTTCTGCTGGGCGAATTCCTCGCGGGCGTTCAACACGCCCCAGGTATTGTCTTCAGCCTTGCGGAAGAAGAGCTTGGCGCCCTCCTCCACCTCGGCCTGCGCCATGATGGGATCAAGCCCGGCCCAGGCGTCCACATCCTTGCGCAGCAAGGCCGTCTTGCCATCGGCATGTTGCAGCAGGACGAGCTTCACATCCTTTTCAGTGAGGCCGACGCTGTCGAGCGAACGCACGAGGAAGATGTGGGGATCCGTGCCGCGGGTGACGGCGACGGTCTTGCCCTTGAGATCGGCGACCTTGGTCACGCCGCTGTCGGCGCGGGTCACGAGCGCGGTCCACTCAGGACGGGAGAAGACGCCGACCGCCTTGATCGGATTGCCGTTGATCTTGGCGATGAGCGCCGCGGCGCCCGCCGTCGAGCCAATGTCGAGGGAGCCCGCGTTGAGAAACTCCAAAGCCTTGTTGGAGCCTGCGGAGAAGACCCAGCGCACGGCGATCTTGTCGGCCTCGAACTCCTTCTCGAGAAGCTTCTTCTCCTTGAGGACGAGGGACAGGGGATTATAGGTCGCCCAGTCCACACGGATCTCGTTAGGCGCGGCCCATGCGGGCGCGATGGAAAGGGACAGGATAGCGGCGGCGAGGCCCGCCAGAGAACGGCGCGTCATAACCATAGGGGAGCTCCTTTTGGGCGTGGAAGAAGCCTACGGTCCCTCCAGCGCTTTAGCTGCATTTTTAACCGCGCCCGCAAGCGGCAAGCACAAATCGGCGCGTGCTGATCAGAATAGGCTGAATGGAAAAATAACACAAGTTTGATTTGCATTATTTATAATAATACAAAAAATTATAGTTTAATTATCCATCCCGCCTCCCAGCCAAGGATCGCCTGCTTGCGGGTGAGGCCCCAGTGATAGCCGGTGAGCCGGCCCGAAGCGCCAAGCACCCGATGGCATGGCACCACGAAGGAAATGGGGTTGCGCCCCACCGCCGCGCCGACAGCCCGGGCGGCGCGTGGCTTGCCGATGCGCCCTGCCAGGGCGGAATAGGTCGTCGCGGCGCCCAGCGGCACTTCAAGCAAGGTGCGCCAGACGCTCACCTCGAAATCGCTGCCGATCAGCACCACCCGCAGAGGCTGACCCTTGCGCCAGGAGGCGGGATTGAAGACGCGGTTCGCATAGGGAGCCGTGGCCGCATCGTCCCGCTCGAACCGGGCGCGCGGCCAGCGGCGCACCATATCGGCGAGCGCCGCCGCGCGGGCGCTCTCGTGGTCGCCCTCAGCAGCTTCATCCACCCAGCCGAGCCCCGACAGACCCCGCGCGCTCGCGACCATCAGCGCCTCGCCAAAGGGGGAGGCGTGCCAGCCATAGGTCAGGGTCAGGCCCTCGCCACGCGCCTTGTATTCGCCGGGCGACATGGCCTCATGGGTCACGAAGAGATCATGAAGCCGCCCCGGCCCGGACAGGCCCACCTCAAGCGAGGCGTCCAGCACCGAGGCGGACTCGCGCAGCAGGGCCCGCGCATGGTCGATGGTCAGCGCCTGCAGGAAGGCCTTGGGCGAAAGCCCGGCCCAGCGATTGAAAAGATAGGTCAGATGCGACTCGGAAAGGTCCACATGGGCGGCGATCTCGCCCACGGAGGGCTGCGCTTTCCAGTGATCGCCAAGAAAGGCGATGGCGCGGCGCACATGGGCGTAGTCAGCCGCCGCCTGCTCCAAGGCGGGCGATGCGCCCGCAGCCTCTTCAAGTTTCATCATGGGGGAGCCTCCTCGCGCCCAAGATGCGCGGGAATGGGAGGCGGCGCCACCCGAAAGCGGAGGTGCGTCAGGAAAACCTCGGCCCCCGCCGCGCCTGCGCCAGGGCGCCCGAAAGATCCCTCGCGAAATCGGCGCGGGCCTGCGGGCCCAGCGCCGCCGCCACCTCAAGCCTGCGGCCCCGTGAAACGAGGTCAAGGCGGGTGACGCCGAACTCTTCGATCTCCTCCCGCTCAAGCCGCACGAAACCGGGACTGAAGCGCCACTCGCGGCGGCGCCCCGCCGCATTCACCCGCGCGACGCTGAGCTCCATTGGCGTGACCGTGACATCCTCATAGGCCCGGGCCGCCCGATAGCTGAGGCGGAAGGCGCCATAGAGCAAAGCAATGTCGAGACCGAAAAATCCGGCCACCGGCCAGGCGCCGAGAACCACAAAGGGTATGCTGGAGGCGATGCAACAGGCCGCAAAGAGCGCGAACAACAGACGGAACCCCCGCGCATCAAGCGACCGATGGGGCGTGATGCGGGTCTGGAAGATCGGCTCGTCGCAGGGGTCGACCATGGGGTAAAGGTTGAGCTTGGTTGCGCTTCAGCTCACAGTTATAAGTCATGCATGTCCGTTTTGAAGAGCGCGGCGGCGCGTAAAAAAAGCGCACCCAAAAAAAAGGCCTCGGCCACCAAAAAGGCGGCTGCGGCGAAGAAGACGCCCACCGCGAAAAAAGCCAAACGCGGACGCCGCGTCGTGGACGCGGCCACCGTGCAGGAAATCTTCACCCGCTTCCAGAAAGCCAACCCCGAACCCAAGGGCGAGCTGGAACATGTGAACGCCTTCACCCTGCTGGTGGCCGTGGTGCTTTCGGCGCAAGCGACGGATGTGGGCGTCAACAAGGCCACGCGCCCGCTCTTCGCCATCGCCGACACGCCGCAAAAGATGCTGGCGCTCGGCGAGGAAAGGGTTCGCGACTACATCAAGACCATCGGCCTCTTCCGCAACAAGGCGAAGAACGTCATCACGCTGTGCGAACAATTGATCCGCGACCACGGCGGCGAGGTGCCGCGCACCCGCGAGGCGCTGGAAACTCTGGCGGGCGTCGGGCGCAAGACCGCCAATGTGGTGCTCAACATGGCTTTTGGTCAGGAGACCATCGCAGTCGATACCCATCTCTTCCGGGTCGCCAACCGCATTCCCCTCGCCATCGGCAAGACGCCGTTGGCGGTGGAGCTTGGACTTGAGCGCATCATCCCGGCGCCTTTCAGACGCCATGCCCATCATTGGCTGATTCTGCATGGTCGCTATGTCTGCAAGGCCCGCAAACCCGCCTGCGAGCGCTGCCTGATCTCAGACCTCTGCGCTTCCCCGGAGAAAACGATTTAACGAAGCCTTCACCATGCCAAAGAGCCTTGGTGAAGAAGGGCGGAAGGAGGTTGTCCGCACGCCGCGCCTCGCCTATACGAGGCGGCCTTCCATTCTCCTTCGCGCTCAGGTCAAGCCCTTGGGCGCAGCCCCCCTGGCGAGTTGCGACTGCCCCATGGCGACGCTTTATCATCATCCCTTCTGCCCGCACTCGCGCTTCGTGCGCCTTGTGCTCGCCGAATATGGCATGGAGCCGCGCCTCGTAGAGGAACGCACCTTTGAGCGGCGCGAGGAATTTCTCATGCTGAACCCGGCGGGGCAAACCCCCGTTCTCGTTGAGGAGTCCGCGCCCTGCGTACCCGGCGCCGCCGTGATCGCCGAATATCTCGACGAGACCCGGGGGCTGGCCCTGGGCGATCGACGCCTGCTGCCCGAGGACCCTCTTGGCCGTATCGAAGTGCGCCGCCTCATGGAGTGGTTCCATGGCAAGTTCTTCGCCGAGGTATCCAACTGGCTTGTGATGGAGAAGATCTACAAGCGCTATATGCCGACGGCCATGGGCGGCGGGGCGCCGGATATGCAACTCGTGCGCGCGGCGCGGCAGAATATCCGCTATCATGTTCGCTACATCGGATGGCTGGTGGGCCAGCGCAACTGGCTGGCGGGGGATCGCCTCTCCTATGCGGACCTCGCGGCCGCCGCCCATCTGTCCTGCATAGACTATCTGGGCGATGCGCCATGGGGCGAGGACGAAGCGGCGAAGCTGTGGTACGCGCGGGTGAAATCCCGCCCCTCCTTCCGCAGGATTCTGGCGGACCGGCTGCCGGGCATGCCCCCGGCGGACACCTACGCGGATCTCGACTTCTGACCTCGGACCTTCGGCTCAAACTTGCTGCGCGCGCAAGCGAGCTGGGTTTTGAGCTCTGCCATGTGACCACGCCTGACGCCATCCCTGACGCCCCCGCCCGTCTGCGCGACTGGCTGGCGCGCGGCGCGCAAGGCGACATGGACTGGATGGCCCAAACGCAGGACCGCCGCGCTGATCCGCGCGTGCTGTGGAGCGAGGTGCGCTCCATCATCGTGCTGGGCGTGAACTATGGCCCCCAAGGCGACGCCCTCGCCACACTCGGGAACCCATCTGCCGGCAACATCTCCGTCTATGCGCGCCATCGCGATTATCACGACGTCATCAAGGGCAAGCTGAAGATGCTGGCCTCCTGGCTCATCGCGCAGGCGGGCGAAGGAGATGTGAAGGTCTTCGTCGACACCGCGCCTGTCATGGAGAAGCCTCTGGCGCAGGCGGCGGGGCTGGGATGGCAGGGCCGCCACACCAATCTGGTGTCGCGCGAATTCGGCTCCTGGCTTTTTCTGGCGAGCATCTTCACCACGCTGGACTTGGCGCCTGACGCGCCGGAGATCGATCATTGCGGCTCCTGCAGCGCCTGTCTCGACGCCTGCCCGACCCAGGCTTTCCCCGCGCCCTATCAACTCGACGCGCGGCGCTGCATTTCCTATCTCACGATCGAGCACAAGGGACATATCGCGCAAGAGTTTCGCGCACCCATGGGCAATCGCATCTATGGCTGCGATGATTGCCTCGCCGCCTGTCCGTGGAACAAATTCGCGCAGGAGGCGCGCGAGATCAAACTCATCGCGCGGGCCGATCTTGAAGCGCCAGAACTCGCCGACCTCGTGCAGCTCGACGACGACGCCTTTCGTGCCTTCTTCTCGGGCGGCCCGGTGAAGCGGATCGGCCATGCGCGCTTTCTGCGCAATGTGCTCATCGCCATTGGCAACGCAGGCGACGCTTCGCTTCTGCCGCTCGTCGTAGAACGGCTGACTCACGAGTCCCCGCTGGTGCGCGCCATGGCGGTCTGGGCGGCCTCGCGGCTATGCGATCACGATTCATTCAAGGCGCTGGCGCGCGGCCACGTTTCACGCGAAACTGATCTGGATGTGCGTGCGGAATGGGCGCGCGGGTGCGGAGACATGGCGCCATGAGTCTCGTGATTTTTGGTTACGGCTATTCCTCCTGGCATTTTGTGCGCATGCAGGGCGCGCGTTACGCGCCGGTGCTCGCCACCGTGCGTTCGCCAGAGCGCGCCGCGCGGCTCTCAAGCGCTGATTGCCAAGTCGTCGCCTTTGGCGAGACCATAGATGAACGCATTGGGCCCGCGATTGACGACGCCCGCTATCTCCTCGTCTCGGCGCCGCCTGAAGAAAGCGGCGATCCCGTGCTCGCCAAATTCGAGCCGCGTATCGCGCAATCGAACATCCAGCGCCTCGTCTATCTCTCCACTGTCGGCGTCTATGGCGACCATGGCGGCGCCTGGATAGACGAGACCACGCCCTGCGATCCCTCCAACGCCCGCAGCCGCTGGCGTCTGGCGGCGGAAGACGCATGGCTGGCGCTGGGCGCGCGCATGGGCAAGCCCGCCCATGTGTTGCGGCTCTCGGGCATCTATGGCCCCGGGCGCAATGCGCTCGCCAATCTGCGAGCGGGCACGGCGAGGCGCATCATCAAGCCCGGACAGGTCTTCAACCGCATTCATGTCGAAGACATCGCCCGCGCCGTGGCCGCCTGTTTCGACAGCGCCATCCCCGGCCGCGTGTGGAATGTGACCGATGACGAGCCCGCCGCCCCGCAGGATGTGGTGACCGGCGCAGCGCAATTGCTGGGCGTCGAGCCGCCGCCGGAAATCGCCTTCGAGGACGCCGAGCTTTCGCCCATGGCGCGCAGCTTCTATGGCGAGTGCAAACGCGTCTCCAATCGCGCCATGCGCGAGGAGCTTGGCGTCAAGCTCGCCTATCCCACATGGCGCGAAGCCATTCGCGCGCTTCACGAAAGCGGCGAAGGTCGATAAGGTGCGCCCACGCTTCATAAAGACGCCTCCGGGAGGACAGGAATGATCGTCGATTTTCAAACGCACTACACCCCGCCTGAACTGCAGAAGGGCGAT
>CANGTC010000057.1 GCA_947456505.1 Beijerinckiaceae bacterium
CGACGAGGCGCCCATGCTCTTCATCGGCGAGCGCCTTGGCACCCGCACCGGCCCGCGCGTCGACATCGCCGTGGACCCGCTGGAAGGCACGACCCTCTGCGCCAAGGACATGCCCGGCTCCATCGCCGTCATGGCCATGGCCCAGGCGGGCTCCCTGCTCAACGCGCCGGACGTCTATATGGACAAGATCGCCATCGGCCCGGGCTACGCCCCCGGCGTGGTGGACCTCGACATGTCCGCCGAGGACAATGTGCGCGCCCTGGCCAAGGCTAAGGGCGTGAAGCCCGGGGAGATCACCGTGCTCGTGCTCGACCGTCCCCGCCATGAGAATATCATCGCTGGCGTGCGCCGCGCCGGCGCCTCCGTGCGGCTCATCACCGATGGGGATGTGGCGGGCGTGATCTTCACCGCCCAGACCGCCCAGACCGGCGTGGACATGTATATCGGCACCGGCGGCGCCCCCGAGGGCGTGCTGGCGGCGGGCGCGCTGCGCTGCGTCGGCGGCCAGATGCAGGGTCGCCTCTTGCTTGACACCGAGGCCAAGCGCGAGCGCGCGCTGAAGATGGGCATCAAGGATCCCACCAAGAAATACGACATGCGCGAACTCGCCTCAGGCGACGTCATCGTCTGCGCCACCGGCGTCACCGATGGCGCCCTGCTGAAGGGCGTTCGCTTCGGCAAGGACGTGATCGAGACCGAGACGGTGATCTACCGCTCCGTCACCGGCACGGTGCGCCGCATCCAGGCGGAGCATCGCGAGATGAGCAAGTTCTGACGGTTCTGCG
The DNA here is from genome assembly GCA_947456505.1 of Beijerinckiaceae bacterium. Lineage (GTDB taxonomy): Bacteria > Pseudomonadota > Alphaproteobacteria > Rhizobiales > Beijerinckiaceae > Terripilifer. The sequence goes on from CANGTC010000057.1 coordinate 786, forward strand.
CTTTGGCGTAGGGGAAAGGCCGCCCGGTGGGGCGGCCTTTTTCATGATTGGCCAGCGCGAAAGCCCATCATAGCGCAACTCGATAGCCGCTACTTCGGCGCAAATTCATTATGGTGTGGCGTATAGGCTAAAAACGGCATGGAGATAAATACATTCAGTTGATCGTACAAAGCGTTCATTCTGTGATCAATGGCGCATTGCATGACAGGATCGCTGATCAATGGAACGAAGACGCCATCTGTCCGCAAAGGAAACATCATGTTCGTGAGCGCTTGCGCGCCGTGCGGAGTTACGAAATAGCAGCATAGACCGAATGCTCGGCTCAAACGCCAATAACGAACATGTTCGACGCTGGTGCGGGCGAGTGTGGATCTGATCCAATCGGGATGGGGATTGCGAGGATCAAAACGGCTCGCTTGTGTAAGTCCTTCGGGTGAACGCATAGCCATAGGCGCATCTGTGTTCGCCGAAAAGAAAACGAGGTCTGTCTCATCCAGATCGGGAAGCGATTCCACTTGGGACCAAATTTGAGGATGCGTCATAACATCATCCTCCATGATCAAAATGCCGGAATTTCTCTTTATGGCCTCTTGCCACAAGCACCAATGACTGACGGCCGTTCCTATCCTCGTATCCGTGATGTCAGCAGTGTCAGCAATGTCGGCGGTCACCAATCCTGCGGAAATGCGATCGGCTTTCGAGATGTCAGCACCTGAAATCCCTGTGAAAGTTGCGAATTGAAGATGGCTGTTGTTGCTCGCAAAGGATTTAAAACGATTGCTGTTGGTGTCCATGGTGATGACTGCAGCAAACTTGTTCACTTTAAATCTCCATCGAGCGATCTGAAGAAGCAGTAGGGGCTTATGATGCGCTCAAGCTTTGCAAGCGTTTTGTGGACGACGAATCTTCGCCGGTCACTCTAAACAATCAATGCGGTCGTTTACGTTCATTTTCAGGTGAAGGGATACGTTCCCATCTGTTCATTAATCTATACTTAAAGAGTTTTCGTCGTGTCATAAAAATTCAATCGATAACTCAATGTAAGCTTGCCCGCATAGGTTTGCAGCGTCCTCGGGGGGATCATCTTCATCCGATCAGGAATGTAGATGTTCTGTCTTGAATTGAAGGTGGGACCATTTTGCAGCGCGCGGTCCTGGCGACCCCACGGTGCGCCTGAAACCAGACGGCATGGACGCAATCTTCCTCAATCTGCAACAGAGCCTTGGCCTTGTCTGGAATTGTTTGCGATAAGCGGAATTGAGGGTCCCGATTTTCAAGATAAATCGTTTTGGCCCGCCGCCTGCGTTATGACGTCATTCTCCCCATTGGTAGTGTCGGTCCCCCACCACAGACGCTTTTGTCACTCACACAAGCGCAACTTTTCGGCGCGCTGAGGCTTATCCCGAACATCCACCCGGACGTTCGCGATGCCAGCTCCACCTCACGGTTTTCATCCGGCCCCGCTCGGGGCCATCTTCATGCTTGCGGTCGCGTCGCTGATGGCGGCGCCCGCGCCCGCCATGGCGCAAAATTTCCTTGAAGCGCTATTCGGAGGTTTTCAGCCGCAGGCTTCAGCCTCGCGGGACGCCTCCCGCAGTTGGCCAAGGCGCGAGCAAGGGCTGCGCTCCGTGGAGGGGCAGGCCTATGGCAGGTCCAAAACATCCGTCTCCCGCGCTATCGAGGAGAACGGCAAGCCCGAGAAGGTCGAGCCGCCCCCGGTGGGCGCTGGCCCCCTCGGACCCTTCCTCAACGATCCCACCCTGCGCGTCGGCGATGTGGTGGTGACGACGGACGGGCTGATGGTCTATCGGGGCGGCGGAGGCTCCAGCCATTCCCCGCGTGATTTCGCCAGCCTCGCGAGGGCCGGCTCCAAAAACAGCCAGCTCGCGGCCATCGAGCGAGCCAACCGTCGGGGGAGGTCGCCCCTTGTGGTGGTCGAGACAGCGCCCGCGCCCAGACCCGAAAGTCAGCCCGTCGCCACCGCCAAACGCTGAACAGCTTCGCAGCCTGCCCAGCCCGTGCTAGCACTGGGTCATGTCTGCGTCCCGCCGTCTCTTTCTCGATGTTCATGCCTCCGTCACCGGTCGGTCCTGGCGGGATCGTCTGGATCTGGAGGGGCAGGGCCGCGCGCAGGCCATGACGCAGCTCTATGGCCATTCCGATCTGCTCGCCCGGGTGCTGGCGGGGCGCGGTGTGGCGCCCGAGGAGGTCGTCGCCTATCTCGACCCCACGGTCCGCGCTCTCATGCCCGACCCTCATGTGATGCAGGACATGGAGCCCGCCCTCGACCGTCTGGCCCACGCCATCGAGAAGGGCGAGACCGTCGCGGTCTTCGGCGACTACGATGTGGACGGCGCCTGTTCCAGCGCCTTGGTGGCGGGCTATCTGGAGGCCTGCGGCGTCCCTTTCATCATCCATATTCCCGACCGCATCTTCGAGGGCTATGGGCCCAATACCGAAGCCATCAAGGCGCTGGCGGGGCAGGGCGTCTCCCTCCTTGTCACGGTGGATTGCGGCACCACGAGTTTCGAGCCCTTTGCGGAAGCGGCCAAGCTGGGCATGGACGTGGTGGTGCTCGACCACCATCAGGCGCCCGAAGAGCTGCCCCCGGTGGCGGCGCTGGTCAATCCGAACCGGCAGGATGATCTGTCGGGCCTGGGCACGCTCTGCGCTACCGGCGTCGCCTTCATGGCCCTTGTGGGCCTCAACCGGCGCCTGCGTCGCTCGGGCTTCTGGACCAAGACCTGCCCCGAGCCCGATCTGCTGTCTCGCCTTGATCTCGTGGCGCTGGCCACGGTGGCTGATGTGGTGCCCCTCAAGGGCCTCAACCGGGCTTTCGTCGCCAAGGGCCTCGCGGTCATGCGCGGGCGGGGACGGGTGGGGCTGCGCGCCCTCTTCGATTGCGCGGGCGCCTCGGGCCCGCCCAGTTGCTATCACCTTGGCTTCGTCATCGGTCCGCGCATCAATGCGGGCGGGCGCATCGGCGACGCCGCGCTGGGCGCCAAGCTGCTCATGCTCCAGGACGAGATCGAGGCCGGGCGGGTGGCCGCCGAACTCGACCGCCTCAACCGCGAGCGTCAGGCCATCGAACTGGTGGCGGTGGAGGAGGCTCAGGCCGAGGCCCTCGCCAGCCTCGGGGTCGAGGAACATGGCGCCGTGGTGGTCACGGCCCAGGAGGGCTGGCATCCTGGCGTGGTCGGATTGGTGGCGTCACGCTTGAAAGAACGCTTTAAAAGACCAGCCTTCGCCATTGCTTTAAATGGAAAAATTGGCACTGGATCTGGCCGCTCCATCCCCGGCGTCGATCTCGGCCGCGCCGTCCGCGCCGCCGTCGAGGAGGGGATTCTGGTCAAGGGCGGCGGTCACGCCATGGCGGCGGGAATCACCATCGCGCGGGATCGTCTCGGCGATTTCCGCGCCTTTCTGGAGCAGCGCCTGACCCTCTATGTGGACAGCGCCCGGGCCGACGACGCCCTGATGATCGACGCCGCCCTGACCGCTGGCGGCGCCCGGCCGCAGATGATCGAGATGATCGAGCAGGCCGGGCCCTTCGGCTCGGGCAATCCCGAACCCACCTTCGCTTTCCCCGCACACCGAATCATCGATGCGGGGGAAGTGGGACAGGGCCACCTGCGGTTGCGGGCGAAATCTGGCGACGGCGCCATGCTCAACGCCATCGCCTTCAGGCAGGCCGCCGAGCCTCTGGGGCGGGCGATCATGGCCGCCCGGGGCGAGCCCATGCATCTGGCGGGCAGCCTTTCCATAGACCGCTGGGGCGGGGGCGAGCGGGTGCAACTGCGCCTGCTGGACGCCGCCAAACCTGGCGATCGGCGCCTTTGACGCTAAAAGCGGAGCTACGCCTTGCGCAGGGCGCAGTTTTCCTCTATGCACCGCGCCATTCCACAGGCGGGGTTTTCGCGCTGCTGATCCAAGCAGCGTTCCGGTGCGGCTAATGCCGCCACGCTCCCCGCCGAGGTCGAACCGGAGAAAGAGTACAATGGCGCTTCCTGACTTCAACATGCGTGGCCTTCTTGAGGCCGGCGCTCATTTCGGCCACCAGGCGCATCGCTGGAACCCGAAGATGGGCCCCTATATTTTCGGCGCGCGCAACAACATCCACATCATTGACCTCGCCCAGACCGTGCCTCTGCTGCACCAGGCTCTGAAGGCGGTGTCCGATACTGTCGCCAAGGGCGGTCGCGTTCTCTTCGTCGGCACCAAGCGTCAGGCCGCTGAGCCGATCGCGGATGCCGCCCGTCGCTGCGCCCAGTACTATATCAACTCCCGCTGGCTCGGCGGCATGCTGACCAACTGGAAGACCATTTCCGCCTCCATTCAGCGCCTGCGCAAGCTCGACGAGCAGCTGAACACCGGCGGCGTCGGCCTCACCAAGAAAGAGCGCCTGATGCTGTCGCGCGAGCGTGACAAACTGGAGAAGGCTCTGGGCGGCATCAAGGACATGGGCGGCACCCCTGACCTGATCTTCGTGATCGACACCAACAAGGAGCAACTGGCGATCAAGGAGGCCAACCGCCTTCACATCCCCGTCGCCGCGATCCTCGACACCAACTGCGATCCCGATGGCATCCAGTTCCCGGTCCCCGGGAATGACGATGCGGGCCGTGCTATCTCGCTTTACTGCGACCTGATCGCCCGCGCCGCCATCGACGGCATCTCGCGCAGCCAGGGTTCGGCGGGCGTGGATCTGGGCGCCCTTGAGGCTCCCGTGGAGGAGGCCATCGCCGCCGCCCCGATCGCTGCGACCCCCATTGAGGCTTTCGAGGCTCCGGCGGAAGTGTTCGAGCTGCTCACCGCTCCGCGCGGCGCGCCCGACGATCTCGCCAAGCTGCAGGGCGTTGGCCCGCAGATCGTGAAGAAGTTGAACGACGCTGGCGTCTTCCATTACTGGCAGATCGCCGCCATGACCGCCGAGGACGCGGCCAAGCTGGACGCAGACCTGCGGTTCAATGGCCGGATCGAACGGGACGGCTGGGTCAATCAGGCCCGCGCTCTGCTCGCCTGATCCGGATCGGCGTCCGACCTGAATAAAGCTGCGGCGGGCCTTGGGCCTGCCGCAACCGCTTCATAGAACCACAACACGAATCGATCATCGTTGCGACGCGCGCATGTCGCGTCCGAACCTGAAGGAACATTCCATGGCGAACATTACCGCCGCGATGGTGAAGGAGCTTCGCGAGAAGACCGGCGCCGGCATGATGGACTGCAAATCCGCTCTCAATGAAGTGGAGGGCGATATCGAAGCCGCCGTCGACTGGCTCCGCAAGAAGGGTCTCTCCAAGGCCGCCAAGAAGTCCGGCCGCGTAGCTGCCGAGGGTCTTGTGGCGCTCGCCGTCTCCGGAACGAAGGGCGTCGCCGTAGAGGTGAACTCCGAAACCGACTTCGTCGCCCGCAACGACGACTTCCAGAAGCTCGCCCAGAATATCGCTGGCGTGGCGCTGGGCGCTCACACGACCGATGTGGAGGCCCTGAAGGATGCGGCCTATCCGGGCGGCGGCAAGGTGGCTGAGGCCATCGCCAACGCCATCGCCACCATCGGCGAGAACATGACCCTGCGTCGTGCGGCGGAAGTTTCTGTGACTGCCGGCGTGATCGGCAACTACATCCACAACTCCGTGGCCGAGGGCCTGGGCAAGATCGGCGTCCTCGTGGCGCTCGAGTCCACTGGTGACGCGGCGGCTTTGTCTGACGTGGCCCGCAAGATCGCCATGCATGTGGCGGCGGCGTCTCCCGTCGCGCTGGATGCTGCGAGCGTCGATCCGGCGGTCGTCGAGCGCGAGAAGAACGTGCTGCGCGACAAGAACGCTGGCAAGCCCGCCAACGTCCTCGACAAGATCGTTGAGTCCGGCCTCAAGACCTACTTCAAGGAGGTCTGCCTGATCGATCAGCCCTTCATCCACGATCCCGCCAAGACCATTGCGCAGGTTGTGTCCGAGGCCGCCAAGGCCGCTGGCGCCCCCGTCGTGCTCAAGGGCTTCGTGCGCTATGCGCTCGGCGAGGGCATCGAGAAGCAGGAAAGCGACTTCGCCGCCGAGGTTGCGGCGGCCGCAGGCGGCCAGGCCTGAGCCTCTCCTGAAGGCATTTGGAAAAGGCGGCTTACGGGCCGCCTTTTTCTTGGCTTGTTTGTCGGCGAGGCTGTGCTGAAGATTGGTCTGTGGGAGGGGAGCCCGCAGGAACGTCTTTGGCTGGTTTCAGCGTTCGAATCGCGCTAGACCGGCGGGCGGATCGGGGCAGTCTCCTTCAGGGCGCTGTCAACCGTATTTTGAAGGCGCGAAGCTATCGCGTTTTGTCGGGAAACGTCTGGATCGGACCCGCCAGGCATTCTCGCTGGTGATTTAAGCGGGTCGGGGTCGCCATGTCGTCCTTGTGGAAACGCGTCGTCGTCAAACTTTCGGGAGAGGCCCTGATGGGGCCGCTGACCCATGGTCTGCATGAGCCCACGCTCAAGCGCGTCGCGCAGGATCTCGCCGCCTCCGCCGCACTGGGCGTCGAAATCGCGGTGGTGGTTGGCGGCGGTAACTTTTTCCGCGGCATTCAGGGCGCTGACAAGGGCATAGACCGGGCTCGCGCCGACTCCATCGGCATGCTGGCGACCGTCATGAACGGCCTGGCCCTGGAGCACGCCATCGAGAAGGAGGGGCAATCGGCCCGCGCGCTCTCGGCGGTCCCCATGCCCTTCGTCTGCCAGCCCTATTCCCGGCAGGCGGCGCTCAATCATCTGGGCAAGGGCAGGGTGACGGTGCTGGCGGGCGGCACTGGCAACCCGTTCTTCACGACAGACACAGGCGCGGCCCTGCGGGGCGCCGAACTCTCCTGCGACGCCATTCTCAAGGCGACCCAGGTTGACGGCGTCTATACAGCGGATCCGAAAAAGGACCCGGCTGCCACGCGCTACGAGCGCTTGACCCATGACGAAGCCATCTCCCGCAACATCGAAGTCATGGACACCACCGCCTTCGCGCTTGCCCGGGACAACAAGATTCCGATAATTGTCTTCTCCATTCAGGAGGCAGGCGCCATCACAGCGGCTCTCGAAGGTCGCGGACGCTCCACCATCGTGACGCCATGACCGTGCGTCTTTGTCCCGGGCGCCGTCCGGAGCCATAGCAGGACTTCCATCATGAGCACCAATTTCGATCTTGCCGACATCAAACGCCGCATGCAGGGCTCCATCGGGTCCCTGAAGCATGATCTCAATGGCCTGCGCACGGGCCGCGCCACCGCGACCATTCTTGATCCCGTTCAGGTGAACGCCTACGGGCAGAACATGCCCATCACCCAGGTGGCCACGGTCTCGATTCCCGAACCCCGGCTCATTGCGGTTCAGGTCTGGGACAAGGCCATGGTCGGCGCGGTGGAGCGTGCGATCCGCGACTCCAATCTCGGCCTCAGCCCCACCACGGAAGGGCAGGTTCTGCGCATTCGGATTCCGGAATTGAACGAGCAGCGCCGCAAGGAACTGGTGAAGGTCGCGCACAAATACGCCGAGGAGGCCCGGGTCGCCGTGCGTCACGTGCGCCGCGACGGGATCGACATCCTGAAGAAACTGCTCAAAGATAAGGCCATCAGCGAGGATGACGAGAAGCGTCATGCGGGCGATGTCCAGAAGGCGACCGATCAGGCGATCATCGAGGTGGATCAGGTCCTCGCGATGAAAGAAAAGGAAATTATGCAGGTATAAGTTTTTTCAGGCGATTTGAGGAAAGCGCGAGCGGATATGCACGACAAGGTCGAAACAGTGACCGCCATCCCGCCCGCCGCAGGCTGGGGCAGGGCGACGCCTCGCCATGTGGGCATCATCATGGATGGCAACGGGCGCTGGGCGGCCGCGCGCGGTCTGCCGCGTATGGAGGGGCATCGGCGCGGCGTCGAGTCCGTTCGCCGGGCCGTTCGCGCCGCCATTGATCTGGGCGTCTCCTATCTCACGATCTATAGTTTCTCCACCGAGAACTGGAGCCGTCCCCCGCAGGAGGTGAGTTTCCTGATGGGGCTGCTGAAGCGCTTCATCCGCAACGACCTCGCCGAGCTGCACGCGAATGGCGTGCGCGTGCGCGTGATCGGATCGCGCGAGGGGCTCGACCCGGAGATTACAGCCCTGCTGAACGAGGCCGAGGTTTTGACCCGCCTCAACAAGCGTCTCACCCTGGTGGTCGCTTTCAACTATGGGGGGCGTCAGGAAATCGCCGACGCCGCCCGGCGCCTCGCCATGCGCGCCGCAGCAGGCGAACTTGATCCGGCCCATATTTCCCCTGAGGCGATCCGCGCCGAGCTTGATACCTCGGACATGCCCGATCCCGACCTCATCATCCGCACGTCAGGCGAGCAGCGTTTGTCGAATTTTCTGCTCTGGCAGGCGGCCTATGCGGAATTCGTCTTCCTGCCGCAACATTGGCCTGATTTCGACCGCGCCGCGTTTGAATCCGCGCTTGTGGTCTACTCCAGCCGGGAGCGCCGCTTTGGGGGGCTCAGGCCCGAGGCGGAGAAAACGGGCTCATGACCACCTCTGGCGACAACGGGAGCGCCGCCCCGACGCCTCAGGCCTCTCTGTCGAGCGATCTGGCCCCCCGGGCCGCCTCAAGCGTGGTGATGATCGCCGCCGCCTTGTCAACTCTCTGGCTGGGCGGGGACGTCTTTATTCTGTTCTGGCTGGGCTGTGCGCTGGCGCTGCATTGGGAATGGCAGACGATCATCAACGCGCCCCAGTTCAAGGCGCGCTTTTTCGGCGGCGCGGCTTTTGTGGTGCTTTCGGTCGCGCTGCTGCGTGAGGGGCTCATCGAGGGCGCCCTGGCCTCCGCTGTGGTGGGCGCCGGCGCCATGGCCGCTTTGGGTGGGCCGGGCAAGCGGGTCTGGGCGGGCGGGGGGCTCATCTACGCCGCCTCGGTAGTGATCTCCGTGACGCTGCTGCGGGTGCTGTCCCGCATTGATGGCGTGGAAGCCATTCTCTGGCTCTTCGCCGTGGTTTGGGGCACGGACATCATGGCCTATTTCGGCGGCCGCCTGATCGGCGGGCCGAAGCTCTGGCCACGCCTGTCCCCATCCAAGACATGGGCGGGATTTCTGGTGGGGGTCTCGAGCGGGGGGCTTTTGGGCCTTCTGTGCCTCGTCCTGAACCCGGGCGGCGAGGCCGCCGCGCCGTTACCGCTCTTCATTCTGGGCCTTCTGGCCGGGGTGATCGCCCAGGCCGGTGATTTTTTCGAGTCCTCCATCAAGCGCCGCTTTGGCGTGAAGGACTCCAGCCATCTGATCCCCGGCCATGGCGGCTTCATGGATCGTCTCGATGGCTTCATCGCCGCCGCCGCCTTCGCGGCTCTGGTGGGCTGGATCAAATCGGCGGGACCGGGTTTCGTGGCGATCGGTCTTCTGCGATGGTAATTTCCCTCATCTCTCCTATGTGTTGCTCATGACCATTTCCGACCCGGCCTCCATCAGGGTGGATCAAGCCACGTCTTCCCGCAGGCTCGTGCTGCTTGGCGCCACCGGCTCCATCGGGCGCTCGACGGCCGATGTGATCGCCCATGCGCCCGATGGCGCCTTCGAGGTCGCCGCTGTGGCGGGCGGCAGCGATGCGGCGGCCCTTGCGCAAATGGCCATCAAGTTGAAGGCCCCCTTCGCCGCGCTGGCCGATCCGGCGGGGGCGGGCGCCCTGCGCGAGGCGCTGGCGGGGTCTGGCGTTCGCAACGGGGCGGGGCCGCAGGCGGTTCTGGAGGCGGCGCTTCAGGACTGCGATCTGGTGGTGGGAGCCATCGCCGGGGCCGCAGGCGTCGAGCCCACCCATGCGGCGCTGGAGGCCGGACGCACCATTGCGCTGGCGAACAAGGAGTGCCTGGTCTGCGCGGGCGGGCCCTTCATGCGGACGGCGGCCCGGGTCGGCGCGCGCCTTCTGCCCATGGACTCCGAGCATAACGCCATCTTCCAGGCTCTCGGCGGGGCTGATCCCTCGACCATCGTACAGATGATCCTGACGGCCTCCGGCGGTCCCTTCCGGACCTGGACGGCGCAGGCCATCGCGGCGGCCACCCCTCAGCAGGCGCTGGCCCATCCCAACTGGTCGATGGGTCCCAAGGTGACCATCGACTCCGCAAGCCTTATGAATAAAGGCCTTGAACTTATTGAGGCCTTTCATATTTTCGGCATTGAAGCCGGCCGGCTCGATGTGCTGGTCCACCCCCAGTCCATCGTCCACGGCCTCGTGACTTTCGCTGATGGGTCGGTGACGGCTGGTATGGCGGTGCCCGATATGCGAACCCCCATCGCCCATTGCCTCGCTTATCCGGATCGGGTCGAGACGAAGGTTCGCAGGCTCGATCTGGCGGCCATCGGATCACTTTCCTTCGAGCGGCCGGACTTCGAGCGGTTCCCGGCTCTGCGGGTGGCGATGGACTGCATGAAGGCGGGCGGAAGCCTGCCCACGGTTCTGAACGCCGCTAATGAAATTGCGGTCGAGGCCTTTCTCGCGGGCCGCATCAGCTTCCATCAAATCGCCAGCATGGTGGAGGAGATATGTCAGGCGGCTGTGCGTCGGGGCGACGATGGTGAGCCCGACACCGTGGCGGACGCCCTCGAAATCGACAGACTGACCCGGCGCCGGGCGCGGGAAGCCTTGATGTGAACCAGGCGGTCTCCCTCAGCTTCGAGCAGGTGAGGGGCCGCTGATCGGAAGTTTGGCCCAGCGAGGCCCTGGAGACGTGATGTCCATCTTTGCAAACCTGTGGTCTTTCGTCGGCTATGCGGGCCCTTTCCTCCTGGTTCTGGGGATCGTGGTCTTCTTTCATGAACTCGGACATTTTCTGGTGGGTCGCTGGTGCGGCGTGAAGGCCGATGTCTTCTCGCTGGGTTTTGGCCCTGAGCTTTATGGCCGCGTGGATCGCCATGGGACGCGCTGGCGCCTGGCTCTGATACCCCTTGGCGGTTATGTGAAATTTCATGGCGACGCCAACGCGGCCTCGGCCGGTGTCAATGCGGAGGGGCTATCGGAGGAGGAGCGGCGCTTCAGCTTCTTCACCCAGCCGGTCTGGAAGCGGGTCCTCATCGTAGCGGCGGGTCCTGTCGCCAATTTCATTCTGGCCGTGGTGATTTTCGCCGGGGTCACCTTTATCGTGGGGCGTGGCGCGCTGGCGCCGCGCGTCGAGTCCCTGCGGCCCGGGGAAGTGGCGGAGGCCGCCGGGTTCAAGCCCGGAGACGTCATCCGCTCGATCGATGGCAAGGCGGTCGCCAGTTGGGGCGAGGTCCAGCGGATCGTTCAGGTCTCTGCGGAAAAGACCCTGACCTTCGTGATCGAGCGTGAGGGTGGGGACGTCACGCTCCAGGCCACGCCCAAGCTGCGTTTGATCGACACGCCCCTCGGCAAGAACCGCATAGGCCTCATTGGGCTGAATGGCTCCAATAAGGCCGAAGACTGGAAGATAATCCGATTTGGCCCCCTCGAGGCGTTGACGCAGGGTGTGGTGGAGACCTGGTACGTAGGGGAACGGACGCTCAGCTTCCTGGCCGGCCTGGTGGTGGGCAAGGAATCCTTCGATCAGGTCACGGGCCCCATTGGTACGGGCTATCTGGCTGGCAAGGTGGCGACTTTCGGTTTCAGCGCGCTGATGAACCTCGCGGCGGTCCTCTCCGTCTCCATCGGCCTGATCAATCTGCTCCCCATTCCCTTGCTCGATGGGGGCCATTTGCTCTTCTACCTGTTCGAGGCTGTGAAGGGTCGGCCCCTCAGCGAGCGGACTCAGGAAGTGGGTTTCCGGCTGGGTCTGGCCTTCGTCGTTGTTTTGATGTTGTTTACCACGTTCAATGATCTTTTGAACCTCCTCCGACGGCAGGTCGGGGCAGGTTGAATTTTTTCTTTTATTTACAATAGCTTGATTCCATACCTCATCCGTTGCCCAAGGGCCACGGGCGACCGCAAAAGACGTCACGAGTGAAAAACCTGATTTGCAGATGCGCACAAACTCTGTAGAAGATTACCGTAGCGGTGACGTCTGGGTCGTAAGGCCCAGATTCGCTTTGAAGGCGGACTCCGGTTCGTCACTTTGATTAGTTCGGGGACCGTGTTCGATATGCACTCCATCAAGGCGTCCATGAAACGGCTCGTTTTAACGGCTGCTTTGGTTTCCTTCGCGACTGTCGTTGCGCCGGGAGCCTATGCCCAATCCGTTGAGGTGCGTGGCAGCAAGCGCGTCGATGCGGAAACGATTCGCAACTATTTCGCCGGGACGGATCCCGCCCGCGTCAATCAGGCGGTCAAGGAGCTTTACGCAACCGGTCTGTTTTCCGCCGTCCGCACCGAGCGGTCGGGTGGCGGCATTATTGTTTATGTGACGGAAAATCAGCTCATCAACCGCGTCGCCTTCGAGGGCAACAGCAAGCTCAAGAGCGAGGTGATTTCCTCGGAAATCCAGTCCAAGAGCCGCGGCGCCTACAGCCCCTCCACGGTTCAGGCCGATATTGAGCGCATTCTTGATCTCTATCGTCGTGGTGGGCGTTCGGACGCCGCCGTGACCGCCCGCACCGTCGATTTGCCCAATGGCCGCGTCGATGTGGTCTTCACCATCAACGAGGGTGGGAAGACCGGCGTCCGCTCCATCGATTTCGTCGGCAATAATAACTTCTCCACCTCGCGTCTGCGCAATCTCATGCAGACGACCGAGATGAACTGGCTGTCGTTTTTCAAGTCGACCGATGTGTATGATCCCGACAAGATCGCATCCGACCAGGAGTTGATCCGCCGCTTCTATCTCAAGAACGGTTATGCCGACTTCCGCATCGTTGGTTCGGATGTGCGCTATAACGCCGAGGGCAAGGGTTACGACATCGTCGTGACCGTCGAGGAGGGTCAGCAGTATCGGGTCGGCTCGATCAATGTCGAGACGCAGATCCCCGATCTCGACAAGACCGTTCTCGCATCGACTGTGAAACTCGCGGTTGGCGACGTCTATAATGGCGACCTCGTGGATAAGTCCGTTGAGGCCATGACCCGTGAAGTGGCCCGCAAGGGCTACGCCTTCTCCTCCGCCCGCCCGCGCGGCGAGCGTGATCCTGCGACCGCTCTGATCAGCCTGAGCTTCGTGGTGGAAGAGGGGCCACGCGTCTATATCGAGCGCATCAATGTGCGCGGCAACACCCGCACCCGCGACTACGTGATCCGCCGCGAGTTCCCCCTCGGCGAGGGCGACGCCTACAACCGCGTGCTCGTCGACCGGGCTGAAAAGCGGCTGAATAATCTTGGTTATTTCAAGAAGGTGCGCATCACCAACGAGCCTGGCTCCTCGCCTGACCGTGTGGTTCTGAATGTGGAGGTCGAGGATCAGTCGACCGGCGCCTTCTCGATCTCGGGCGGATACTCCACCGTGGACGGCATCATCGCCGAACTGGCGGTCAGCGAGTCCAATTTCCTGGGTCGCGGTCAATACGCCCGCGTCGCCGTGAGCGGCGGCCAGCGGACGAAGGGCATCGAGTTCTCCTTCACTGAGCCCTATTTCATGGACTATCGCCTGTCGGGAGGCTTCGACCTCTTCGCCAAGCAGAACCGGAATATGCCGTACTCCGTCTATGACAGTTCGACGGTGGGCGGCACCCTGCGCCTCGGCGTACCCGTGACCGATGAGATTTCGATCTCGCCGCGGTACTCGCTGTTCGCATCGAAGATCACTCTTCCGAACGATGCCAATAAGCCTTACAACGATTGCTCTGTCCCGATCACAGGAGTCACGCCTGGGTATGGTGGATACGGTGAAACACCGGCGGATCCAAATGCGAATCCTCCTACTGCTGCAGCCGCAAACCAAACCTACAACTGCCTTTCCAATGGCGAAGCCTCTCTCGCCATCAAGCAAAGCGTTGGCACGCGCATCACATCGCAGGTTGGCTACGCGCTCGCGTACAATACCCTCGACAATGTCAAGAATCCTACTCAGGGCGTCTATGCCGAACTGAAGCAGGATATCGCTGGCGCTGGCGGTGACGCACGCTTCGTCCGCACCACCGCTGAAGCCCGTTATTTCCATCCCATTTGGGACGATGTGGTGGGCTTCATGAAGGTGCAGGGCGGTAATGTCACAGGCTTTGGCGGCACTAGTCTCCGTATCACTGATAATTTCAACCTTGGCCCCAGTCTTGTGCGTGGCTTCGCTCCTGGCGGTATTGGCCCCCGTGATATCTCCGATGGCCTCAATACACGTACGAACTCGCTTGGTGGTACGAACTTCGTCGGCGGTTCCTTGGAGTTGCAGTTTCCCTTCTTTGGCGTCCCCAAGGATCTCGGTTTGAAGGCCGCGCTCTTCGCTGATGCTGGCACCCTGTTCGGCTACAAGGGCGATACCAACTTCTCAACATTCGTCGGTTTGCCCGCCAATTCGGCTTGTATCCAGGGCAATGTTGCCGGTGCAACGCTGAAAACGAACTACACCCAGAGCAACTGCATTAAGCTCGACGACTCTAAGACGATCCGCTCCTCTGTTGGCGCCTCGCTTCTCTGGGCCTCGCCCCTGGGTCCGATCCGCTTTGACTACGCCTTCGTGTTGTCGAAGGCTCAGAATGACGTGGGTCAGGCCTTCCGCTTCTCCGGCGGTGGCAGCTTCTGATCGGGTTCCCCGGACCCTGACAGGGCCTCCGGTTTGACTTCTCGCCCTTGGGCGTTGATGAAGGGGCTCCAGACGAGCCCCTTTTTCATGGTCGACCGTCTTTCGACCTCTTTTCACCCGCAGCGGTCGCCATGGCGCGCGATCGCGGATCGAGCCGCATGACCGAACCAGTCTTCTTCCGCCAGGCCCGGGCGCCCACCCTCGCCGAGATCATCGCCGAAACGGGGGCGAGGGCGCCCGGTGGCGCTGATCTGTCCCTCGTGATCCATGGCGTCGGGCCGCTGGATACCGCCGGCCCGGGGGAGTTGAGCTTTCTCGATAATCCCAAATATGTGGAGCAACTCGCCAGGACCCGCGCCTCCGCCGTGCTGATTGGCGAGCGTTACGCTTCGCGCACGCCCGATGGCGTCGTCGCTCTTGTGCTCGCCGACCCCTATCGGGCCTTTGCGCGCATCATGGGCATGCTGTTTCCCGATGCTTTGCGTCCGGGTTCTTTCTTCGGCGCCAGCGGTGTCTCGCCCATGTCCTTCGTTCATCCCGAGGCGAAGCTGGAGCCCGGCGTCATCGTCGATCCCGGCGCGGTGGTGGGTCCGCGTGCGGCGGTCGGCGCGGGCACGATCATTGGCCCTCACGCGGTCATCGGGCCGGATGTGCGCATCGGTCGTGATTGCGCGGTGGGGGCGGGGGCCACGGTGCAGCATTCGCTGATCGGCGACCGGGTCATTCTGCATCCGGGCGTGCGAATTGGTCAGGACGGCTTTGGTTTCGCCATGGGCCCCAGGGGCCATTTGAAACTGCCCCAGGTCGGGCGCGTCATCATCCAGAACGACGTGGAGATCGGCGCCAATACGACCGTGGATCGCGGCGCCAACCGCGATACCGTGATCGGCGAGGGGACCAAGATCGACAACCTCGTGCAGATCGCCCACAACGTCACCATCGGTCGCCATTGCGTGATCGTTTCGCAGGTGGGCATCTCCGGCTCCACGACTCTGGCCGATTTCGCCGTGATCGGTGGACAGGCCGGTCTCACGGGCCATCTGAAAATCGGCATGGGCGCCCAGATCGCGGCCCAGTCGGGCGTCATGTCGGATGTGCCTGCGGGGCAGAAGTGGGGCGGTTCACCCGCCCAGCCCATGCGCGAATGGTTGAAATCCATTGTTCTTTTGCAGAAACTCGCCAAGAAAGACCCCGGCGCCGGGGCCAGTTGACCCACACTGGCCAAAGCCCCGGCATGTAAGATGAATAGCGCTTCGCCTGCGAAGCCACTCAGGGACATGACGATGACTGAAACCGCTCCCCAATCTCTGGAAACAGTCGACATCCTTCAGCTGCTGAAGTCGCTGCCGCACCGCTATCCCTTCCTGCTCGTGGACCGCATCATCAATTGCGTCCGCGACGAGAGCTGCGTGGGCATCAAGAACGTCACGTTCAATGAACCGCAATTTCAGGGTCATTTCCCCGAAATGCCGGTGATGCCGGGCGTTCTGCTGATCGAGGGCATGGCCCAGACGGCGGGGGCGCTCTGCGTCAATTCGGGCATCATCAAGAAGCCGAAGCTCGTTTATTTCATGACCATCAACAACGCCAAGTTCCGCAAGCCGGTCGTGCCCGGCGACAGGGTGGAATATCACATGACCCGCACCAACCAGCGCCGCAACATGTGGTGGTACAAGGGCGTCGCCAAGGTGGACGGCGTCACGGTCTGCGAGGCCGAAGTGAGCGCCATGCTGGTCAGCGACGAATCTGCGGCTTCCTGACGTGGCGGACCTTCGCATCACCAAAACGGGCGTCCATCTCTCCGCCGTCATCGAGGATGGCGCGCAGATTGGCGCTGATGTCGCCATCGGCCCCTTCTGTCATGTGGGTCCTGATGTGGTGCTTGGGGACGGCGTGGAGCTGGTCTCCCATGTAGCTGTCCATGGCCGCACGAGCGTGGGCGCGCGCACACGCATCTTCCCCTTCGCCTCCATCGGCCACCAGCCGCAGGACCTGAAATTTCATGGGGAGCCTTCGGTTCTCGAGATCGGCGCCGATTGCCTGATCCGCGAAGGCGTCACCATGAACCCTGGCACCGAAGGCGGCGGGCTCAAGACCGTGGTGGGCAAGGGCTGCGCCTTCCTCGCCAATAGCCATGTGGCCCATGACTGCCATGTGGGCGATCATGTGATCCTGTCCAACAATGTGATGCTCGCGGGCCATACGCGCGTGGGCGATTATGTGATCATGGGCGGTGGCTCGGCCCTCCATCAATTCGTGCGCGTCGGCTCCCATGCCTTCATCGGCGGCCTTGCGGGCGTCGAGAATGATGTGATCCCCTATGGCATGGCGCTGGGCAACCGCGCCTATCTGGCGGGGCTCAATCTTGTGGGCTTGAAGCGTCGCGGTTTCTCGCGTGAGTCGATCCATGATCTGCGCCGCGCTTATCGGCTGCTGTTTGCGGCCGAGGGCACCTTGAAGGAGCGGGTGGAGGATGTGGGGGGCGAATTCGCCAGCCATCCCCAGGTCCAGGAGATTCTCGACTTCATTCGCGACGCCGCCGACAGAGCGGTGCTGACCCCGCGCGAGGTCAAGGACGTCTCGGCGTGACGCAACGCGCTGCGCGCGACATCTTTCTGGTCGCCGGCGAAAAGTCCGGCGATGAACTCGGTTACAAACTCATGCGCGCCTTGCGCTCCGCCGCAGGGGGCGAGATCCGCCTGCGCGGCGTGGGCGGCGAGGCCATGGAGCGGGAGGGGCTGAAGAGCCTCTTTCCCCAATCCGATATCGCCGTGATGGGCTTCCTGCCGGTCATTGCACGCCTGCCCACTCTGTTGCGGCGCATTCGTGAGACAGCAGAGGCGGTGATCGCGGATCCGCCGGATGTGCTGGTCATCATCGACAGTCCCGATTTCACCCACCGCGTTGCGAAGCGCGTGCGGGCGCGGCTGCCCCACCTGGCCATTGTTGATTATGTGAGCCCCACGGTCTGGGCCTGGCGGCCGGGCAGGGCGCGCAAGATGCGCGGCTATGTTGACCATGTGCTGGCCTTGCTGCCTTTCGAGCCGGAGGTTCACGCCCGCCTTGGCGGGCCTCCCACCAGCTATGTGGGCCACCCCCTGATCGAGCGGCTGGCCGACTTCCGCCCGAACGCGCAGGAGGAAGCCCTACGCGCCGCGAGCCCGCCCACGGTGCTGCTGCTGCCGGGCTCGCGCCGGTCGGAAATCGCGCGGCTGCTGGAATTGTTTGGCGAGACCGCTAGCCGGATCGAGGCCCTGGCCGGGCCGGTGGATTTCGTGCTCCCTGCGGTGACGCATCTTGAGGGCGCGATCCGTGAGGGCGTGGCGAAATGGCCGAGGCCGCCGCGCATTGTGCTGGGAGAGGCGGAGAAGCTCGCCGCCTTCCGCCGGGCGCGGGCGGCGCTGGCTGCCTCGGGCACCGTCTCGCTGGAACTGGCGCTGGCGGGCGTGCCCATGGTGGTGGCCTATCGGGTGTCGAAGATCGAAGAGACGATTGTGCGCGCCCTCGCAACCGCTCCATCGGTTGTGCTGCCCAACCTGATCCTCGGCGAGAATGCTGTGCCGGAGTTTTTGCAGGAGGCGGCTTCGCCGCATGCATTGGCGCAGGCTGTCGTCGCGCTGTTGCCGGAGGGCCCGGCGCGGGCGGCGCAGGTCAGCGCGCTCGGCAAGCTCGACGGGCTGATGCGGCTGGAGGGTGGCGACACGCCCAGCGCGCGGGCGGCGCGGATTGTGCTCGGCATACCCTCCCCACAGGGGGAGGGGAGCAGCAAGCGTGTCGTCTGACAATTTAGACAACGAACAAAACATAAAAAAGGGCCCCCTCTCGGGAGCCCTTTTCTTTTGCGTCAAGCAGAGCGCTCAGCGCTTGCCGATGGGCTTGTAGTCGCGGTGCGGCTCGCCCGTGTAGAGCTGGCGCGGGCGACCGATCTTCTGGTTGGGGTCGCCGATCATTTCCGTCCACTGGGCGATCCAGCCGACCGTGCGGGCCACCGCGAAGAGGGCGGTGAACATGGTGGTGGGGAAGCCCATGGCCTTCAGGGTGATGCCCGA
>CANGTC010000058.1 GCA_947456505.1 Beijerinckiaceae bacterium
CGACGAGATTGACCTCGTCATGCCCTGGCGCGCCCTGCTGGGGGGCGATGCGGCGCTGCCGCGCGCCATGGTGGAGGCGGTGGCCCAGTGCCTGCCCTCGGGCCATCGGCTCAAGGTCATCATCGAGAGCGGCGAACTCAGGGATCCCGCCTTCATCGACGCCGCCAGCCGCATCGCCATCGAGGCGGGCGCCCATTTCATCAAGACCTCCACCGGCAAGACTCCGGTCTCCGCCACCCCGGCGGCGGCGCGGGTGATGCTCAAGGCCATCAAGGACATGGGCAAGCCCGTGGGCTTCAAGGCCTCCGGCGGCGTCCGCACCCTGGCGGATGCGCAGGTCTATCTCGACATCGCCGACGAGATCATGGGCCCGGACTGGGCGACGCCCGAGACCTTCCGCTTCGGCGCCAGCGGCTTGCTCGACGCCTTGCTGGCGGCGCTGAAGGAAGACGGCGCGTGATCCCCCAGGAGATCATCCGCCGCAAACGCGACGGCGCCACGCTGGAGGAGGCGGAGATCGCCTTCTTCATCGCTGGGCTCACCAGCGGCGTGGTCACCGAGGGGCAGGCGGCGGCGCTGGCCATGGCGATCTTCTTTCGCGGCATGACCCGCAGGGAATGCGCGGACCTGACGCGCGCCATGACCCGGTCAGGCGCCATGCTCGACTGGCGCAGCGCGGACTTGCCGGGGCCGGTGGTCGACAAACACTCCACAGGGGGCGTGGGCGATAATATCAGCCTCATCCTCGCGCCAGCGGTGGCCGCCTGCGGGGGCTTCGTGCCGATGATTTCGGGGCGGGGCCTGGGCCATACCGGCGGCACACTCGACAAGCTCGAGAGCATCAGGGGCTATCAGGCGACGCCGGACGAGGCGACCTTCACCAAGGTGGTGAAAAGCGTGGGCTGCGCCATCATCGGCCAGACCGGGGCGCTGGCGCCCGCCGACAAGCGCCTCTACGCCATCCGCGATGTCACGGCGACCGTGGAGTCGATCCCGCTCATCACCGCCTCGATCCTGTCGAAGAAGCTCGCGGCAGGCCTGCAAGGGCTTGTCATGGATGTGAAGACGGGCTCGGGCGCCTTCATGGCCGCGCTGGAGGATTCCCGCGCGCTCGCCCTCAGTCTGGCGGAGGTGGCGACGGAGGCTGGCCTGCCGACCGTCTCCCTCATCACCGACATGAATGAGCCTCTGGCCAGCGCCGCTGGCAATTCGGTCGAGACCCTGCACGCCATCGACCACCTGCTAGGGACCGCCCGCGAGCCCCGGGTGCAGGAGGTGGTGGTGGCGCTGGGCGCCGAGATGCTGCTGCTGGGCGGCCTTGCGCGCGACCTCGACGAGGGCAGACGCAGAATCGAGGCGGCGCTGGACAGCGGCGCGGCGGCGGAGCGTTTCGCCCGCATGGTCAGAGCGCTGGGCGGGCCTGCCGATCTGATGGAACGCCCGCGCCATCATCTGCCCGAGGCGCCCGTGACCCTGGCTGTGACGCCGCAGCAGAGGGGCCATGTGCGCGCGATAGATACCCGCGCGGTGGGCCTCGCCGTGGTGGCGCTGGGAGGCGGGCGCACACGGCCGCAGGACCCCATCGATCACGCGGTCGGCCTGACCCGCCTCGCAGCCCTCGGCGCCCCCGTGGGACCTTCCCAGCCCCTCGCGCTGGTCCATGCGCGCAGCCCAGAGGCCGCGCAGGACGCGGCGGCGCGGGTGCTGGCGGCCTATGAGATTGGCGAGGCGCGGGAGGTAGTGCCGGTGGTGGTGGTGGAGCGGCTGGCGGGCTAACCCAGCCGCCGCACCGAACTCACATCCGCCCCGGTCTTCGCCGCGATTCTTTCGCGCGCGACCGTCAGCGGTTCGCTCACCACGAGCATGTGGTGGCCATTGGCGTGGAGCAGGGAGTCAGCGTCCCGCATGACGCCCACGTGGCCCTTCCAGAAGACGATGTCGCCCCGCCGCAGGCCCGCCGCCAGGTCGATGGGGGCGCCCAGCGCCTTCTCCATCATGTCGGTGTCGCGGGGCGCGGCGAGGCCGCTGGCGTGGAGCGCGATCTGGATCAGGCCGGAGCAATCGAGGCCCGACGAGGTCTTGCCGCCCCATAGATAGGGCGCATGGAGAAAGCGCTCGGCCACCGCCACGAAATCGGGCTCCGCATGCTCAAGCCCCGCCAGATGCTCGCGCCACACGAATCCCAGCCCGGGAACTTCAGCGAAATCGCCGCTCTCCTGCGCCACCGCGAGCCGCGCGCCAAGAGGCAGGGCGCCCCAGGTCGGCAGCTTCATGCTGGGGCCGGGATAGACGAGGGTGCGGGGCGCAATCACCTTGCGGTTGGGCGTCAGGGGCTCCTCGCGCAGGCCCTCGGCGGGCAGATAGCCCACATAGCCGTCCGACCTGAGCTGCCCCCAGGCCCAGCCTTCCTCGTCGATCTCATAGACGATCACCACCTCGCCAAAGAGCGCGTGGGTGTCGATGGGCCCTTCGCGGGTGGGCCGGGGGAACAGAGGCAGAGTCTCCTCGACGACATGCATTGCGCAGCCCGGCAGATAGGCCTGCGCCTGCACCTGGCCACGCAGATATTCGGCCGCCAGATCGGGGCGGGCTGGGGTGAGGCGCTTGTCGAAGGGGGTGGTCATGGCGGCCTCAGACGGACAGGTGGGAAGCCTTTTCGACGATGAGATCGCCCAGGCTCTCCACATAGAGCGCGCCCTTGACGGTGCGCTGGATGATGACATTGCGCCGATCCGCCTCATCGCGGCGCCGGGCGATGATCTCGAGCTTGCCCATGGCGTCGAGCGCGCGGGTGATCACGGGCTTGGTCACGCCGAGCTTTTTGGCGAGGCCACGCACCGTATGCGGAGGCTGTTCGAGATAGACCGTCAGCAGAATCGACAATTGGCGCAAGGTGAAATCAGGCACGCCGTCGGCCTTGGTCTTATGCACAAGGCCCACCGCAATATCATGGGTGAGCTTCAATCCCTGCCCATGTTCGAGATCCATGACGCGACGCAGCCTCGTTTCGGGTGCGAATTCATCGCCTGTTTTCGTCTTGATTTCAAGGGATTCTATTTATTGCCGCCCACGCACGATCTGCACGGCGAGCCCTGAGGCCGCGAGCGCGAGCCCGGTGACGACGAGCACGCCCGAGGCGCCGGCGCTCGCCGCCAGCAGAGAGCCCAGAAAAGGCATGCTGGCCTGCCCGATGCGATTGCCGGTGATGCGCAGGGACAGGGCGGTGGCGCGCACATCGGCGGGGGCCAGCTCCACGACACTGGTCAGGCTGAGAGCGGTGGCGATGCCCAGCCCCACGCCCAGCAGCCCGGCGGCCATCTGAAGCGCCAGAACAGGCACGGGCATGGCGAGCGTGACGAAAGCGGCGCCCCCCAGAGCCATGCTGATGAAGGTGAGCCGCACCCGGCCAATGGCCGACACCAGCTGAGCATAGCCGATGCGCGAGACCACCGCAGCGACGGAGCGGATGGTCAGGATGATGCCGACCTCGCCCACTCCCAGGCCGCGCTCCACCCCCAGCAGGGGCAGATAGAGCACCACCAGATCCTGCGCCGACATGGTCACCACGCTGGCGGTCAGCACCGTGAAAAAGCCGGGAATGCGCAGGAGCTTGCCAACCGACATGGGCGCGGCGTCGCGCTTCTTCGCGGCCACGTCGCGGGCGGGCGGCAGACAGAGAGAAACAGCGAAGGCCGCCAGGGCGACCCCGATTCCGATGCTGAACAAAAAGGCCGTGTCCGGCACCCGCGCCTCGCCCCCGATCCAGCCCACGATGAAAGGCCCGAGCCCCTGACCGATGCCGGTCATCATGAGGAAATTGCCGAAGACGGAGTCTCTGTTGCGTTCGCCCGCCGCCCTGACGCAGAGCATCTGATGGGCCGCCATGAGGAAGAGATGGCCAACGCCGAACAGGGCGGTCCAGGGCATGATGGTCAAGGGCGAATCGGCGAAGCGCAAGCCCGCCACGGCCACCAGCATCATGCCCGAGCCAATCATCGCCGCATGGGCGTCGTGGTTGCGATCAATGTATCGGCCGACCGAGACCGCCAGAAAAATCGGAAAGAGGGCGAAGGTGGCGGGGATGATCCCGTACCAGATCACATCGAGATTGAGCTGGACGATCCGGTAGGACGTGGTGATGCGCACCATGCCCGTGATGATCTGCACGAGAACGCCGTGGGCCATGAGCGTCCACAACAGCGCATAATTGACGCCTGATTTTGATCCCCGATCCGAAATGCTCATCTCACCTGCAAACCATCAACACAACGTCCCGCGCATCGTTCACTTCTTGCCGTAGCGCGCTTCCAGAAGACCATAGAGCAATCGCGCGGTCTGCGCATCGCCGCCTTCGGGCCGGGCGGGTTTTGTGGAGGGGTTCCAGCCATAGATGTCGAAATGCGCCCAGGCCTTGGCATGCTCGATAAAGCGCCTCAAGAACAGAGCCGCAGTGATCGACCCGGCGAAGGGGCCGCTCGAGACATTGCACAGGGTCGAAATCTTGCCATCAAGCAGGCGATCATAGGGGTCCCAGAGCGGCAGGCGCCAGACCGGATCCTGCGCCTGCGTTCCATGGCTGGAGATGTCCTGCGCCAACGGCTCGTCCATGGTGTAGAAGGGCGGCAGGTCCGGCCCCAGCGCTACGCGCGCGGCGCCGGTCAGGGTGGCGAAGACGAACATGAGTTCCGGGCTCTCCGCATCGCCAAGGGCCAGAGCGTCGGCGAGAATCAGGCGCCCTTCCGCATCCGTATTGCCAATTTCAACCGTGAGCCCCTTGCGGCTCGGATAGACGTCGCCGGGGCGGAAGGCGTCGCCTGCGATGGCGTTCTCCACCATGGGCAGCAGCACCCGCAGGCGCACGGGCAGTTTGGCGGACATGATCATCTGGGCCAGGGCCATGGCGGTGGCGGCGCCCGCCATATCCTTCTTCATCAGCAGCATGGCGCTGGAGGGCTTGATGTCGAGACCGCCGGTGTCGAAGCACACGCCCTTGCCCACGAGGGTCACCTTGGGATGTGTCGGCTTGCCCCAGGTGATGTCGACCAGACGCGGCGCCTGCGCGGCGGCGCGGCCGACCGCGTGGATGAGCGGATAGTTCTGTTTCAGCAGCGCGTCGCCGCGAATCGTTTTCGCCTTCGCGCCATGGCTCTTGGCGAGCGCCAGAGCGGCAGCCTCCAGCGCGTCGGGGCCCATATCGTTGGTGGGAGTGTTGATGAGGTCCCGCGCCATGCAGATGGCCTGCGCCATGCGCTCCACGCGCGCCCGGTCGAGGCCCTTGGAGAGGGCGAGGCGCGGCTGATCGCCAGCGCCCTTCTTGTAGCGGGTGAAGCGATAGGCGGAGAGCGCCCAGCCCAGCGCCGCAAATTCCAGCGCCTCCTGATCGCCGCTCGCCCCTTCGAAGCGATAGGTCCCTTTGGGCAGCAGGGTCGCGAGCCGCCCGGCGGCGAAACGATCCGCCCCATGGCAGCTATCCTGACCAAAGAGAACGCCGACGAGCCCGCCCCCGGGCCCTGGAAGAACGAGATGTCGCCCGGCCTTCGGCTCAAAGCCCGTGGCGTCGGCGAAGGCAGCCGCCTCTTTGGGGAGCAGGGCGCGTGTGGCTGGCCAACTGCGCGCATCCACCAGCCAGATGGGCGTGGCGGCGGCGTTGGCGGGGGCGAAGAGAGCTGACATGAGCGACACCTGAACAGAGCGCCAAAGGCGCATTAACCGTCCCTTAAGGTTAACGCTTTATTGATTCCAGCACTACTGCCGAAGCTGTTTCGACGCCACGATCTTTAAAGGACGTTATGTCCATGACGCCACCTAAGGCATTTTCAGGCGCACCCACCAAGGTTTTGCGCGTCGGGGCGCTCAAACTGGCCCTTTTGGCCCTGACCGCCCTGCCCCTTTGCGTGGCGGGCTGCAAAAGCCTCAGCATGTCCGACATGACCAGCTCCATCGGCAAACCCGACACGGAGCTGCCCTCCGCCCCGGAAGATGTGCGCCGCTATACCCAGGCCTGGGAAAAACGCTACGATTCCAAGCCCAACGACAAGGAAACCGTGCTCGCCTTCGCGCGGGGACTGCGCGCGCAGGGGCAGTTTGACCAGGCGGTCGCGGTTCTACAGAAACTGGCGCTCAAAAATCCCGAGGATCTCGAAATTCTCGGCGGCTATGGCAAGGCCCTCGCCGACACAGGACGACTGCAGGAAGCGGCGGAGGTCCTTAAACAGTCCCACAGGCCGGAAAAGCCCAATTGGTCGATCCTGTCAGCCCAGGGTTCGGTGGCGGACCAGCTGGGCGACCACGCCGCCGCCCAGGCTTTCTACCGCGAATCCCTGAACATCAATCCGGGCGAGCCGGCGGTGTTGTCCAACCTGGGCCTTTCCCTCGCCCTGACCAAGCGATTGGATCAGGCGGAGGAGACCCTGCGCCTGGCCGCCGCCCACCCCAGGGCCGACGCGCGCGTGCGGCAGAACCTGGCGCTCGTCCTGGCCCTGCAAGGAAAGTTCACCGAGGCTGAAGTGATCTCGGCCCGCGACGTGTCCCCCGAACAGGCCACCGCCAATGTGACCACGATCCGCCAGATGATCTCGCAGTCCAACACCTGGCGCGAGATCCAGACTACAAATACGCGGACTGCGGCCCCCGCCGCCCCGGCGCGTCAGCGCACGGCGAGAGCGCCCGGGAAAGATCCAGAAGAAGCCTGGACAAGAGCTGCTGCGGCAACCGCCAACGCCCGCTGAGGGCGCCTCGGATCGCCCTTAGTTCATCTGGGCCATGGTGTTGATGGCGGCCGGGCCCAGAATGATCACGAAGATGCAGGCCAGGAAGAACAGCATCATGGGCAGCGTCAGCTTCGGCGGCAGGCTGGCCGCTTTCTTCTCCGCCTCCAGCAATTTTCGCTCGCGCGCTTCTTGCGACACCACGCGCAGCGCAGAGGCCAGCGGGGTGCCCACCCGCTCGGCCTGCACCAGAACGATCACGATCTGGCTCACAGCGTCGAGGCCGATGCGCATGCCCAGATTTGTATAGGCCTGCACGCGATCGGAGAGATAGGAGAGTTCCGCCATGGTCAGCGTGAATTCCTCCGCCAGCGGGACCGACTGGGCGCCAATTTCCTGCCCAACGCGCTGCAAGGCGGCCTCGATGGACAGCCCGGACTCGACGCAGATCAGCAGAAGGTCAAGCGCGTCGGGAAAAGCTGAATTTATGGACTCCTGCCGCTTGCCGATCTGGTTCGACAGAAAAAGCTCAGGGCCCTTGAGGCCCAGCAAGCAGGAGCCCAGAACGATGCACACGCCAACCATGGGCGTCACATCGACGACCTTGATCACGAAAATATAAAACGCCGTCAAACCCATGAAAATCGGGGGCGTGATCAGGCGAAAGAACAGAAACGCGATTTCCGCTTGCTGCCCGCGATAACCGGCGCGTGCCAGCAATATCGTCGATGTCTCCGTCGCCAGCCATCCGGAAAGCTTGAAGTCATCCACGATACGCTTCATGAAAGGTTTGGGCGCCTGGCGCAAACGGCTGCCGCCCAAACGCGCGTTGAACTGATCGCGCGCCGTTCCGCGCAAGCGTTCCCGTTCAATCGCCACGGCCTTCATGCGCTTTTGCAAATTGTCGCCGCCCAGCATCGGCGCGACAAGGGAGATGATCGTGGCCACGACGGCCAGAATGACCACGACCTGGATCACGAACTTGGGATTGTTCGTAAGATTCAAGAGGGTGTTAAGCATGGTTCGCCCTCAGGTCTTGAAATTGACCATCTGCCTCATGATAAAGGTGCCGATGGACATCCAGAATGCGACTCCTGCGAGCAGGATCTTGCCGGTTCCGGTGGTCCACAAAACCGATATGTAAGATGGCTGCATAAGATAGATCAGGCCGCCCATCATGAAGGGCAAAAGACCGATGATCCAGGCCGAGGACTTGGCTTCGGAGGAGAGCGCCTTGACCTTCAGGTCCATCGTGACGCGATCACGCAAGACCTTGCTAAGATTGCCAAGAGCCTCCGTCAGATTGCCGCCGGAGGTCTGCTGAACATTGATGACGATGGCGAAAAAGTTGGTCTCGGGAATGGGAACGCGCGACGACATTCGATCAACCGCCTGACCGATGGTGAGGCCAACCGAAGTGGCCGCGACGATGGCCTGAAATTCGCTGCGCACAGGCTCCTTCGCCTGACCTGCGACGGTTTGCAAACAGGCGCCCAGGGGCAATCCCGACTTCACGCCGCGGATGATGACCTCGACGGCGCTGGGGAATTCCGTGAGGAAATCCTTGATCCTCTTTTTTCGACGACGGGCGAGGATCCAATTCGGCAGCCCCAATCCACCCACCACAACGCCGCCCAGAGCATAGAGCGGACCCAGCAGGAAAAAGGCCGCCAGGCCAAACACAAAAGCAAAAATGCACGAGGCGATGATGAAGGTTTGTTTTGTGATGGCGAGACCAGCCTGAACCAGCCTCGTCTCCAGAGGGACGCGGTTGCGGTCCTTGGCCTTGTTTTCCAGTTCCTTCAAGCTCTCCGCGACCTGCTTGCGCCGGGCAGCCGCTTCACCCTCACGGGAGCCGCCCTTCTGGTCGCCGCCACGAAGCGCCGCCAACCGTCGATCCGCCGAACGGGAGGATCCTGCCGTTGCGCTATAGACAAGGAGGCCAAGCAGGCCTGCGATAGACACGCCTGCAAAAGAGATGATCATGAGCTTTGAGTTCACCATGGTCAGACCATTTCCCGTGCGCAATGAATAATTACGATCAGCGATCCTTGTCGACCGAAGCGTCCAGCGCCGCCGCGAGCCGAGCGTCTTCTCCGAAATAACGAGCGCGATCCCAAAACCGGGGCTTGCCGATGCCTGTGGAGATATGGCGACCCTTCAGTCTGCCATCCGCATCTTCGCCCACAATCTCATAAAGGAAGAGGTCCTGGGTGATGATCACATCGCCTTCAAGACCCATGACTTCGGTAATATGCGTGATGCGACGGGAGCCGTCGCGCAAACGCGCCGCCTGGACGATCACATCCACGGACGACACGATCATTTCGCGAATGGTCCTCGCCGGAAGCCCCATGCCGCCCATGGTGATCATGGCCTCAAGACGGCCCAGCGCCTCGCGCGGCGAGTTGGCGTGCAGCGTGCCCATGGAGCCGTCATGGCCTGTGTTCATCGCCTGCAGCAAATCGAAGGCTTCGGAGCCGCGCACCTCGCCCACGATGATCCGCTCCGGGCGCATACGCAGGCAATTCTTGACGAGTTCACGCATGGAAACGGCGCCAGATCCCTCAAGATTAGGTGGACGGGTTTCCAGTCGAACCACATGGGGCTGTTGAAGCTGCAGTTCCGCAGCGTCTTCGCAGGTCACCACCCGCTCGTCCTCATCGATATAATTGGTGAGGCAGTTGAGCAGCGTCGTCTTGCCGGAACCGGTTCCACCGGCGATCAGGACATTGCAACGAACCCGGCCGATGATCTTCAGGATCTCTCCCCCTTCCGGGGAGATCGCGCCGAATTTCACCAGTTGGTCGAGGGTCAGCTTGTCCTTGCGGAATTTACGAATGGTCAGCGCGGGCCCATCAAGCGCAAGGGGCGGCGCGATCACATTGACGCGCGATCCATCAAGAAGGCGCGCGTCGCAGATGGGCGAGGATTCATCGACCCGGCGTCCCACCTGACTCACGATGCGCTGGCAGATGTTCATGAGCTGCATATTGTCGCGAAAGCGAATGCCCGTGAGTTGAATTTTTCCACCCACTTCAATGTAGGTCTTGTTCGCGCCATTGACCATGATGTCGGCGATGTCGTCTCTGGCGAGGAGCGGCTCGAGGGGCCCCAGCCCAAGAACGTCGTTACAGATGTCCTGTGTGAGCTCATCCTGCTCGGACATCGACAAAACCAGATTCTTCACCGCGATAATGTCGGCGATGATATCCCGAATCTCGTTACGGGCGCTCTCGGGGTTCAGCTTGGAGAGCTGCGAAAGATCAATGGCTTCGATCAAAGCGCCGAAGATCTCGCTTTTGGTGACGTAATAGGTTTCTGATCGACGCGCCTCGACCGGCGCAGCCTGAAGGACTGGTTTGGATGAAGGCGTAGGCGTAGCTGCAGGCGTTTTCGCGCCCGTGACCAATGAAGTGACATTTGACGGCGAGGCGGCGCTGGCGGAACTCGAACGCTTGCCGAACATAAAATGCTTCCTTCTAAAATCAGGACGTCTTTCCGAAACTAAGACTCAATTTGCTCGATTTCAGACTTCCAAGCAAGCCGGGCTTCGATTTTTTGAGTTCTGGTTTGCCACAAACAAGGCGTCCAAAATTTTCAAACAGTTGACCGATTTTCGCGCCCCCACTGATTTCCGCAACCATTTGACCATTGTTGGCGGCGGTCCCGAACAGCTTGGCGTCAAAGGGCAAAACAGCAGATGGTTCAAGACTGATCGA
The DNA here is from genome assembly GCA_947456505.1 of Beijerinckiaceae bacterium. GTDB lineage: Bacteria > Pseudomonadota > Alphaproteobacteria > Rhizobiales > Beijerinckiaceae > Terripilifer. The sequence continues at coordinate 10,430 of CANGTC010000058.1, forward strand.
GGCGGCGAATTCCTTGACGGCGATCTCGGGCCGCTTCGGCACGCCGACCATGTTCATGACGAGTTTTATTTTTCCGTCATTGGACCGCGCAGGGCCGATCATGTCTTGAATGTTCTTGAGATTACGCAGGTTCGCCAGATCCGGCGCAGCCACCACCACCACCTCGTCCGCTCCAACGAGCAAGCGTCGGGACCATGCGGTCCAGACATGGGGCACATCGAGCACGATCATGGGCGCGCTCATGCGCAGCAGATCGAGGATCCCGTCAAAGGCGTTGGTTTCGAAATCATAATTGCGTTCAAGGGTGGCGGGGGCGGCCAACAGCGACAGACGATCATTGCATTTGGTCATCAATCGATCGAGCATGTTGATGTCAAGACGCTCAGGAGCGAAGACGGCGTCAGCGATGCCCTGCGGCGGATCCTGATTGAAATCCAGGCCTGCGGTCCCGAACGGTAGATCGCAATCGGCCAGCACGGTTGAAATTTCCGCCTTGGTCGCGATCGACCAGGCCGTATGGTGGGCCACCGTGGAGGCGCCGACGCCGCCTCTGGCGCCATAAATCGCGACGATGCGGCCGAGCACGCCTTTGCCCGGCTTATTGTAAAGCTCTGAAATGACCCGAATGAAATCAACAACCGTAAAGGGCTCCACCAGATATTCGCTCACGCCCCGCGCCATCAAAAGGCGATAGAAGGCTATGTCGTTGGCCCGCCCCACGACCACCACGCGGGTCCCGTCGTCGCAATATTGCGCGAGTGCGTCGAGGTTGGACAGGAAGGAATCACGGTCGGCAGCGACCTCAAGCACAATGACATTGGGCGTCTGCTCGTCGCGATAGCTGGTGAGAGCGACGGCCAGACCGCCCATGTTTGTCTTTACGGCGGCTTTGTCCATGCGACGGTCCTGGGCCGCGCTTTGGATGAGCGCGCTCAGGGATTGAGAATCACAAAACGCATGAATCGATACGCGCGGCACGGGCGCGATGACTTCAGCGCTCAACTGTTGCTCAATCTCGGTCGACTCAACAGAGCTCATCGAGATGCTCCCGTTTGAGAGGCGCCGCTGGTTGAAGCCGCAGTTGCGGGCCGAGCGCTGCTGGCGTCTGCGCCTTGCCGCGCAGCGCCAATGGCCCGGGTCCGCATCTGAACATCGGCCGGAGTCGTGGCGCGAGGCGCTTCCAGATCGCGGGGATCATCGAGCTGGGTGGCGATCATGTTCTGGTAGGAGCAACCCAGGTTCCAGTAGGGGCGATTGTCCCAGGACTCCAGAGAGGAGGCCGAGGCCAGATCAAGCGGCCATTCTCCGCAACGATGGGCGACCTGAGCCCTCACCGCACGATAGGAGATGCGCAGCGGCGCCATGGCGCGCGGATCAGGCGCGGGATAGGAGCCGGTGCTGATGGCGCCTTCTACGCCGCCTTGGCGCAGCGCCGCCTTCACGGCGGGCAGAAGCGCCCGCGCTTCGGCGTCATTGAAGGCGCCAGCCGGCGCCAAAATTTCCACAACCGGCGCGCCCTCGTTACGGGCCTCGCTGGCGAATTCGAGAATCCGGCGTTTCGAACCTTCGTCGAGCTTGCGGCTGGCGAACAAAGTCAGCGTAATCGGCCGCTCCGCCAACGCAATGGGGTGACGCATCTGGTAGTCGTCGGAGATGGTCGAACCCGTTGCGAGGCGATCCGTACAGCCGGCGAGGGCGAGACCGCCGAAAGCCAGAGCCACGCGCAAGAGCCTGAAGGCGGAGGGCGTGAACGACTTGGGTTCTGCAAGCGAGAACATCATTTGGAAATTCCTCTCTGGAACGATCAGTCCGTAATGAACCCGGCCTTGCCTTTGAAATTCTTGATCACCTGAGGATTATCCACGCTGGAATAAAGGCGGTTGACGCGACCCAGCAGGACCGCCTGCGGATCAGTGGGATCAGAGAACCCATCGGCGGGACGGGCCACCTCCTGTGGCCGGACCGAACGCGCGATATAGGGCGTGACGATGATCATCAGCTCCGTCTCCTGACGCTGATAGTCGCGGGAACGGAAGAGCGCGCCCAGAATCGGCAGGTTCATGAGTCCGGGCAAACCATTGAGCGTCTGTTGGGATGTCTGCTGAATGAGGCCTGCGGTCACAATCGACCCGCCGGAGGGAAGCTCCACCGTCGTCTCGTTCTTGCGATTGCGGAAACCGGAGACTGTCGAACTGTTATAGGCGAAGGATCTCGTCGGATCGATTTCCGTGACGTCCGTCGCCACCCGCAACTGGATGCGGCCCTCGCCAAGAACCAGGGGCGTGAAAGTCAAATTAACGCCATAGGGCTTGAAGGTGATGTTGGTGACGCATGCGCCTGTCATGGGATTGCAGGTTTCGCCCGAGGGCACCGGGACGTCGCCGCCAGCGGTGAATTTGGCGGTCTCCCCCGAGACGGCGGTGACCGTGGGCTCGGCGAGCACCCGAGCGACTCCATTGCGCTCATAGGTGGCGATCTGGCCGGCCAGACCGCTCGAAGACGCTCCTGAGATGAGTGAATCGATAGGGCCCACTTTGACAGCGGAGCCGCTGGACAGAGGGGTGAGGAAGGCGTTCCTCATGCTCACCGAGCCCCAGGCGCCTTTTGCAACGGCCTCCGTGACGCCCAGTTGCTTCATCACATTGCGTTGAATTTCGGCGATGGTGACCTTTAACATCACCTGATCGCGGCCGCGCACATTGATGGTGTTGATCACCGATCCAAGGTTCGCGCCGCTGGCCTGCTGACCAAGGAAGCCCGTCGCGATATCGTAGGCCATCTGGGCCTCGCCGGCCGAGTCCGCCACGCCCCCGAGGATGATGGTGTTTTGAACGGTCCGGGCGGTGATTTTGGACGCGGGCATGGCGGCGCGCAGAAGCTCTTCCAGCTGGCCCACATCACGTCCGACCGAGACCTGAATTTCCGAGATCCGGTTTCCCTGCCCGTCCATGGCGTAGATAGACGTCTGCCCCAAAGCCGCAGCGATGAGATAGAGCTTGGTGGCGGACCTCACCACAGCGCTGACGATCTTGGGATCACCCACAAAAATTTCCGCCGTTTCGCGCGGCAGATCAAGGATGATGGATCTACCGGCGCCCAGATTGATGGTTCGCGTCGGCACATTCGCAACATGCTCCGCTTGCGTTTTGGACTGGGAAGGCTCCGCCGCCTGAGCGCCGATCATCATGGCGCCCGAGAGACCCAAGCCCACGAAGGCCGCGTAGATCACGCTTGAAGTTCGTCTGGCTGGTGCATGCATGGAACCACTCCTGGTTCTTGAAATCGTGGTCGCGGAAGACGATCATCTTCCGAGGGTGACGGGGGCGCCGTACCGAATGATCGTGAGGCTGTTTTTCCGTTCCGGTGGGGTGGGGCGTCCCATATCCTGCAAGCTGCGAAGGACGAGAAACAACCCGCCAAGTTGTTGCGTGGCGCCCAGGGCCCGGGCCTGGTCGGCCGAGACCTCAAGGGTGGCGTTGCCTCCCTGCACCGTGCGGTCGGCGCCCTGAGGATCCTGGAGGCTTCGTCCGATGGCGATGACCCGGACGTCAGACAACACGACCTCCGCCGAACTGGTGTCGCCCGCACGGGAAACGCGCATCACGTCGACGCGATCATTTGGCAAAATAAATCCGCCCGCATTGGTGAGGCCGTTCGGATCAATCGACACAGACATGGCCCGCATGCCGCTGGGCAGGGTTGCGGAAACAAATCCCCCGGCCGAAGACTTCACCAGCTTGTCGCGCCGGATCGGTTCGCCTTCGAGGATCTGCACACGCGCAAATGAACCCTTCAGGGTCTGAACCGCCATGGGCTCCACGGATTTCGCGATCATGCCGGGCCTGAGGGCGGCGATCGGAAAGGGCGTCCACTTCAGATCGAGTTCGGACAGGTTCGTCGCAACGGGAATTTCATGCGACGCGACAAGGATCTCGTCGATGTCGGACTTGGGCGGAGGAGGAGGGGCGGCCTCCGGCGGAGGCGGCTCCGGGTCGCCAAGAAAAAAGTAGAGGCCGATCGCCGCAACGACCAGAAGGACCCCGATAACGACCAAACGCAAATTCATGATACGTCATCCAAATGGAAGCGAAGATCGATTACGTAAACTAGACAATGATTCCTGAAATTATGGTTAACAATTCGCTTGCGCGCGGCGGTTTATGACGGAGCGGATGTCAGACGCTCACAGCGCCAAGCCAGATCGCCGTTTCCGGATAAATGATGGTCGCCCCCACGCCCAGGGCTACGCCAAAAGGTATGCCTGTCTGGGGTTCATGCAAGCGAGCGATCCAGTTCCATCGATGCAAGAACATTGGAAGGGGATATTGACGCACAGCCAACACCAGCAGCGCGAGCGCGCCGCCCAGAAGCGAAGCCATGATCAAATAATCAAACAGGGATTCCCAACCGATCCAGATGGCTGAGGAGGCGGCGAGCTTGGCGTCGCCACCACCAATCTTGCCAAAGGCGAAAAGGCAAAAAGTCGGCGCCAGGATGAAGAACCCGCAAAGATAATGAAGCCCGATCAAGCCCGGCGTGAAGCCGGAAGCAAGGGCCAGAGGCGGAAAGGCAAGTGTGAGGACAATGGGAATGGCATTGGAAATCCGCATGGTGAAAAGATCCATCCAGGCGGCGAAAAGCATGAGAGCTGGAAATAAAAAAATCGTGGCCTTAAGCATGGCTCACATCCAATTATAAAATTTTATGTCTGAGCAAATTTTCAAAAATGACGTCTAAAAATGAAGAAATAAAACGGCCCCCGAAGGGGCCGTTTTGAAAGACGCATCAGCTCTTGGCGTTGCCGATCTGATTGGCGACGTTGCTGAAGACGGTGCTCATGTTCCGACCGAGCGAGGTGACGGCGGTGATGATGACAACGGCGATCAGGGCGGCGAGGAGGCCATATTCGATCGCGGTGGCGCCGGATTCATCATTTGCGAAGCTGACAATAAGATTCTTCATATATTTAACTCCTAAGGCATTGCACCCCCGGGCGACCGCCGAACTCCTCGTTAGTCCCCAGTGGCCTCTTTATACTGCACTTTAAAAGTGAAATCTACTGCAAAGATCATGTTGAAATCATTTTTACGTCATGGCTCCGCAGCTGCTAGGCCTTGGGCGCTGATCGGCGCCACACCGCTACTAATTGAACGCGCTCTTGCACTTTCCTGATCGTCTTTCAAATATTGATTGTCATGGCCGGGTGGATTTGGGATCCTGGTCTGCGGCTTTTCATTCCGCGCCCAGGATGAATGGGGCGGCTTGTACGCGGAAGAACCGGTCTGATTTTCAGGGTTCCTTCACCATTTTCGTGTCATGTTTTGCGTCATTGATTTGCAGGAAAGGATATATAGATGAAACATCACGATACAAAATCTCTTTTCGCAGCCGCCTTTCTCGCTCTGGCGGGATCATCGCTCCCCGCAGGGGCCGCAGAGGTCGTACAGGTCGTCCTCGATCAGGTTAAGATAATCCAACTACCTGAAAATGCAGTCACTTTAGTGATCGGTAATCCGCTGGTCGTGGATGTGACCATGCTCGGGGGCAACAACAAGATGATCCTCACCGGCAAGGGCTTTGGCGAAAGCCAGATCGTGGCTCTGAACGCGGAGGGAGAGGCCGTCGGCGAGACCCTGATCAAGGTTTCCTCGGACGACACCAAAAACCTCGTGGTCCAACGCGGCCTCGAGCGCGAGTCCTACCATTGCAACCAGCGTTGCCAGCTCACCTTCGCGCTGGGCGACGCCACCCGCCACATGGGTGAGGCGTCAGGCCAGATAGTAACCCGCAACGGCGTCATGGCGGGCGCAGGCGGCGCCCAGAAATAGGCCTGAGCGCCCCGTGCAAAGCCTGGCGCTTCGCCCGCCTCAGATGGTCTGGTTATAGGCGCCGACCTCCGGGTGCTCGCGCAGGACCCCGTCCACCGCCGCAAACATCTCCCGCATCCGCGCTTCCGACACGGGGCTCTCCACCACCACCACCAGCTCCGGCTTGTTGGAGGAGGCGCGCACCAGGCCCCAGGTGCCGTCCTGCGCGGTGACGCGCACGCCGTTCACCGTCACAAGATCGCGGATGGGCTGACCGGTGATGAGGTCGCCGCGCGCCTGCATCTCCTGGAAACGCTTCACCACCTTGTCGACGATCCCGTATTTCACCTCGTCGTCGCAGTGGGGCGCCATGGTCGGCGAGCCCCAGGTCTTGGGCAGGGCGCGATAGAGATCGGCCATGGACTTGCCGGGATTGCGATCCAGCATCTCGATCACATGGATGGCGGTCAGCAGACCATCGTCATAGCCGCGCCCGATCGGGTGATTGAAAAAGAAATGGCCGGACTTTTCAAAGCCCGCCAGCGCCTTCAGATCGGTGACGCGGCGCTTGATGTAGGAATGGCCGGTCTTCCAGTAATCGGCCTTCACATGGCGCGCGATGAGCTCGGGATCGGTGGCGAAGAGGCCCGTGGATTTCACATCCACAACGAAGGTCGCGCCCGGATGGAGCTTGGACAAATCGCGCGCCAGCATCACGCCGATCTTGTCCGCGAAAATCTCCTCGCCCTCGTTATCGACGACGCCGCAGCGGTCGCCATCGCCATCAAAGCCAAGGCCGATGTCGGCGCCGACTTCGCGCACCTTCTCCGCCATGGCGTGGAGCATTTCCATATCTTCGGGATTGGGATTGTAGCGGGGGAAGGAGTGATCGAGCTCCACATCCAGCGGAATCACCTCGCAGCCCAACCGCTCCAGCATCTCAGGCGCGAAGGCGCCCGCCGTGCCATTGCCGCAGGCCGCGACGACCTTCAGCTTGCGCGAGATGCGCGGCCGCTTGACGAGATCTTCGATATAGCGGGCGCGGAAGCCGTCGACATAGTGATAGGAACCGCCCTCCGCATAGGTGAAATGGCCGCCGAGCACGATGTCGCGCAGGCGCCCCATCTCGTCAGGCCCGAAGGTGACGGGGCGCTGGGCGCCCATCTTCACGCCAGTCCACCCATTGTCATTGTGAGAGGCGGTGACCATGGCCACCGCAGGCACGTCGAGATCAAACTGGGCGAAATAGGCCATGGGGGAGAGGGCCAGACCGATGTCATGGACCTTCACCCCCGCCGACATCAGCCCGGTGATGAGGGCGTATTTGATGGAGGAGGAATAGCCGCGGTAATCGTGTCCGGTGACCAGCTCTGGCTTTACGCCCATCTCGCGCAGCAGGGCGCCCAGGCCCATGCCCAGGGCCTGTATGCCCATGAGGTTGATTTCTTTGCCGAAGAGCCACCGCGCATCATATTCCCGAAAGCCCGTCGCCTTGACCATGGGCTGGGTTTCATAGGCGTAGGTGTTGGGGAAGAGCTGCGGGACGGGCTTGGGAAACATGACGACCTCAAAGATGCTCGGGCGCGAAGGGCGACTGAGTCGTCACATATATCATTCGCGCTCCAAGGCGAAACAACGGCGAAGGGCGCAAATTTCCCGCCTATCGTCAACAAGTTCATAATCAGGGTCGAGGCCGCAGTTTTTTCAGCGCATAGAGTTGTTCCAGCGCCTCGCGCGGACTCAGCTCATCGGGCTGGATGGCGTCGAGCGCCACCCCCAGCGGATCAGGCGCCGGCGCAGGGGCGGGCGCAGGCGCCCGGGGAGCGGCGGCGGCGAAGAGCGGGAGATCATCGATCAGCCGCTGCACGGGCGCCTGGCGGTCGGAGGCTTCCAGCTCGGCCAGAATGGTCTTCGCCCGCTCCACCACCGATTGCGGCAGGCCCGCGAGCTTGGCGACCTGAATGCCATAGGAGCGATCGGCCGCGCCCGCCACGACCTCATGCAGGAAGATCACCTCCCCGTTCCAGTCGGAGACGCGCATGGTCAGATTCATCAGGCGCGGCAGCTTCTTGGTGAGCTGGGTCAACTCGTGAAAGTGGGTGGCGAAAAGCGCCCGGGAGCGATTGGTCTGGTGCAGGTGCTCGATGGAGGCCCAGGCGATGGAGAGCCCATCGAAAGTGGCCGTGCCGCGCCCGATCTCGTCGAGAATCACGAGGGAGCGTTCGGTCGCCTGATTGAGGATGGCGGCGGTCTCGACCATCTCCACCATGAAGGTGGAGCGGCCCCGCGCCAGATCATCCGCCGCGCCGACCCTTGAAAACAGCCGGTCCACCACCCCGATGCAGGCGCCCTTGGCGGGCACGAAGGAGCCCATCTGGGCGAGGATCACGATCAGCGCGTTCTGGCGCAGATAGGTCGATTTACCCGCCATGTTCGGGCCTGTGATCACGGCGATGCGCCCGGCGCCGCTGGAGGCGGGGGCGCTCAGATCGCAGTTGTTGGCTACGAAGCCCTCGCCTCGCAGGGCCAGCGCGGCCTCCACCACGGGATGGCGCCCGGCCTCGATCTCGAAGCGCAGGGTTGCGTCCACCTGCGGCCGCACCCAGTTGCGGCGGCTCGCCAGTTCGGCCAGCGCCGCCGAGACGTCGATCACCGCCAGGGCCTCGGATGCCGCCTTGAGGGCTGGGGCCTGGGCCTCGATCAGCGCGCAGAGTTCGTCGAAAATGTCGAGCTCCAGCGCCAGGGCCCGGTCGGCGGCGGAGGCGATTTTCGATTCCAGTTCGGAGAGCGCCACGGTCGAGAACCGCATGGCGCCCGCCATGGTCTGGCGATGGATGAAGGTGGCGTTGAGGGGCTCGCGCAGGAAGGTCTCCCCCAACGCCTGGGGAACCTCCAGAAACCAACCCAGAAAATTATTGTGCTTGATGCGCAGCTGCTTCGTGCCCGCCAGCTCGCAATAATCGGCCTGCAGGGAGGCGATCACCCGGCGGCTTTCATCCCGCAGCCCGCGCGTCTCGTCGAGAAGGGCGTCGCAGCCCGCCCGCACGAAGCCGCCATCCCGGCGGTTGAGGGGGAG
>CANGTC010000059.1 GCA_947456505.1 Beijerinckiaceae bacterium
ACAACGATGGCCGCAATCTCGATCAGCCGATCAAGATCAAGACCACCGTCACCATCAAGGGCTCGACCATGACGGTGGATTTCTCGGAGATGAATCCGCAGACCCATTCGCCGCTCAACTCCGGCAAGTCAGGCGGCATCGCCGCCGCGCGCGTCGCCTTCAAGGCGATCACCTCGCCCGAGCTTGACGTGCATGACGGCTGTTTCCGCGCGCTGGATGTGATCATCCCCGAGGGCACCATTGTCAGCGCGAAAGCGGGCGCCGCTATCGGCCTGTGGAGCATCGCTCTGCCCACCACCATCGACACGATCCTGAAGGCGCTTGCGCCTGCGCTGCCCCACGTCATCCCCGCCGCCCACAAGGGCGACATGGGCGGCTGCTCCTTCTATGGTTTCCGCGAGGATGGCAGCCGCTTCCTGCTGCTCAACATCTTCGGAGGCGGCTGGGGCGGACGGCCCACCGAAGACGGCGAGGACGCCAGCGTCTCCGTCTGTCAGGGCGACGTGCGCAACACGCCGGTGGAATTGCAGGAGATCCGCTATCCCGTGCTGGTCGAGGAACATGCTTTGCGTGAGGATTCCGGCGGGCCGGGCGAGCATCGCGGCGGCCTTGGCGTGCGCATCACCTATCGCACGCTGGTTCCCTGCAAGGTCACCATCAATTGCGAGCGCACGCAGGTTCCACCGTGGGGCCTTTCGGGCGGCGGCGATGGCGCGCATAATATCGCGGTCATCCACTCGGACAGCGCCGCTGACCGCACCGTGTTCAAGGGTACGGAAATTCCCCTGCTCAAGGGCGATTCCGTCACCTTCCTCACGGCGGGCGGCGGCGGTTATGGCGATCCGCTCAAGCGCCCCCGCACCGAAATCAGCAATGATGTGGCGCAGGGTTTCGTTTCGGCCGATAACGCCAGTAAATATTACGGCTGGCGCGCAGGCGCGTAAGGCGCCGGGCCTCGTTTGGCGAATGTGAGGGTTCAATGAGCAAGGACGCCCTGGCGGCGCGCAAAAGCGCCCTGAAGGAGGCCATGAAGCGCGAGGACGTGGAAGTCCTCGTGCTCTTCGGCAACAACTGGCATGCGGATCATCTGCGCTATGCGACTGATTTCGGCATTCAGGAGGGCCAGGGCGTGGCGCTCGTGCGCGAGGATGGGTCGATCACCCTGATCCTCGACGATCCCGCCGAATGCGAACGCGCCCGAGTCGACAGCTCCTGCGAAACCATCTACGCCCCCGCCCTTGTGGCGGAGGCGAAGAAGCAACTGGCGCGCGCAGGCAATCACAACATCGCCGCCGCGCCCTATCACCTGCTGCCCTATGGGCTGCTGCATGGGGACAAGGATCTGCGCGTCACCGACGGCGCGAAGATCGTCGAGCGCCTGCTGATGAACAAGATGGAAGTCGAGATCGCCGCCGTGCGCAAGGCGGCGGCGCTGGCGGACGAGGGCTACGCCATCTTCCGCAACGCGGCGCGCCCCGGCCGCAAGGATTACGAACTCGTCGCGGAGATGGAGTCCTTCTTCCGCGCCAAGGGCGTGCCCGAGAATTTCATGATCGTCGGCGTCGGCGGCCAGGAAGTGCGTGGCATGGCGCCTCCCGGCGGCAAGATTCTGAAAGCGGGCGACATGGTCACCACCGAGCTGACCCCCTGCTATGACGGCTATTATGCGCAGATCTGCCGCACGCTCATCGTGGGCGAGCCCAGCGAAGCGCAGCGTCAAGCTTTTGCGGTCTATCTGGAGGCCATGGAGGCGGGCATCGCCTCCGTGACGGCGGGCGTGACGGCGGCCCATGTCGCCAAGGCGGAGAACGACGTCTTCCGCAAATATGGCCTCGGTGACTATGTCACCTCCGAATATACGCGCGTGCGCGGCCATGGCATGGGCCTCTTCCCCGATCAGAAGCCAGCCATTCTGGAAGATGTGCAGATCGTCCTGGAGCCCGGCATGACGCTCATCGTCCATCCCAACACCTATCACCCCGCCGTGGGCTATCTGGTGCTGGGCGATTCGCTTGTGGTGCGTGACGGCGGGCATGAATTGCTCTGCGGCACGCCGCGCGACCTTTTCTCCGTTCCCTTGCAGTGAGGACGCCATGCGTCGTGGTTTGATGGCCTGGGACCGCGCTGAGGTTCCCGCTTCCGCTCTTGCCGACAGGCGCGCGCGCTTGCACGCCGAACTCAAGGCCGAGGGCGTCGATGTCTTCGTCGCCTATACCAATATCGCGCGCGGCGGCGCCGTCTGGTGGCTCACGGGCTTCACGCCCTACTGGAACGAGGGCCTGCTCTACGCCCCCGCCGCGGGCGAGATGATCTTCGCCACCGCCCTGTCGAAACGCGTGGCCGAATGGATCAGCTCCGTCATGCCTGCAGGCGAGGTCACGACCACGCCGCGCCCGGCCGTGCTCATCGGCGAACGCATCGCGGTGGACGGCGCCAAGCGCATCGGCATTCTCGAACTCGATGATTTCCCCGCAGGCCATGCGCAGGCGATTCTGCAGGCGGCGCCCGGTGTCGAGCTGGTGGATGTGACGCAGGCCTTCGCCCGCGCCCGCAACGCCTGCGACGCCTTGGAGCGCCTGCTGCTGACCAAAGCCGATGCGCTGGCGCAATCCGCTTGCAACGCGGTGGATGTGGCGCAGGCGCAGGCGCGCGACTTCATCGCGCCAGCCGAATCGGTGGCACGTCTGGGCGGCGCCGAAGAGTGCTTTACTTTGGTGGCGGGCGATCTCGCCGATAGCCGCGCCTTCGTGCGCACGGAGTCCATGGGCGCGCTGGGCGACACCTTCGCCGCCCGCGTGTCGCTGGCCTACAAGGGCGCCTGGACGCGCCATGTGCGCAGCTTCTCGAAAACCGCTTCCGTGCAGCAAAGCTTCGACAAGGCCCATGCGGCTTTGATGGCGTTTGCGCCGCAGTCCGGCGAGGCTCTGGGCGCGGCGGTGGCGCGCGTTTTCGGCGGCTTCGGCGGGGTTGTGAATTGGGGCGCCGAGCAGCCGCGCGGGTCCTATCCGCTGGCGCCTGTGGCGAACCTTGCGGATACGGCGCAGGGCTTTACCGCTGCCACGCCTTTCGTGCTCGATGTGGAGTTGGAGATCGACGGGCGCCGGTGGATCGGCGCCCGCATGATCGGCCTTTGATCAGGCTGGCAGGGCGGCGCTGAGGGCGGCGAGGTCGAGCGCCTCGACCGGCCCCTGCAACAGCCCAAGCATGGCCTGCGCCTTGTCGGCGCCCAGATGGCTGGTCACGCGCAAGAACTTCGCGGCGACGGCGGCTGCGTCCAGCGGCGCGCCGGGATCGCCGAGCGACTCCGTCCCCATGCGCTCGATCACCGAACCATCGTCCAGCGTGATCTCCAGCCGCGCGGGCCATTGCGCGGGATAGAAGGCGTCAAGGCTTGCGTCGGCCACCACCTCCACCTTCTGGGCGAAGGCTTCCACCTGCGCGTCCTGCGGTGCGGGATCACGGTCGAGATCGAGCATGGCTTGCGGGTTATGCGCCACGAGGCCCAGTTGCCAGCCCAGATGGATGATCCGCCCCAGCCGCCCCGGAGGCTTGCTCGAAATCATCGCGCGATAGGCGCTGGGCACATGGGCGCGGATGGAGGCCACGCGCGCAGCGCTGTTTCCCTCGGCGAGATAGACGCGGAAGGTGTCTGTCCCCGAGATCGTCTGTTTGGCGGCGCACCAGGGCTTCATGCTCATATGATTTAGCAGGGGCTCGTGGGCGCTGAAGGGCGCGGGGTCGAAGGCGAGGCCGTGGGTGCGCTGGAGCCAGTCGGCGTCGAGCAGGGTGACGTCGCCGATATAGTCCTGCGCCGCCATGAGCGCCGAGGCGACGCCAGAACGGGCCGCAAGCCCCGACAGCAGCCAGCGCGAGGAGCGTCCGGGCCCATGGCCGCCCGGCGCGCCGCTGGTTTGCGCCAGCGCTATGGCCATGGCCTGGGCGGTTTGCGACGGGGTGAGGCCCAGCAGGGCGCTCGCCACAGCGGCGGCGCCCATGGGGGCCGCCAGATAGGTCGGCCAGACGCCGCGCGCCAGAATCCCCGGCCCATTCACCGCCATGCCCAGCCGCGTCATGGTTTCGTAGCCGTTGCGCAGGGCCTGCGCGAATTGCGCTGAGTTTGCGCCGAGCGCCCGCCCCATGATGATGGCGGTGGGGACCACGATGGCGCCAGCGGTGACGCAGGAGGCGCGATGGATGTCGTCGATCTCGGTCAGCCGGGTGATGGCCACCGCCAGCGCCAGCCGGTCAAGCGGTCCATCCCCCAGAAGGGCGAGCTTGCCCTCCATGGACTCGGTGATCTCGCGCCCCTCCGCGCTCGCTGCGCCTGCGATCCACGCGCCCACGGTGTCGATGAGATGCAATGACAGCCGCGCGTCATGGGCGGGCGCGGGCGCGGCAAGCGCCTGCGCCCAATTTTCGAGGACGCTCATTTGGCGAAGGCCAGTTCAGGCGCCTTGGCGGGCGCGGGATCGCGCAGGTTCAGGATGCGCCGGGCGTTGTCATAGAAGAGCTTCTGCTTGTCGGCGTCCGAAAGGTCGATCTCCTCGATCAACTTCAGGCAGGCGGCCGGATCCCAGCAGGGATAGTCGGTGCCATACATGACCCGGTCGATGCCGTAATAGTCGATGGCGAATTTGATCCCGGCCGAGTGCGGGCTCACCGTGTCCGTATACATGCGCTTGAGATAGTCGCTGGTGGGGCGCGGCAGCTTGGCGTTTTTCGTATTCTTGTCCATACGGCCGGACTGGTAGGGCAGCGCCCCGCCGGTGTGGGACATGATGAGCTTGAGGTCGGGGTGGCGCTCCATGGTGCCCGAAAGCACCAGACGCATGGCCGCCACGCTCACCTCGATCACCCGGCCCAGCGACAGATGCAGCGCGCCGTCATAGCCGTCGAGCATGTGGTTGAACACGGCGTCCGTGGGATGCATGAACACCGGCAGGCCCAACTCCGCGCAGCGTCCGTAGAAGGCCTGCATGCGCTCGGCGTCGATGCGCGGATCAGCGCCGATGGAGCCCGGCAGATTCACGCCCATGAGGCCGAGGCGCCCGATGGCGTCCTCCAGCACATCCATGGCGATCTTTTCATCCTGGAAGGGGATGGCCGCGCTGCCCCAGAAGCGGCCGGGATAGCGACGCTGGGCCCAGGCCATTTCCTCGTTCCACTGGATCGCGAGGTCGCGGCCCTCTTCCTTCGGCAGGGCCGAGAAGAAGACGGAGAAGGGGCCGATGGATCCCACCGCATCCACGCGATGGCCCAGCTTGTCCATATGCTCGAACTGCTCGTCGAGGTCATACCAGTCGGGCCAGCTATTCAGCACATAATCGGCGCCCTCTTCCAGCACGCAGGTGTAGCAGCCCTTGGCGTTGGGCCGGGCGTAGGGAACCTCCGTGCGCTTGCACAGGGCCTCGAAGACCGAACGGGGCCACCAATGGAAATGGGAGTCGATGATATGCATGGGCGGTCTCCTCGCCGGGGGCAAGTCTGGATCTCTGTTGATAATCTTACGCGAAAGCGTGGCGCTCAGAAAGGCGCCGCCGCCGTCATTTCGCCTGGCCAAGGCGCCGGTATTCGACGATGACCTCGGGCGTGGCTGCCTCCGCCAGCCGGGCGATGATCTTTTCAAGCTCGGGCCCGGGGATGGGCGCGCCCACCGGCTCGCCAGCGGTCGCCGCATCCTTGTGGAAGTCGGCGTCGTTGCACATTTCGATGAAGGCCTTGCGCAGGATCTCGAGGCGGTCAGCGGGGATGCCGGGCGGGCCGACCACCATCAGGCCGGTGTCGTCATAGGCGGTGAAGAGGCTCAGGACAGCCTGATCCTTGGCCGGCACGAGATCAGCCAGCACCGGCATGCCAGCCACCAACCGTTTGGATTGCAGGATAGGAACGACCACGCGCTTGGCCACGAGATCTGGCCGCTTGGAGAAACTGTCTTCCGGCGTGAAATAGGCGCCCACCTCCCCCTGCTCCAGCGCCAGAAGCGACCGTGCGGAGGAGTTGTAACCAAGCACCGTGCGCAGGGGGTAGCCATATTCGGCGAGCATGTTGGGAATGGTGACCGTTGAGGTGCCCGCGCCGATGCCCGCCGCCGGGATCTTCTGCGGATATGCCTTCAACTCTTCGGGGGTGGAGATATTCAGATCCCCGCGCAGATAGAGCAGCGTATTGTTGACGCCGGTGCTGCCGATATAGCTGAACTTGACGGGGTCGAAGATCACGCCGGGGCTCTTGACCATGCCCTCGACGAACCAGCTGCGACCAGGCAGGCCGATGGTCAGGCCATCGGCCGTGGCGCGTCGGCCCAGATGATTGCCCGCAATGACGCCGCCTGCGCCCTCCATGTTCTGGGGCGTGATGTCCGGCTTGCCCGGAATGAAGCGGGAAAGATGCCGCACGATCAGGCGCGAGGCCGAATCGACGCCGCCGCCCGGGCCATAGCCGATGATGAAATTGATGGACTTGCCGCGATAGAAATCCTGCGCCTGCGCCATGGCGGGCGGCGCGGCCGCCAGCAGGCTGGCCAGCGCAAGCGCGCCGACGTGGGTCCGTCTCATGCCTTGTCTCCCTCGTCTTTCATAGGTCTGCGCCAGCTTGCCGCCATGCGGCGATGGCATCAACAATCCCGGCGAAAAACTCGCGATAGGATTCCTCCGTCACGAAGCCGATGTGGGGCGTTAGAATTGTGTTGGGCAAGCGCCGTATCGGATGGTCGGCGGGCAGGGGCTCGGGTTCGAAGACATCCAGCGCGGCGCCTGCGATGACGCCATTTTGCAGAGCCTGCGCCAGCGCCTCCTGATCGATGATGGGGCCGCGCGAGGTGTTCACCAGTATGGCGCTGCGTTTCATCAGGGCGAGCTCTTGTGCGCCGATGAGGCCGCGGCTGCGGTCCCCCAGCTTAAGATGAATGCTCACCACATCCGATTGACGCAGCAGTTCCTCTTTCGTCACGGGCTCGACGCCAAGGTCGCACGCCCGCTGTGGATCGAGATTGGCGCTCCAGGCCAGAACGCGCATGTCGAAGGCCTGCCCATAGCGCGCCACGCGGGCGCCCAATGTGCCAAGGCCGATGAGGCCCAGCGTGCGGCCCTCCAGCCGGAAACCCACGCTTGTCTGCCAGCGGCCCTCGCGCATGTTGCGGTCTTCAACCGTGATCTGGCGCGCCAGCCCCAGCACCATGGCCCAGGTGAGTTCTGCTGCGGAATTGGAGGCGCGCGGGGCGGTGAGCGTCACGGGAATGCCGCGCTCTTTCGCCGCCGCCACATCGATCACCTGCGTGTGCGAGCCCGTCACTGCAATCAGCTTCAGGCGCGGCAGCGCTTCGATGAGGCTGCGCGGCAAGGCCATGCGCTCGCGCATGATGCAGAGCACGTCGAAGGTGGCGAGTTCATCGGCCGCTTCCGCTTCGCCGAGGTGACTGGCGAAACTGACGATCTCCACATCCGGTCCGAGGCGCGACCAATCGGCCATTTTGCGGGCGACGGACTGATAATCGTCGAGGATGGCGATGCGCAGCATGGGGGCGCTCAATCTGACAGAGCGCCCGTGGACTCGTAGATATATCTGCCCGTGCGCGTGGGAAATCCGCCACGCACCTCGCCGCCTTTGCGGTCCTGATAGATGGTGGAGAGCGTGTCGGAAAGCGGGCGGCTGTTGGGCACGGAGAGCCACATGCGCAGCAGATGGCGCTTGCGGTCCGTTTCTTCATAGTCCTCGAATGCGGTGCGCGAATGCAGCGCCACATGGTTGTTGACGAATTGCAGATCGCCCGGCTTGAACATGAAGGAGAAGTGGAAGTCCTCGCTCCATGCGAGCTCGTCGAAAGCATCCAGCGCCTCGATCTGGATGGGCGTCAGGCGCGGAACTTCGGGGAAGCGTTGGCCTGATTTGATATGAACGCGCACATAGCGGCATGAGAGCTTGCCGTCCTTCATGGAGAAGAGCGGCTGTTGATAATAGGGCGTTCCGCCAATCGGCTCCTGCGTCTGCCAGCTCCAGGTGAAGGGCTGGTGCAAAACTTCCAGCAGATCAGGGCGTGTGCGCGCCAGATGGTTATGAATGGCGTGCGAACTCGCCAGCAGGCTGAGGCCGCCAGCCTTCGCCACGCGCAGCACCATGAGGCCCACGACATCGCAGGTGTCCGTGTGGAAGGTGAGGCGCTGATTCGATTTGTAGCCGCGCCCCTGCGGGCTGTTCACATCCACGCCCACATCGCGCACATCGCCGAGGAGATCGCCGTCCTTGCTCTGGGACACCGCCGTGCCCATGTGCTTGCCGACGCCCCAATACATCAGCCGCAAGCTGGCCTTGTCGTAGCCATCCACATTGATGCCGCGAAACTGGTAGATGCCCAGACCTTCTTCGAGAAAACTGCGGGCATGGGCGAGGCGCTGAGAAACGAGCGGCAGCGGGAAGTCGTCCTTGGTCAGGGTTTCCAGCGTCTTGCCGCTGGCGAGCGCATGGCGTGTCGCCGCGTCGATTTCGGCGATTTCATCATGGGTGAATTCGTGGATCCAGTCGGTGCGCTTGGCCACATCCGCACCGCGCCAGTCGGCCGGGCTATCGATGACTGTGTTCATGGAAACCTCCCATGAGTCGGCGCCGCAACAGCGGTGGCCAGGACTCCATCCAATATGGCGGCATGAATGACTCACGGGGGCGTTGAGCGCAAGCGCAAGGAGTTGGCGCTGGAAACAAAATCGCCCCCGGCCGCGAAGCCGGAGGCGAGGCTTTTTTTGTTCGCAGCTCAGTGCGCGAGCAGCGGGATCGTCTTGGGGTCGGCTGGAACGGGCTGCGCCGAGATGAAGGCGTAGATGTCAGCCAGATCTTCGTCGGAGAGAATCTTCTTCGAGAAGGGAGGCATGGGCCCATTGGTGTTGCGCACGAAGGCGTTCACGGCCTCGAGCGGCAACTTGGTCCGCGCGAGCGTTGGCCCCGCCGCTCCGCCCTGGCCTTCCCAGCCATGGCATTGCCAGCAACCATTCTTGCCAAAAGCGACTCTGCCCTTTTCCGCCGAGGCCGCGAAGGCGCCGGTGGCGGACACAAGCAATGCTGCGGCGACTGCGGTGATCATTCCCATATAACGCATCAGTTCGTCTCCCTCAGCGCGGTTGCGTCCAGACATTGAGAAGGGCCGGTTGACCCGTCTTCACTACGGCGATCGCCTCCTTGAGGGCGGGTCCGAGTTGAGCCGGATCCTTGATCGGACCCTTGGCCCACCAACCCATGGACTCGGCGAGCTTGTGATATTCGATGTCCGGATTCATGATGGTGGTGCCGACTGGCCCGAGGTCGCCGCCATAATTGGAGGGACGATTGCGGAAGCTGGCGAGGCGCTGCACATGCATCACCTCCTGATGCCAGGCGCGGTTGTTGTGCATGACCGAGAGCAGCGGGATCTTGTGCTTGGCGGCGGTCCACAATACGCCCGGGGCGAACATGAGATCGCCGTCCGACTGGATCGAGACCGAGAAGCGGCCGAGATCCCGGTTGGCGAGCGCGGCGCCGACGCTCGCGGGGGCGCCATAGCCGACGCCGTAGCCGCCGGAGCGACCCAGCCACTGATGGTGTTTGTCCATCGGCCAGAGGCGCAGAGGCCAGTTGCTCACGTTGCCTTCGGAGGCGACGAGCGACCAGTCGAGATCTTTGATCTGCCCATAGAGCTCCATGCACAGACGCGCCGTGCTGATGGGGCTTGAATCCCATCCAATGGCGGCCGCCTGAAGCTCCCGGGCGCGAATGTCCGCAAAGGCCTTCTTCGCCTTGTCGGTGCGCGCCGCGATGACCGAGGCGCGGTCGGGGGTGATCGCCGACTTCACCGCCTCGATGAGCGATGGCAGCGTCGTCTCCGCATCCGCCGCCATATGCACATCGACGGTCTGGAAGCGCTGGAAGTCCTGGTAATTGGACTTGGTCAGCAGATCGATGGAGGTGATGCTGATCAGCTTCGTGTTCGGCTTCATGCGCGTGCCGTTCACGCCAATGCCGTGCTCGCCATTGTCGGTGTAGGTGTTCACTGTCGCCCAGAAGTCCGAAAGCTCCAGCCCCATCACCACATCAGCCGAGGCGACGACGCCGGCGGGACGGTTGAGATAATGGGTAGTGGGGAAGTTCAGGCGGCTGCCCTGGTCCACGACCGAACACTGCAGAAGTTCCGCCAGCTCCACCAGCAGCTTGAGGCCATTGGCCGTGCGCGCGCAGCGATCCGCCACGATGACCGGATTTTCGGCCGCCACCAGAAGGCGCGCCGCCTCCTTCACCGCATTGCCGTCGCCCTGGGGCGGCGCGGTCGGCACATAGCGGGGAATATAGAGCTTCTCGCCATGTTCGTGGATGGGCTCCTGTTGCAGGCCTGCATCCAGCGAGATCGCGACGGGACCATAGGGCGGCGTCATGGCGATCTTGTAGGCGCGCACCATGGATTGCGCGAAATGCTGGAGCGAGACGGGCGTATCGTCCCACTTTGTGTAATCGCGCACGATGGCGTTGATGTCCTGCGCCGCGTGGAAGGTCGGCACCCCCGGCGGACGATGGGCGGCGTCCAGATCATTGCCGCCGATGATGATCAGGGGCACCCGGTCGCAGAAGGCGTTGTAGATGCCCATGGTGGCGTGCTGCAGGCCCACCGTGCCATGCACCATGGTGATCAGCGGCTTTCCGGTGACCTTGAAATAGCCATGGGCCATGCCGACGCCGGATTCTTCGTGCATGCAGCTCAGATATTCCGGGGCCTTGTTCTCCCCGTAATTGATCATGGACTCATGCAGGGCGCGGAAGCTCGAGGCGCAGTTCGACGGCGAATATTTGATGTCGAGCGACTTGATGACGTCGATCATGAAGTCGGAGCCGGGCTTGCCGCCGATTCGGGGCAGTTCCTCCGGCGTGCCTGTCTCCGCGGCGATGGTCTTCGCGGTCGGGGGCAGGGCCGAGGGGATGTGGCGCGGGGCGGCGCCCTGCGCCTGCGCGGGTGTGCTGACCTGCGCGATGGCGGGGGTAACGCCCGCTACGGCCGCGCCGGTCAGGAATTTGCGGCGATCAAAGCCGTCCTTGCCGTTCAGATCTGTCATGGAGCCTGCTCCCTCAGGTTGTCACTCGGTCTGCCGTCAGCGCGTGACAAGAAAGACAAGCGGGACCTCGGGGCGAAACGTCGCCGAAATAGTCCAAGCGTGTCCTCCCCTCGCGGCTTCTTCACGAAACCTTGGCGCCGATGATATACGTGCTGGGCAGTTCGACAAGGGGCCTTTGGCCCGAAACTGGCCTTTCTGGAGCAAGAGATGAAACCGTCCGGCGCGCTCGTTCTCTTCTCCGGTGGGCAGGATTCCACCACCTGCCTCGCCTGGGCGCTGGACCGATTCGAGCATGTGGAGACGCTCGGCTTCGACTATGGGCAGCGCCATCGGGTGGAGCTGGATTGTCGGGACGCCCTGCGCCGGGGCCTCGCCGCCCAGCGGCCCGAGTGGGGCGCGCGGCTGGGCGAGGATCACACCATCGAGGTTGGCGCCATTGCTCAGGTCTCGCAAAGCGCGCTGACGCAAGATATGGCCATCGAGATGGCCGAGAATGGTCTGCCCAACACCTTTGTGCCCGGCCGCAACCTCATCTTTCTCACCTTTGCGGCGGCCCTGGCCTATCGGCGCGGGCTCCGGCATATCGTGGGCGGCATGTGCGAGACCGATTTCTCGGGCTATCCCGATTGCCGCGACGATACGGTCAAGGCCATGCAGGTGGCGCTTAACCTTGGCATGAACCAGCGTTTCCTGCTGGAAACCCCGCTCATGTGGATCGACAAGGCCCAGACCTGGCGCCTCGCGGAAGAGCTGGGCGGCGAGGCGCTTGTCGATCTCATTTTGCGCGAGACCCATACCTGTTATCTCGGCGAACGCGGCGATCTGCATGAATGGGGTCATGGCTGCGGCCATTGCCCGGCCTGCCAATTGCGGGCCGACGGGTTCGCCCGTTACGCCGCCGCGCGATCTGGCTGAGTCCATGCGCCGTACCTTGTCCAGCGACAGGGGCGAGAGATGACGAAGCGGGTGGCGATCATTGGGGCGGGAATGGCGGGACTGGCGGCCGCGCGTCTGCTGCGCGAGGCGGGCGCCGCCTGCACGGTCTTCGACAAGAGCCGGGGTCTTGGCGGGCGCATGGCCACGCGCCGCACCGGCGATTTTTCCTTTGATCATGGCGCGCAATATTTTACCGCGCGCGGCCCGCGCTTTCGCGCGCTGGTCGATGGATGGCGGGCTGCGGGCCACGCGGCGCCCTGGTATGACGAGGCCATCGTCGGCGCCCCGGGGATGACAGCCCCCGCCCGCGCCATGGCGGCGGGCCTCGAGACGGTCATGGGCTTCGAGGTGAAGCGTCTTTCCCGCGATGCGCGGGGCTGGAGCCTCCATGCGGGCGAGGGGTCTTACGAAGGTTTCGCGACCGTCATCGTCGCCACGCCTGCGCCGCAGACCACGCCACTGATTGAATCCGGTGGCCTGTCTTTCCCCGAACTCGCCTCGGCGCGTTATGCGCCCTGTCTGGCGCTGATGCTGGCCTTCGATGGCGCCGTCGCCTTTCAGGGCGAGAGCCTGCGCCGCGAGGATGGGCCGATCGCCTGGATCGCGCGCAATTCCTCCAAGCCGGGCCGCGCTGAGGGGCCGAAGACCTTCGTGGTTCACGCTGCGCCCGACTGGTCGCGGACCCATCTCGATGAGACGCCTGAGGCGATCCTTCAAAAACTCGCGCCTGTCGCGCTGGAGCTCATCGGCGCTCAGTCGGCCCCCATTTTCGCAACCGCCCATCGCTGGCGTTATGCGCTGGTGGAGCAGGCTTTGAGCGCGCCTTGTCTGTGGGACCCGAAGGTGGGCGTCGGCGCCTGTGGCGATTATTGCCTGGGGCCACGGGTGGAGGCCGCTTTTGATAGCGGCGAGGCCATGGCGAGGGCGGTTCTGGACACGTGGGGCGAGCATGGCCCAGCCTGAACCCGCACTGACCGTCTATTACGACGGCGCGTGCCCGCTCTGCCGGGCCGAGATCGGGCATTACAGCGCGCAGCCAGGCGCTGGCGCGATCTGCTTTCTCGACGTCTCTGCGCAAACCAATGAGCTGCCGCCTGAACTCACGCGCGAACAAGCGCTGGCGCGGTTTCATGTGCGCTTGAGCGATGGGCGCCTCGCCTCGGGCGCGCAGGGTTTCGTCGAGATCTGGAAGACCCTGCCGCGCTGGCGCTGGGCTGGGCGGCTCGCGAGCTTGCCGGGCGTGACGCTGCTGCTGGAACTTGGCTATCGCGTGTTCCTGCCTGTCAGGCCCTATCTGTCCAAGGCTTTCGGGAAATTGCGGTCATGAATGAGCTTGCGTCGGTTCAACTCTCATCCATCCCGCAAGGGGGCGTCTCGGTGGTCTTTGGCGCCAGCGGCGGCGTTGGGGCGGCGCTGGTGGAGCATCTGCGCGCCAGTGGTCGTTTTGCTGAGGTTGTGGCGTTGAGCCGACGCAGCGCCCCCTCCTTTGATCTCACGGACGAAGAGAGCATCTTGCGCGCTGTCGCTTCCGTCGCGGCGCTTGGCGAGCTGCGCCTCGTCATCGACGCCACCGGCTTTCTGCATGATGATTCACAAGGCCCCGAAAAAACCTGGCGCGATCTGGACGCCGCCAAACTCGCCCGCGCCTTCGCGCTCAACGCCATTGGTCCCGCCCTTTTGATGAAACATGCCTTGCCTGCGCTGGCGCCCCAGGGCAAGGCTGTCTTCGCCACGCTTTCGGCGCGTGTGGGAAGCATTGGCGATAATCATCTGGGCGGCTGGTATGGCTATCGCGCCTCCAAGGCCGCGCTGAATCAGCTTGTGCGCACAGCGGCCATCGAATTGAAGCGCCGGAGGCCTGCGGCTCTATGCGTGGCGCTGCATCCGGGCACGGTGCGCACGGCGCTGTCCTCGCCCTTCAGCAAGGATGGACTGGACGTGCAGACGCCGCAGACGTCAGCGGCGCGATTGCTGGCGGTGATCGATGGTTTGAGCGCCGATCAATCCGGCGGTTTCTTCGATCATCTGGGCCTTGCGATTCCCTGGTGAGGCGTCACAGGTCGAGGGCCAATTGCTTCGCCCCTTGCGGCTTGCCGCCATCATCGAGAAAAGCCAAAGCCTCGCGCGTGATCTCGGCGCGCCGCTCCGGGCTCATTTTCTCAAGGGTGCGATAGGGCATGGCCATGCGCGGATTGCCCGCGAGCCGCGCGTGGTTTTCGATCAGGAAATTCCAGTAGAGAATGTTGAAGGGACAGGCCTTGGCGCCGCTCTTCTCCTTCACGTCATAGGCGCATCCGCCGCAATAGTCGGACATGCGGTTGATATAGGCGCCTGAGGCTGCATAGGGCTTGGAGGCCAGCATGCCGCCATCGGCGAAAAGCACCATGCCATGGGTGTTCGGCAGCTCCACCCAATCGAAGGCGTCGATATAGACGGCGAGATACCATTCCTCCACCGCGCGCGGTTCAAGCCCCGCCAGCAAGGCGAAATTGCCCGTGATCATCAATCGCTGGATGTGATGGGCGTAAGCGTTCTTGCGGGTCTCGCCCACCACCTGCGACACGCAATTCATGCGGGTGTCGCCGGTCCAGAAAAATGCCGGCAGGGGTCGATGGGCCTCAAGCGCATTCGTGTCCGCATAGTCAGGCATATGGCGCCAATAGATGCCGCGCACATATTCACGCCAACCCAGGATCTGCCGGATGAAACCTTCCACCGCGTTCAACGGCGCATGACCCTTGCGAAAGGCGCGCTCAGCCGCCATGCAGACTTCGCGCGCTGTCAGCAGCCCGCAGTTGAGATAGGGCGAGATGATGGAATGATAGAGAAAGGGCTCGCCCACCTTCATGGCGTCCTGATAGTCGCCATAGAGCGGCAGGCAGGCGCTGATGAAATGGTCAAGAGCCTCCAGCGCGTCCGCCCGCGTCACGGCCCAGCCGAAGGGCTCGAGATCGCCGAAATGAGTGATGAATCGCTCGCCCACAAGGGCGATCACCTCGCGCGTCACCGCATCAGGCTCGAAGCGCCTGCGCTTTGGCGGCGCGAGGCGTGCGGGCAGGGTCTTGCGGTTCTCCTTGTCGAAATTCCACTCGCCGCCTTCGGGCTTGTCGCCCTGCATCAATAGCCCGGCCTCGCGGCGCATCTCCCGATAGAAGAACTCCATGCGATAGGATTTGCGCTCGTCCGCCCAGCGCGCGAAACGACCCCGCGAACAAAAGAAGCGGTCGTCTTCGCGGATCTCCAGAGGCAAGCCAAATTGCGCGGACCATTCGCCCATCATCTGCGCCACCCGCCATTCGCCGGGCTCGGTCGCGATCAGTCTGTCTGGTTGATGCAAGGCGATGGCGCGAGCGAGTTCGCCGGTGAAGGAGCCCGTGTTGGCGGGGTCGTCGAGCTGTACATAGTGCACGCGCAGGCCTTCGCTGATGAGTTCCTCAGCGAAATGGCGCATGGCTGAGAGGATCAGGACGATCTTCTGCTTGTGATGCGGCACATAGGTCGTTTCCTGCATCACCTCCATCATGAAGACCACGTCCTGCGCGGGATCGAGCCCATCGAGCGCGCTCAGGGAACGGGTGAGTTGGTCGCCGAACACCAGACGCAGGCTTTTCATCATTGATCCATTCAGGGGAGAGCGCGCGTATCCAGGATGCGCTGGCCAGTTACGAAGACCGGCGCGATGCGGTTCATGCAAGCGGAGAATGCGGCTTTGGCCAAGATGCGCAAGAAAAGCGACCTGCCCAGCAAGCTTTGCGTCGTCTGCGCGCGTCCCTTCGTCTGGCGCAAGAAATGGGCGAAGGTCTGGGACGAGGTGCGCTACTGTTCGGACCGGTGCCGGGAGGGGCGGGGGTGAGGCGGCGACACTTCGTCGCGATCACGAAAGCTTGTAGATTGGGCTCCGACACCCTAATCGTCATCCATAGAGTTGAGATGGAGGACGCCAATGCAGAAACTGTCCGGATGGCACATCATGCTTGGCGTCATCGCCGTTGGCGTCGGCGTGGGGATCTATTTTGAGCCCGTCCACATCATTCCCCTGATGGTCTGGACCTTTCTGGCCGCCGCCATCGCCGTAAGCATTGAAAAGCTCATTGGTCGCTAGGCTAAGGTTCAGTTTTTCCCGATCCTGAGCGTTTCTGCTCCTGTGCGCGTCAGAAACGCCTCCAGCGGGCGCGTCAACTTTTGCAAGAGCCAGGGCAGATCGACCTCAATTCGAAGCTGGTCCTCACCCACGTCGATCCGCGCATTGATCACCTGACCCAGAGCCCCCACCTGCAGCTCCGCGCTGTCGCCTCGCCAGGCGATGTCCGCGCGCGTGAGCTGCGAGGCATATTGCTTGCGCAGGGTCTCGACCCCCTCGGAAATGCGCTGTTTCGCTTGCGCCGCGCCAAGGGAATGGGGGATTGTGACAGTGAGCGGTTTGCCCATGGGGTCCTCGCTTTTGAGGCTCTGCGGGAATCGCTGGGGGCAGCGAAGGTTCCCGCCTAAAAATCCGTGCGCTGCCGAATGGCCGCCGACAGCGTGCCCTCGTCGAGATAATCAAGCTCGCCGCCCACGGGCACACCATGGGCGAGGCGGGTGATCTTGACGTCGAGATGGGAGAGAATGTCGGTGATGTAATGGGCGGTGGTCTGCCCATCCACGGTGGCGTTCACCGCCAGGATGATCTCTCGGATCTCCCCCTCGCTCACCCGCGTCACCAGCGAATCGAGGTTAATGTCCTTCGGCCCCACCCCATCCAGCGGCGACAGCGTGCCGCCCAGCACATGGTAGCGCGCCCGCAGGGCCGCCGCCCGCTCCAGCGCCCAAAGGTCCGCCACCGTCTCCACCACCACGAGCATGGCGGGGTCGCGGCGTGTGTCTGCGCAGACGGTGCAGGGATCTCTGGTGTCCACATTGCCGCAGGCTGAGCAGGTGAGGATGCGATCCTTGGCCACCTGCATGGCGTTGGCGAGCGGGCCAAGCAATTCCTCGCGCTTGCGGATGAGATGCAGCGCGGCCCGTCGCGCCGAACGCGGCCCCAAGCCCGGCAATTTCGCCAGCAGCTGGATCAGCCGCTCGATCTCGGGACCCGCAACCCTTTCAGCCATCAGAAGGGCAGTTTCATGCCGGGGGGCAGGGGCAGGCCAGCGGTCACGGATTTCATCTTTTCTTCCAGCAGGCGCTCGCCCTTCTTGCGGGCGTCCTCATGGGCGGTGACGACAAGATCTTCCACGATCTCCTTCTCGTCCGCCCGCAGCAGGGAGGCGTCGATGGTCACGCCGCGCATGGCGCCCTTGGCGGTGAGCGTCACCTGCACGAGACCGCCGCCGGACTGGCCGACCACCTCGATGTTTTCCAGTTCGGCCTGCATATCCTGCATGCGCGCCTGCATGGCCTGCGCCTGCTTCATCAATCCCATGATGTCTTTCATTGGAGTCAGCGCCTCACAAATCGTCTTCGGTATAGATCTGGTCGGCGTAGCCGACCTCGTCGCCGCCATCGGCAGTTTCGGGCGCAATGGCTGCGGTGACGGGTTCAGGCTCGATCTCGGGGGCGCGGATCGCCATGATCTGCGCGCCCGGGAAGGCCTCCAGCACCTTGCGCACGAGAGGAATGGCGCGCACGCCGGTCATCTTTTCCTCGGCGCGGGCGTCGGCCTGTTCTTTCAGGGTCGGCGCGCCTTCTTCGCGAGAGACCGCGACCATCCAGCGGATGCCTGTCCATTCCTGCAGGCGGCGCATGAGAGTCTGCGCGAGCTGGGGCGAGGCGCCGGGGGTGAGCGAAAATTCGATGGAGCCGCGCTCGAAGCGCACCAGCCGCACATCCTGCTCCAGGGCGATCTTCAACTGGATGTCGCGGTTGACCTGGGCCAGCGTAACGAGATCCTCGAAGCGGGGAATCTCGACGCGGGCCTGGGGCTGGGCCTCGGCTTGCGCCTGCGCGGTGGGTCTTTGCTGGGGCATGGGCGCACTGGCGGCGACGGTCATGGTCCGTGACGCCGCCATGGCTGACGCGCCACTCCCGCCCGAGGGCGTCCCTTGACGCGCCGGCGCGCGTCCATCGCCGCCGCCCTGGGGGGCGCTGGCCAGTTTGCGCAGGACATCATCGGGGGTGGGCATGTCGGCCGCATAGGCGAGGCGCACCAGCACCATGTCGGCGGCGGCCAGCGGGCGGGGCGCATCGCGCATGTCCTGCAGCCCCTTGGTCAGCAATTGCCAGGCGCGGGTCAGCACGGGCATGGAGAGCGCCGCTGCGAAAGCGCCGCCGCGGCTCGCCTCCTCCGGGCTGACGGAAGAATCGGGCCGGTCGCTCTTCACGAGCTTGAGCTTCGTGACGAAATGCACGAATTCGGCGAGGCCGGTGAGCACATGGGCGGGATCGGCGCCCATGTCGTACTGCTCTTTCAGAATGCCCAGCGCGCCCGCCGCATCGCCCTTCATCACGGCCTCGAAGAGGTCGATGATGCGGGCGCGGTCGGCTACGCCCAGCATGTCGCGCAGACCAAGCGCGGTGATGGCGCCGCCGTTTGACTCATGGGCGATGGCCTGATCGAGGATCGAGAGGGCGTCGCGCACCGAGCCCTCCGCAGCGCGGGCGATCAGGGCCAGCGCATCACGCTCGATGTTCACCTGCTCCTTGGCGCAGATGCCCGCCAGATGGTTGATCAGCACATCCGGTTCGATGCGGCGCAGGTCGAAGCGCTGGCAACGCGAGCGCACGGTCACCGGCACCTTCTCGATTTCGGTGGTGGCGAAGAGGAATTTCACATGCTCTGGCGGCTCCTCGAGCGTCTTCAACAGGGCGTTGAAGGCGTTCTTGGAGAGCATGTGCACTTCGTCGATGATATAGACCTTGGTGCGCGCCATCACCGGGCGGAAGCGCGCGTTCTCGATGATTTCGCGC
>CANGTC010000060.1 GCA_947456505.1 Beijerinckiaceae bacterium
TCTTCACATGGGTTGGCATGAGAAGCCGCATGAAGTCCTTGGCTTCACGATAGCCTTCATCGCCAGCGACGATCACGTCGTCGATGTCCTTGTTGAAGAGGTCGCGGATCGAACGCTTGATCAGCGAGCCCTCTTCGTAAACCAGATTGGGCGCAGAGGACTTGAGGGTCAGTTCGCGCACGGTCTCCCACATGCGCAGAAGATATTCGAAATCCCTGCGGATCTCCTGCTTCGTGCGGCTGGCGCCAGCGGTGCGCAGGATGACGCCCATGCCCTCGGGAACCTCAAGGTCCTGCGCAAGCTCCTTGAGACGCTTGCGGTCAGTGGCGTCCGTGATCTTGCGGGAGATGCCGCCGCCGCGCGCCGTGTTGGGCAT
Organism: Beijerinckiaceae bacterium; assembly: GCA_947456505.1. Taxonomy (GTDB): domain Bacteria; phylum Pseudomonadota; class Alphaproteobacteria; order Rhizobiales; family Beijerinckiaceae; genus Terripilifer. The sequence continues at coordinate 377 of CANGTC010000060.1, forward strand.
GAGCACCGAATAGCGGCCAGCGAGGGATAGATAGGTGGTCAGCGCCGCGCCCTTGTTGCCGCGCTCTTCCTTCACGACCTGAACGAGCAGCACCTGACGGCGCTTGATCACTTCCTGAATCTTGTACTGACGGCGCATGCGCGGGGCGCGATAGGGCATCTCTTCGAGAGCGTCGCCGCCGAGTTGCTCGACAACCTCCGCCTCCTCGTCATGCTCCTCGTCGTCCTCGTCTTCATCGGATTCGTGATCATCGTCGTTCTGGTGACGCACTTCGACGGGTTGATCATCGTGATGGTCGTGCGGCTGCTCGTCGTGATGGACTTCCGCGTGATGGGCGGGCGCCTCGTGCTCATGGCTTTCGACCGGCTCGGCATGGGCGACCGTCGCAGGCTCGGCGACGACCTCGGCGACATGCTCCCCATGGTGTTCAGGGGCGGCGTCAAGCTGGGGTGCGGGCTCTGCGTGAGCCTCGACATGGGGCTGCGCGTCAGCCGGAGTTTCAGCTTCAACGCTGGCCTCGTGACCATGGCCGTGATCGTCAGCGGCGGGTTCGAAACCGTCGTGATGTGCCTCATGCGCCTCGCCGTTGCCTTCGGCCTCGCCGGACACGCTCTCGTCGCGGCCATTGCGGCGCTTGGGGCGCTCGTTGCGGCGGCGGCGGCTGGTGCGACGGGGAGAACGCTCCTCGTCCTCTTCCTGCTCATGGGCGCGGGCCTCGTCCTCGAGCAGGGCTTGCCGGTCGGCCACGGGGATCTGGTAATAGTCGGGATGGATTTCCGAGAAGGCCAGGAAGCCGTGGCGGTTCCCGCCGTAATCGATGAAGGCGGCCTGGAGCGAAGGCTCCACGCGAGTCACCTTCGCCAGATAGATGTTGCCGCGCAGTTGTTTCTTTGTCGCGGACTCGAAGTCGAATTCTTCTACGCGGTTCCCGCGCAGCACCACAACCCGGGTCTCCTCCGGGTGGGATGCGTCGATAAGCATTTTGTTGGCCATTTGAAACTCTTTAAGCCGGAGCCGGCTTCACCGTCGCGCCTATCCAGTTGGACAGAGCCTCGGCCCGTCCTTTTGGAGGGCGGCGAGGCGGCGAAGGGGGCAAGGGCGGTGTCAGGTGAGGGGATACGCATATCCAGTCCGGCGAGACGCTTGAGCGCGCCGGGACGGGATCTTGCGCTATTCTGGATGAAGGCGGCGACGCCGCTTGAGCATGTGCTAAACGTGATTGAAGCGTCGGCGCTCGCGCCAAGCAGAATGTCGCGCCGGGCGGCGTTGCGCGCCGGGCGATGCGTCTGTGCTTGAACCGTTGCGGTGCGACCCATTCTCTCACGACCTGATCGAGCGGCGATAAGGCCGCGTCATCCTGATCCGGTTCGAACTGCGCGGGTCCTTCGACCCGGCCGCCAGCCGTATCCGCCTGAGACCGCTGCAATCCCCGGAGGGATCGACGCTGCAAGGCGGGCAGACCAGGCGTGGCGCTCCATGAAGAGGGCGCGTCATCGCCAGACCTGAGTCCCGGACCGGAACCAAGGGACCATAGCGACTGCCATGGGTCTTTGGCAAGTTCTTCGATAATGTTGCTAAATTGCAACGTTACAGGTTTCGGGGTCCTGCGCCGCTTCGAGAGCGTTAACCATCTGTCCGGTAACGCTTACAAGGGTAGGCATGATGATTCTGCGCCGGAAAGGGGGCGCCTCCATGGTCGATGGCGTGACGTCGAAGGCGCGAAGGGCCCTGTCCGGGCTCTGGCGCGTAGTTCTGGCTGCGGGGAGTCTCACGCTGGCTTCGCCCTCGCTTGGCCTGGAGCGGCTTCAGGTCGCCCAATCCGTCCCGGCCGCGCAGGGCCGCGCCGCGCCGTCCATCGCAGCCACGGGCTCGGACCTCCAGGTCTCGGGGGATCTGACCCGCCTGTCCTTCGACCTTACCGGGCCTCTGGAGCCCCAGGCCCATGTGCTGGCCGATCCCGACCGGGTGGTGATCGATCTTTCGGAGGTGGATTTTCAGATCAACGCCGCCAAGGGGTTGCCCCCAGCCATCCGGCGCAAGCCCGCGAAGGGGGCCGAGCCGCTCGGCGGCGTCATCGCCTCCTATCGATTTGGCCTGGTTACGGCTGGCAAGTCGCGGGTGGTGATCCATTTGGCCTCGCCAGCGCGGATCGTCCGGGTCGCCTGCATTCCGGCGGTTGGGGGGCGCGGGGCGCAGCTGGTGATTGAACTCGCCAAGGTGGACCGCAGCCTTTTTCGGGCCGAGGCGGAGCGCTCCAGAGCTGAGCGCCTGGCCGCCAGCCCCGCCCCAATGCTCGCCGCGCCGCAAGCAGGAGGGCCCGGCCAGGTCCCGTCCTTGCCGGTGGTGGCGCTCGACGCTGGCCATGGAGGCGTCGATACGGGCGCTCACAGCGCTTCGGGCGCCCTCGAGAAGGACATCGTCTTCGAATTCACCAAAGCGCTCGCCGCCCGGCTTGAGGCGGGCAAGAAGGTGCGGGTCGTCCTCTCCAGGGAGGGGGATGTGTTCGTCCCCTTGGGCGAGCGCGTGCGCCGCGCCCGCGCCAATGGGGCGTCGCTGTTCGTCTCCATCCATGCGGATACGCTTTCGGATGACCGCAGCGTCGCCGGGGCCACCGTCTACACCGCCTCCGAGCGGGCCTCCGACGCGGAAGCGGCGCGGGTGGCGGAGAAGGAAAATCAGGCTGATCTCGCAGGCGGTCTTGACGGGCGCGAGGACCAGAGCGAGGTCAGCGACATTCTGGTCGATCTCACCCGGCGCGAGACCCGGGCTTACAGCAATGTCTTCGCCCGCACGCTCGTGGACTATTGGAAGGACATCGGCCAGCTCAACAAGAACCCGATCCGATCCGCCGGGTTTCAGGTGCTCAAGGCCCACGACGTGCCCTCCGTTCTGCTTGAGCTTGGATATCTGTCCAGCGATCGCGATCTGGCCATTCTGACCACGCCGCAGTGGCGCGAAAAGGCGGCGGCGGTCGTGGCCCGCGCCGTGGAGGGGTTTTTCCAGTCCCGGGGTGGGGCCGAATCAGCCCGGACGTCGCCGGCGGGCGCTCCCTTTGGGGCTCTGGCCTCCCCAAGGGCAGGGCCGCCGGAGGGCCTTTCCCCATAATGATGGGACGCTTGCGGCCTTTGCCGACCGTTCGCCCCGAAAGCGACACAAAACGCGGCGACGAATGACCCCAGGGGCGGCAGGGGGGTTGAGCCCTATCTGACTGGCGACTCCCTCTGGCGACTGCTAGAAGGCGGCTCTGGCTCCCGTTTCCGGATCGGTCGGATCGGCTTGACGGCGACCGGCGGCGGGCGTTTGGCGAAGGTGATGGTTTTATGCGCTTGATCGCAAGGTTATTGGGGTTCCTTTTCGCAACCGGCGCGATCGTTTTCGTGTGCGGGGCGGCGGGATTCGCCTTGCTGCTGTGGCATTATCAACAGGATCTGCCCGATACGGCCCAGTTACAGAACTATGAGCCGCCGGTCATGACGCGCGTTCATGCGGGCGATGGGTCCATCCTGGCTGAATACTCGCGCGAGCGACGGCTCTACCTGCCCAGCTCGTCGATTCCGCCGCTGGTGAAGCAGGCCTTTCTCTCGGCGGAAGACAAGAATTTCTACACCCATGGCGGCGTCGATCCCGAGGGCATCGCGCGTGCGGTGGTGATCCTGGTTCAGGGCGGAAGACGCGTGCAGGGCGCCTCGACCATCACCCAGCAGGTCGCCAAGAACTTCCTTTTGACCAATGAGCGCAGCTTCGAGCGCAAGATCCGCGAGATGCTGCTGAGCTTCCGTATTGAGGCCGCCTATTCGAAAGAGCGCATCCTCGAACTCTATCTCAATGAAATCTATCTCGGCCTCGGTAACTATGGCATCGCCGCCTCGGCCCTGAACTACTACGGACGCTCGGTGAATGAGCTCACGTTGGCGGAGGCGGCCTATCTCGCCGCGCTGCCCAAGGCGCCGAGCGATCTGCATCCCTTCCGTAACCGCGACAAGGCCATCGCTCGCCGCAACTATGTGATCGACCGCATGGTCGAGAATGGCTATGTGGCGCGCGATGTGGGCGACAAGGCGAAGACCGAGCCGCTTGGCGTCAATCCGCGGGTCATGTCGCCCAACAGCTACGCCGCCGGCTATTTCGCGGAGGAGGTGCGTCGCGAACTCTCCGAAAAATACGGCGAGAAGAAGCTTTACGAGGGCGGCTTGTCGGTGCGCACGACGCTGGATCCGAAGATGCAGCTCATGGCGCGCAAGGCGCTGGTGGACGGACTCGTGCGCTTCGACGAAGCGCAGGGCTTTCGCGGCGCCATGCGTAATATCAACGTAGGCCAGGATTGGGGCGTCGCCCTTGCTGAGGTGCCTGCGCTGGGCGATGTGCGGCCATGGCGGCTTGCAGTGGTGCTCGAGACCACCGACGCTTCCGCACGCATAGGCCTTCAGCCCACCCGCGAAAAATCCGGTGAAGTTAGCCGCGAGCGCGAGACGGGCGTGCTGCCGCTCGACGGCATGCGCTGGACGCGCAAGGCCACCGTCCGGCAGGCCTTGCAAATCGGCGATGTGATTTATGCGGAGCCCGTGGAGGGCAAGCCTGGACAGTATCGCCTGCGTCAGATCCCCGACATCTCCGGGGGCATTGTGGCGATGGACCCCTATACGGGCCGCGTTCTGGCCATGGTCGGCGGCTTCTCCTTCGATCAGTCCGAATTCAACCGCGCGACCCAGGCCTTCCGCCAGCCGGGCTCCTCCTTCAAGCCCATCGTTTACGCCACCGCCCTCGACAATGGCTACACCCCGTCCTCCCAGGTGCTTGACGCGCCCATCGAGGTCGATCTGGGCAATGGCGAGGTCTGGCGTCCGGACAACTACGGCGGCAATTCGGGCGTGGCGCCCCATACGCTGCGCTACGGCATCGAGCATTCGAAGAACCAGATGACCGTGCGTCTCGCCAAGGACATCGGCATGCCGGTCATCGCCGAATACGCCAAGCGCTTTGGCGTTTATGACGATATGCTGCCGGTGCTGGCCATGTCGCTGGGCGCGGGCGAGACGACCGTGCTGCGCATGACGACCGCTTATTCCATGCTGGCCAACGGCGGCAAGCGCATCAAGCCCACATTGATCGATCGCATCCAGGATCGCTGGGGCCGCACCATCTACAAACATGACCAACGGGTCTGCGAGGGTTGCGACGCGCCGGGCTGGGCCAATCAGAGCGAGCCGCGGCTGGTCGATTCGCGCGAGCAGGTTCTCGATCCGCTCACCGCCTATCAGATCACAACGATCATGGAGGGCGTTGTGCTGCGCGGCACGGCGACGGTTGTTCGCGAGGTGGGCAAACATCTTGCGGGCAAGACCGGAACCACCAACGATTCTAAGGACGTGTGGTTTGTCGGCTTTTCGCCCGATCTCGCGGTGGGCGTGTTCATGGGCTATGACCGCCCCCGCAGTCTGGGGGACCGGGCGACGGCGGGAGTCTATGCGGCGCCCATTTTCCGCGATTTCATGAAGCTGGCGCTGAAGGACAAGCCTGACACGCCCTTCCGCGTGCCCGCGGGCATCAAGCTGATCTCGATCGATCCGAAGACGGGGCTGCGCTCCAGCGGCCAGGGCACGATCCTGGAGGCCTTCAAGCCCGGCACGGCTCCGCCCGACAACTTCGCCGCCGTCGATCCGAACAAGCCCCCCGAGGCGGCCGTTGGCCCGGGGGGCGCGGGCGGGCTTTACTGAGGCCTGTTTACACCGGCCCTTCGCCCGATTATTTACCCCCCATCGAAGGCGCGCCTGCGGGGTGCGCCTTTCACGCGAAAGAGAGCAACAATGCGCGCCGAAGCCCAAGCGCTGGTCGATCAAATCAAGCAGTCCGCAGGACTGCTGAGGAGGCATCTTTGACGTCGACGCCTCAACGCGACGTCTTGCCGAACTGAACGCCAAAGTCGAAGACCCTGACCTGTGGAACGACGCCGAAGCCGCGCAGAAGATCATGCGTGAGCGAACGGATCTGGAAGAGCGCCTTGGCGCCTTGAGCCGTCTGGAGCGGGAGCTCGATGACGCCGCCACGCTCGTCGAGCTCGGCGAGGCCGAGGGCGACGAAGCGACCGAGCAGGAAGGCATAGAAATTCTGAAGGGCCTTAAGGCGGAGGCTGAGACCCGGCAGATCGAGACTCTGCTGTCGGGAGAGGCTGACGCCAACGACACCTTCATCGAAGTCCATTCCGGCGCCGGCGGCACCGAGAGTTGCGACTGGGCGCGCATGCTGGAGCGCATGTATTCGCGCTGGGCGGAGCGGCGGAAGTTTTCCGTCGAGGTCATCGAAGAGACCCCCGGCGAAGAGGCGGGCATCAAGTCCGCCACCCTGCTGGTCAAGGGCCATAACGCCCATGGCTGGATGAAGAGCGAGTCGGGCGTGCATCGCCTGGTGCGCATTTCGCCCTTTGACTCCAATGCGCGGCGCCATACCAGCTTCGCCTCGGTCTGGGTCTATCCTTCCGTTGACGACCGCATCGTGGTTGACGTCAACGAGAGCGATTGCCGCATCGACACCTATCGCGCCTCCGGCGCGGGCGGACAGCATGTCAACAAGACGGATTCGGCGGTGCGCATAACCCATGTGCCCACAGGCATCGTGGTCGCCTGCCAGTCCGAGCGCTCCCAGCACAAGAACCGCGCCACCGCCTGGAACATGCTGCGCGCGCGTCTCTATGAGCGTGAGCTCGAAATACGCGAGGCTGCAGCCAACAAGGCTTCGGAATCCAAGACCGACATTGGCTGGGGCCATCAGATCCGCAGCTATGTGTTGCAGCCCTACCAGATGGTGAAGGACCTTCGCACAGGGGTCGTCTCCGGCACGCCCTCAGATGTGCTGGATGGCGACCTCGACAAGTTCATGCAGGCCTCGCTGGCCCAGCGCGTCTACGGCGGCGGGCCTGAAAGCGTCGATGACGTGGACTGAGCGGGGCAGGGTAAGGTGGCGAATCTCAAGCATAATAAACTTGGATGTCTACGATAGAATAAACTTTTAGCCCCACGGCGCAGTGGCGGCCAAGGAGCCGCTGTGGGCGTCGGTTACAAAGCTATCAGCGTTCTGATTTCATCATAATCCGCCCGCAGGCCGTCAGCGCTACGATCAATCAGCCCAGCTTGTGAGAGAGCTTCGACGTCTTCGTGGACCCGCTTGTAGTCACGCTTCAGGCTTCTTGCGAGCGAAGCGATGGTAGCCTCCGGGCTACGGTGGAGATGGCGTAGAAGTTCGAAGCGCTTCGTCGTCATGACGCCAGCGAGCGCTTCCCACGACTCGAAATTGACGTGTTCTTCGCCAATGATCTCTCCGCGTTTGGCGCGCTCGACGGCGTCCACCACGCGTCGCTTCATGTCCTCCAGCGATTCTCCGACATGGATTTCAAGTCTGCTCATCTGGAACCTCCTCGAAGCTCTGTGATGTCAGCGATGAAATCTGCCATCAGTTGATCTATCGATACAAAAGTGTAGGACTCTTCGCGTCCTGCAATATGGCGATGATCGCCCTTGCCACGCTCGTTGTCATAACCAATCAACCGCTCCCCTGATCGACCGTAAAAGAGGCGGTACTTGATACTATGGTCGCTTGGAGGAACGGGTGAAGGAACCCTCCAGACGACTGCCTCTGCGATAGGACCGTCAGCATAAACCTGCCGGTATCGGATGATCAGTTCCGCCTTCATATGGCATTTTACGCCATATATTTTTGTCGGGGTCAAGTCGCTCTGGCGACGCCTCACCTCATCCCCGCCAGCCCTCGCTAGCCCGCAGGAAACGGCCGGGATCGACCGCTTCTCCATCGATCCGCACCTCGTAATGAAGATGGGGACCCGTGGAGCGGCCGGTGGAGCCCACGCGGCCCAGGATGGTTCCGGGCGAGACATATTGCCCCTCGGTCACCGAGATCATCGACAGGTGCCCGTAGCGGGTGGACATATCGTTCTCGTGCTCGATCTCGACCATATTGCCATAACCGCCGCTCCATCCCGCCGAAACGACCTTGCCCCCAGCGGTGGCGCGCACGGGCGTTCCCGGCTCCTCTTTTATGTCCATGCCCGCATGGAGCGCCATGCGTCCCATGAAGGGATCAATGCGCGGGCCATAGCCCGAGGTGATCTCCAGACGTCCGGCGATCGGGCGGCGCAGGGGCAGCGTCGAGACGATTTGCGTCAGGCGGCTGGCGGTGGCGTAGTCGTTCGCTATCCGGCTGAGTTCCTGTTCGAACAGGGAGCCATTCGGATCGGCCTTCAAGGGAATGAAGGGGCCGCCAATTGCCTTGCCCCTGGGCGGGGAGAGGCTTTCCGGCGCGAGGCCAGTTTCCGTGATGACCTGTTTGAGACGCCCGATCTTGCGTCTGGCGGCGGCGCCGATCTGGGCCACAGTCCGGATCTGGTCGTGCTCGATCCGCTCAAGGCCGCGGGCTACCGCGCTCAGATCTTTGGTGGTGGAGGGCTCCTGGTTGGGGCGCGCGCCCAACGCCAGGTTATCGGGACTGTCGAGGCTGGAGCGTAATTGAAGGCCCTCAGACAAGGGCTTTTCGATGGTTTCGGGTCGGGGCTTGTCGAGCGGCGCTGGCCGCGTGTCCAGAGGCGAGGGAGTGGCTTGCTGGCGCAGGGGCTCCGCCGGGGAGGGCGGTTGCGCTTCAACCCCCATTTGCTCCGCCAGCGTCGAGATCATGGCGGCGCGGGATTCGAGCCGGGCCTGACGCGCCAGCAGTTCATGCACCCGTCCCTCAAGGGTGTTCTGGTCGAGCAACTGACGGCTGGTCACCCGGTCGATCTGCGCGCGCATGCCGGCCAGACGATCCTCATAGGCTGATTGCATGTCCCCATGGCGGCGCAGAAGCGCGACCATCACGTCATCGCGAAAGACGTTCCAGAACAGGGCCGCCGCGCTCGCGCTCAGGGCCATAAGCGGGATGAGGACGATCAGCCCAAGGGCGACGGGGCCCAGGCGAAGGGTGCGCATGCGCCCGCGCCGTCTGAAGGTCAGAGTGACGCCTGAGGGAGGAAGTTGTCCCTTGTGGCCTTGGGGAAATGACATGGGCGTGAAAATTCCGCGAATGGACACGCCCAAGCTTGCTGAATATGGTTAATTTTCAGAGAACCGGAGGAGCGCTCGCTCACTTTAGCGCGCGGGCGGCGGCCAGAACCTCTTCCGCATGGCCCGGAACCTTCACCTTGTTCCAGACCTGCGCCACCTTGCCCTCGGCGTCGATCAACAGGGTGGTGCGCTCCACGCCCATGTATTTACGGCCATACATGCTTTTTTCGACCCAGACCCCATAGGCCTCCAGCATGGCCTTCTCCTCATCGGCGATCAGGGGGAAATCCAGCCCGTGTTTCTTCTTGAACTTGTCATGGCTGGCCGCCGAGTCCGGGGAGACGCCCACCACCACGGCGCCCGCCTTGGCGAAGTCATCCTTCATGCCATTGAAATCAATGGCCTCGCGTGTGCAGCCGGAGGTGTCGTCCTTGGGATAGAAATAGAGGACGACCTTCTTGCCCTTCAAGGCGCTCAAGCTCAGCTTGCCGCCCCCGTCCGTGGGCAGATTGAAAGCTGGGGCCTTGGCCCCGACCGCTGGCGTGCTCGACATGATGCCTTCCTTTCGTCCTATTCGATGCGCAATTGCCTACGATTGATGGGGGCTTGCGGATGCGAGAATGCTCGCGAAGCTGTAATTTGCCGAATCGGGACAGGCGTTGGCAATGCCGATGAGGAAGGTTCAGGGCGCTTTTGGTCGAGGACACGGATCATAGGCCGCGCGAGAGCGCGCTGGCGAGGCTTCGCGGGTCCTTCGGCGGCCGGCGGAGCAGCGACGCCCTGCGCATGCGCCGGGGCCGCAGCGGCCCTGTCATGCGCGTTCTGCGGTCCATTTTCTTCCTCTTATCAGCGCTTCTCATCATCGGGGCGGCCGGGGCTGGATTTCTGACCTATCGCCTGGCCGAGGGACCGATTTCGCTTGAAGCGTTCAAGCCGCATATCGAGCGTGACCTCGATGGGCGACTTGGCCAGGGCTACGCCTTCAGGTTCGAGGCGGCGACTATCGAGAAGGGGCTACGGGGGCCAGGGCTTGTCTTTACCGGCGTGGTTGTGAGGGATCCGGGTGGGCGCACGATCCTGTCCGCCCCTCGGGCTGAGGTCGTCATCCATTTCGCCTCGCTGTTGCAGGCGGAGGTCGCTCCGGTCAGGCTCGATTTTCTGGATTTGAGCCTGCGCTTGTCCATGGCGCCCGATGGGTCCCTGACCATTCTGGCAGGCAATGAGCCGGTTGTCCTGTCGCCGCCCGTGAAGACGCAGGAACGCGCCGTCGACTCCTTCGGCGAAGCTTTGCGGATGGTCATCGATGCGGCCACCAGCCGCAACGCCATGCTGGGCGAGCTCAAACATATCGGCGTGTCTCGCGGAACCCTTGTGTTCGAGGACCAGGCGGCGGATCAGTCCGTTCGTTTTGACGATCTGGACTTCGCCTTTGAAAAAAGTCGCTCAAGCGCCCATCTCGGGCTCTCCGCCACTGGCCCTAACGGGCGCTGGCGGGTCGATGCGCGCACGGTGGAGCAGGGTGAGGACAGGGGGCTTGACGTCGAAGTGACCGATCTGAGTTTCGACGAACTGTCGCTCTTCGGCGGATTGCGCGATCCGCCCTTTGACTTCGATATGCCCCTGTCCTTCAAGGTGCGGCTTGGCCTCACGCCGCAGGGCGACCTTGGCCCCTCCGAGGGCTCTTTCTCGTTCGGCTCGGGCTATTTTTTTCTGCATGATCCGGATCACGAGCCCGCTTTGGTCGATGCGCTGCATGGCGCCTTTCGCTTTGATCCGGCCAGCCGTCGTTTTGTGCTGGATAGCGCCGAATGGCGCACCGGAGCCTCGCGGATCGGCTTTTCCGCCACCCTTATCCCGCCAAAGGCCCCGGATGATCCCTGGCTCATCGAGGGCGTCAGCGCGCCGGGGAGCGTTTTTGGACCCGAGCGGCCCGGGCAGACGCCGGTTGTCCTTGAGCGAGGCCGTCTCGTTGCGCGCGCCTTTCCGCAGATGCGGAAAGTCGTCATCGATCAGTTCGATGTTTTTGGGCCGCAAGTCGATCTGAAGGGGACTCTGGAAGCTTCTCTGCTGGAGCCCGGTCAGCCCCGATTGCAACTTGGACTGATCATCGGCCGCATGCCCTCCCAGGCGGTCCTTCGTCTGTGGCCCAGCACTGTGGCCCCGCCTGTGCGCAGCTATCTCTTCGACCGCCTTGGCGGAGGGGTGATGGCGGGCAAGATCGCGGTCGATTTCGACGCCGCCGCTTTCACCTCCATGAAACAGCGCACTGCGCCGCCGGACGCTTCCGTTCGGGTCGATTTCACGGTCTCGAATGGCGTGTTGCAGCTCTTGCCCGGCGTGCCTCCATTGGTGGAGGTCGAAGCGAGCGGCGTCGTGACGGGCCGCACGACGGCCCTGACCATCACGCGTGGCGCCCTTGAGGGGCATAATGGTCGGCGTCTGGCGTTGGCGGACGCCACCTTCCAGGCGCCCGACAATGGCCAGAAGCCTGCGCCCGCCTCCGTGCTCGCGCACTTCACCGGATCCCTTGACGCGGTCGCCGATATTCTGGGCCGGGAGGGCATGAAGCCCTATGGCGGCATGCAGATCGACAGCGCCGTCATGAAGGGGCAGGTGGACGCGCTGCTCAACATCAATTTGAAGCTCAGCAAGAAAGCCTCCAGGCCTGACGACACCGTTGTGCGCGTCAATGCCGCCATCTCCAATCTCATCATCGAAAAGCTCATCGGCAAGGAGAGGCTGGAGCAGGGCCAGCTCACCGTCGTCAGCGATGGCGGGGGGCTGAAGGGGAGCGGGCAGGGGCGTCTGCTGGGCGGGCCAGTCTCGCTCGATCTGAAACAGGTCCCCGGTGGCGACATGGAGGCGGTCGTCGGCTTTCAACTGGATGACGCCGGACGCAATCGTCTGGGCATGACGCTGGGCGCGGGCGTGGCCGGTCCCATCGGCGTGCGCGTCACCTCCGCCTTTGGCGTGAAAGATCTTCCGCCCGCCCAGGTGGAGCTCGATCTGCAGCGCACCAACATCGATGGCGTTCTGCCCGGGCTGCTGAAGCCCGCTGGCCGTCCTGCGAAGGCAAGTTTTCTGCTGGATAGCACCCCCCGGGGTTCGACCATCGATCAACTGGTCTTTGAATCGGCGGCGGGCGCTTCGGTGCGCGGTTCGCTCGAGCTTGACGCCAATGGCGCTTTTCGCTCCGCCCGCCTCTCCCAGTTTCGATTGTCGCCAGGCGACGACATGAAGATCGACGTGGATGAGGTCAGGGACGCTCTCAAGGTCACGGTTCGCGCGGGCTCCATGGACGCTCGCCCCTTCCTGAAGAGCTTGCTGGCTGACGCCAACGCCAAGGACATCAGTTCGACGAAGGACATCGATCTGGACCTGCGCGCATCCACGATCATCGGCGCCAATCGCCAGAGCCTCACCGGGCTCGATCTGAAGGTGCTGCGCCAGGCGGGCGGTGTGCGCAATTTTCAATTGCAGGCCCGCGCCGGGCGGGCGCCGATCATTGGCGTGACGACGCGCTCCAGCGCAGGCGACCCCGTCGTCTCCATCTCTACGGGCGATGGGGGCGCATTCCTGAACTTCCTGGATGTCTACAAGCGGATGGAGGGCGGCAAATTCGAATTCGCAGCGCGCTTCGACGCTGGCGGCGTCGACGGCTCGTTCCGGGTGAGCGATTTCATCTTGCGCGATGAACCTGCCCTGCGACGCCTGGTGACGGAGGGCGTCGCCCTGCGGGACGACAAGGGCGCGTTGAAGATCGACACGGGCGCTTCGGTCTTCTCGCGCATGCAGGCGGCCTTCACCCGCACGGGCAGCGAGATCACCATCCGCGATGGCCTGCTCTATGGCAACCAGATCGGCATCAAGCTGGATGGCGCCGTCGATTTTGACCGCGACCGGGTGAATGTGGTGGGGACCTTTGTGCCAGCCTATGGCGTCAACAATCTGTTCTCTCAGATACCCGTCTTTGGCCCGATCCTTGGCGGCGGCTCCAACGAGGGACTCTTCGCGGTGAACTTCCGCGCCACCGGCGCCGCGAGCGCGCCGCAACTCGCCATCAATCCGCTCTCGGCCATCGCGCCGGGCTTGTTCCGCAAGATCTTCGGCGTGGGCGAGACAGGGCCTGGCCCCGGCGCGCCGAGCCCGCCGACGGACATCCCGCCCGCGCCGCCGCCACCCTTGCGCTGAGGCTTATTCCTTTTTCAGGCGCGCGGCGCCAGCAGCACATGCTTCTTGCGGCCGAAGGAGAGCTTGATGACCCCTTCGCCCATCAGATCAGCGTTGGAGAGCTGCGCGCGTTCGTCCGTCACCGGCGCGTCATTGACCCGCAAGCCACCGCTCTTGACCTGACGGCGAGCCTCGCCCGTGGACGGCACCAGCCCCGCTTTCACGAAGGCGTTAAGCACGCCCAAGCCTGCCGCCAGTTCGCTGGCCGCGATCTCGACCGTGGGCAGGGAGGTGGCCAGCGCCCCTTCCTCGAAGGTCTGGCGAGCCGTCTGGGCGGCGGCCTCGGCGAGCTCGCGCCCATGCAGCATGGCGGTGGCTTCCGTGGCGAGGATCTTCTTGGCTTCGTTGATCTCCGCGCCCGCCAGCGCCTCGAGCTTGCGGATTTCGTCCATGGGCAGGTCGGTGAAGAGCCTGAGGAAGCGGCCCACGTCCGCATCCTCCGTGTTGCGCCAATATTGCCAGTAGTCATAGACCGGCAGCATGTCGGCATTGAGCCAGACCGCGCCCGCCGCCGTCTTGCCCATCTTGGCGCCCGAGGCGGTGGTGAGCAGGGGCGAGGTCAGCGCGTAGAGCTGGGGCGCGCCCATGCGGCGGCCGAGGTCGATGCCGGTGACGATGTTGCCCCATTGGTCCGAACCGCCCATCTGCAACAGGCAGCCATAGCGCTTGTGAAGCTCCACAAAGTCATAGGCCTGAAGGCACATGTAGTTGAATTCGATGAAGGAAAGTTCCTGGTCGCGCTCGAGGCGCATCTTCACCGAATCCATGGACAGCATGCGGTTGACCGAGAAGTGGCGGCCTACGTCGCGCAGGAAGTCGATGTAATTGAGCGCCGTCAGCCATTCTGCGTTGTCGGGCATGACCGCGTCGGTGCGGGCCTCGCCGAAGCTGAGGAACTTCGAGAAGACCTGCTTGATGCTGGTCTTGTTGGCCTCGATGTCGTCGATGGAGAGCAGGCGACGGCTTTCGTCCTTGCCGGAGGGATCGCCCACCCGCGTGGTGCCCCCGCCCATGAGCGGCACGGGCTTGCCGCCGGTTTTTTGCAGCCAGCGCAGCATCATGATCTGCAGAAGGGAGCCCACATGGAGCGAGGAGGCCGTGCAGTCAAAGCCGATGTAGGCGATGAGTTCGCCCGCCTTGGCCTTGGCGTCGACCCCTTCGAAGTCGGAGCACTGGTGGATATAGCCACGCTCCATGAGCACGGACAGGAAATCGGACTTCGGAACGAATGATGCGGACATGGCGACCTCGCGGGATGGGCGAGGTTTAGGGGAGGGCGATGTGAAGCGCAATGGCGGCTGGCGCGGAGGTGGAAATTTGGGGGTCGGATGCGTTACGTTTTTCGCAAGGAGATATTCCTTGCCCCGTGCTCCGAGGAACCCTGCCACAAGGCGTCCCGGTCGCGCGCCTCGGCGGGGCGATGTCCCGCTCCAGATTCTGGCGCCAGAGAGCAAGGCCCCGCTTTCGCTGACGGATGCCGTCGGCAGGCGCGGGCCATCGCCTCGGGCGATCCGGCTGGGGATGAGCTTATGGCGTTCGTGGACCATCTCTACGAATGGCCGGTAGGTTGATGAGGCTCTGACCCCAAATCGTCGATTTCCCGCCCCCGTTGCCCGCATGCCGCAGCCTTGAGCCGGGCCTGATGCTAGCGTCGCCGCTCACGCGGATTCGCTCATGCCTCTGTTCAAGGCCATTGGCCTCATGTCCGGCACCTCCATGGATGGGGTGGACGTCGCCCTGATCGAGACGGATGGGCGCAACGAGGTGCGGCAGGGGCCCTCCCTGTTCCGCCCCTATGGCGCCGCCGACCGCAAGCTGCTGCGCGCCGCCCTTGAAGAGGCGGTGGGCCTGACCGACCGCCACGCCCGCCCGCCCGCCATCCTCGCCTGCGAGCGCATGGTGACGCGTCGCCACGGGGAGGCGGTGGAGCGCTTTCTGGAGCAGAACGGGATCGCGGCGGCGGAGGTGGAGGTGGTGGGCTTTCACGGCCAGACGGTCATCCATCGCCCGCGCGAGGGGCTGACGGTGCAGATCGGCGACGGGCAGGGGCTCGCCGACCGGTTGGGCATACCTGTGGCCTATGACTTTCGCGCCGCCGATGTGGCGGCGGGGGGCGAGGGGGCGCCAGTGGTGCCTGTCTATCACCGCGCCCTGATTGAGGCCGCCGGGATCGCCGGGCCGGTCGCGTTTCTGAATATCGGCGGGGTGGCGAACGTCACCTATGTGGACGATGGCTATGATCCCATCGCCTGCGACACCGGGCCGGGCAATGCGCTTCTGGACGATCTGATGCACGCCCGCGCGGGAAAGCCCATGGATCGAGGCGGGCGTACCGCGGCCCGGGGGCGGGTTGATGAGGCTGCGTTAGCGGACTTGCTCGCTCATCCATATTTTGAGAAAAGACCACCTAAATCTCTGGATAGAAATGCTTTTTCTCGCGAAATTGTGAATTCGCTTTCAGTTGAAGACGCCGCCGCCACCCTCACCGCCTTCACGGCCGCCAGCGTGGCGCGGCTGCTGCCCCATCTGCCCAAGCGACCGGGTGAACTGGTGGTCTGCGGCGGCGGGGCGCGCAATCCAACCCTCATGCGGGAACTGGCGACGCGTCTGGGCTGCAAGGTTTCGACGGCTGAGCAGCACGGTTGGTCGGTGGACGCCATGGAGGCGCAGGCCTTCGCCTATCTGGCGGTGCGCTCCATTGGGGGGCTGCCGATCACCTTCCCGACCACCACTGGCGTCTCCGCGCCGCAGACGGGCGGGGTGCTGGCGAAGCCCGCCGCCATACGGCGGGCGCAGGCCTGAGCCTACTTCACCGCCCTTGCGGGGGTCGGCAGCAGGGGGGGGTTGTCGAGGCGGCGGTCGAGGTAGCGGCCGATTTCCTCAATCAGAGGCTCGACCCGGTTCTCGAAGAAGTGGTTCGCGCCCTCGATGACAGCGTGCTCGATGACGATCCCGCGCTGGGTCTTGAGCTTCTCGATGAGGCCCATGACCTCCTTCAGCGGCGCGACCCGATCCTGATCCCCGTGGACGAAGAGGCCCGAGGAGGGGCAGGGCGCCAGGAAGGAAAAGTCGAAGCGGTTCGCCGGCGGTGCGATGGAGATGAAGCCCTCGATCTCCGGGCGGCGCATCAGCAATTGCATGCCGATCCAGGCGCCGAAGGAGATGCCCGCGATCCAGCAGGCGCGCGCCTCCGGGTTGATGCTCTGGGCCCAGTCGAGGGCGGAGGCGGCGTCCGACAGTTCGCCCTGACCATGATCGAAGGAGCCCTGGCTGCGGCCGACGCCCCGGAAATTGAACCGCAGGACCGAAAAGCCACGCTCCGCGAAGGCGTAATACATATTGTAGACGATCTGATTGTTCATCGTGCCACCAAACTGCGGGTGGGGATGAAGAATGACCGCTATGGGCGCGCCGCGCTGCTTTGAGGGGTGAAAGCGGCCTTCAAGACGTCCGGCCGGGCCGGTGAAGATGACTTCAGGCATCGTATCTCCACATAGGGGCGCCTGATGCGCCCAGCCGCCGATATGGCGAGCGGCGGGTTGTTTTTCGAGAGCGCGCCTTCCTTGACTTGCAGCGAGGAGCGCTCCTAATGCGCCAGGCGCAGAAAGCTCTTCATGGTCAAGGAGTGGCGCGACCAAGCTCCGGAATGCGTCAGCGCTCCGAGCCGTAGGGGCCTTCTAGCACGGCGCCTAGCGGCGAATGCAAGAACTTTGGTGAAAAACACGCACGGGCTGCCCGCCTTGACGATGGAACGGATCTATCTCGACTACAACGCCACCGCTCCGCTGCGCTCTCAGGCGCGCGAGGCGATGCTGCGGGCCCTTGATTTGCCGGGCAATCCCTCGTCCGTCCACGGCGAAGGGCGGGCCGCGCGGCGCATGATCGACGAGGCGCGGGGCGAGGTGGCGCGCGCGCTGGGCGCAGACCCCCGCTATGTCACATTCACCTCCGGCGGCACTGAGGCCGCCAATCTGGTTCTCACCCCCAGCTTGAAGGATGGCGCGGGGCGGGTGAGCGATCTGATCGTCAGCGCGGGCGAGCACCCCTGCGTGCTGGAGGGCCATCGGTTTGCGCCCGAACGGGTCCATCGGGCCCCCGTCGATGGGCAGGGGCGGCTCGATCTGGCGGCGCTGGAAGCCCTGCTGGGGGGGATCGAAGGCCGGGCCTTGGTGGCTTTGCAGGCTGCGAACAATGAAACCGGCGTGATCCAGCCCCTCGCCGAGGCGGCGACGCTGACCCACCAGGCGGGCGGGCTGCTGGTCTGCGACGCCGTGCAGTCGCTTGGGCGCCAGGAGACGGGCTCTCTGGCGCTGGGCGCGGACGCGGTTTTCGTCTCGGCCCACAAGATCGGCGGTCCCAAGGGCGTGGGCGCCCTCGCATTCGCCCGGGGCGATCTCCATATGGAGGAGGCGCTGATTCGGGGTGGCGGGCAGGAGCGCGGGGTGCGCTCGGGCACCGAAAATCTGGGCGGCGTCGTTGGCTTTGGAGCGGCTGCGGCGGTTTCGACCCCGCAGGCCAGCGAAATGGCGCGGTTGGCGAAGCTGCGCGACGGGTTCGAAAGCGCCTTGCTTCAGTCTTTTTCTGAAGCGTCGATTTTTGGCGCCGGCGCTCCGCGCCTGCCCAACACAAGCTGCTTCGCCCTGCCGGGGCTTCAGGCGGAAACGCTTCTGATCGCGCTGGATCTGGCAGGCTTTGCAGTCTCTTCGGGCTCCGCCTGCTCGTCGGGGAAGGTGCGTCCCTCCCATGTGCTGGAGGCCATGGGGGTGGGGGCGGATCTGGCGAAATGCGCGTTGCGGCTGAGTTTGGGATGGGCCACGCGAGAAAGTGACCTGGAACGCTTTTGCGAGACGTTCCAAAAGACGGTATGGACTATTCGTGAGCGACGGGGCTTGCGGACCTGAGCCATCCCTGTGATCGGGATGGGGCA
>CANGTC010000061.1 GCA_947456505.1 Beijerinckiaceae bacterium
CTGGGTGGCGGCTTCGGATTATTCGGACGATCTGCGCATCGGGCCGGAAATCCTGAAGACCTTCGTCGAGACCTATCGCAAGCTGCGCAACACCATCCGCTGGATGCTCGGCGCCTTGTCCCATTTTGAAACAGGCGACCGCATCGCAAGGGCCGACATGCCCGAGCTTGACCGGCTGATGCTGCATCGCCTCGCCGAACTCGACCCGGCCATCACCGACGCCTACGCCAATTTCGATTACAAGAAGGTCGTGTCCCTGCTCAGCCATTTCATGACCAGCGACCTCTCGGCCTTTTATTTCGATATCCGCAAGGACACGCTCTACTGCGACGCGCCTTCGAGCCTCGCCCGCAAGAGTGCGCTCACCGCCATCGACGTGATCTGCGACGCCATCCTGAAATGGCTGGCGTCCATCCTCGTCTTCACCACCGAGGAAGGTTGGATCGACGTGCGCCCCCATGGGGAAGCCTCGATCCATCTCACCACTTTCCCCACGGGCCTCGTCGTCTGGCGCGATGACGCGCTGGCCGAGACCTGGCGATCCATCCGCCGGGCGAGGTCTGTCGTCACCGGCGCGCTGGAGCTGGAGCGGGCGGCCAAGCGCATCGGCTCCTCGCTGGAGGCGGCGCCGCAGGTTTACGTGGCGGATCCGGCTCTGCTGGCGCTGCTGCAAGGCACCGATTTCGCCGAAGTCTGCATCACCTCGGGGATCGAGCTGATCGCGGGCGATGGCCCTGCGGAGGCCTTCCGTTTGGCCGAGGTTCCCGGCGTCGCGGTCGTGCCCCAGCGGGCGGCGGGCGTGAAATGCGCGCGGTCCTGGAAATATTTCGACCCCGCCACCGCCGACCCCGCCTTCCCCGATGTGACGCCCCGCGATGCGCAGGCCCTGCGCGAACTGGCGGCAGCGGGCAAATGGGCCTGAGCCCTCGCCTTCTGGGCTTTCTGGTCGCCGCCATCACTCTGGCGGTCGATCAGGGCCACAAGATCTGGATGCTGGACGTTTTCGACATCAGATCGCATCAGCCGGTGGCGCTAACGCCCTTTCTTGATCTGGTCATGGCCTGGAACCCCGGGATTTCCTATTCGCTGCTGAGCGCGCAGACCCCGGAAGGCCGCCTCGCCCTGCTGGCGCTTTCGCTGGGCGCGACCCTGCTGCTGGGTGTCTGGCTCTGGCGCGCGCCGCGCTGGATTACGACCGTGGGACTGGGCCTCATCGTCGGCGGGGCGCTGGGCAACGCCTATGATCGTTTCGCCTATGGGGCGGTCGCTGACTTCTTCCATTTCCATGTCGGCGACTTCCACTGGTACATCTTCAACCTCGCCGATGTGGCCATCGTTGCCGGGGTGGGCCTTTTGCTGTATGAAAGCGTCTGCATGACCGAAGAAAAAGGCGAACTCGCCTGAGCAGGTCTCCGCGCCACCAAATTGCCGCGATGCGATTGCACGTTTCCAGAGTTAAGCCGGACGAGTGGGGTAACACATGACCAAGATCTTCCGCAGGAGTCAGATCGCTATCATGGCCGCCAGCGCCATGGCGGGCCTGTTCATGGCCGCGCCCGCATTTGCAATCAATGATGACGGCCGTGGCAGCACCATTGAGTCCCTTCTCGATATGGTCGGCATGGGCGACAAGAAGGAGTCCGACACGATCCAGTATCGCGAGCGCTCCCCCCTCGTGGTGCCGCCGAAGATGGACATCCCCACGCCTCAGGCGCGCCCGTCCCAGAAGGCAGAAGCCTGGCCGCAGGATCAGGAAGTGGTGAGGGCCCGCAAGAAGCAGGCGGAAAGCAATTCCCGCGTCATGAGCAAATTCATCGACACCAACGGCGGAGAAAAGCTCACCCCCGAGGAAATGCGCGCCATGCGCACGCCAGGCGCCTCCTCGGCCGGACCGGCCACCAGCTGCAAGATGGACCCTTTCGACAAGGGCGCGTGCTCGGTGGCGGAATATTGGGGCAATCTCTCGGCCAAGACCGAGAAGAAGGACGAGTTGACGTTGCAGGCGGGCGTCGAGCCCCCGCGCGAATATCTGACCCAGCCGCCCAAGGGCTACATGAAGGCGACACAGAACGTGAAGGCGACCTTCGAGCCCAACATCAAGCCGGATGACGATCCACGCGCCTTCTTCCGCGATCAGGCGAAGAAGAACGACGAATAACCTTCGCTTGCTGCATCTTGCGGCCGATCCGGGAGGGTCGGCCGTTTGCGTTCATGGATGATCGATCGGGGGACTGACAGAAACCGCTGCGTCATCCTATATTCAGTGGACCACCATCCTGAGTCCCGCACAAAAAGAACGGCGTCCCATGCCCCAGACCCCGCCTGTGTCGCAAACCTCCGCCCTCAAGCCCGGTCCCGCCGGCGGCCAAAGCCATGGGGATGGTCCGGCCATCTCGGATTTCCGGCTCGACAATGGCATGGAGGTGGTGGTGATCCCCGATCACCGGGCGCCGGTCGTGACCCATATGGTCTGGTATCGCAATGGGTCGGCGGATGATCCGCTCGGCAAGTCCGGCATCGCCCATTTCCTCGAACATCTCATGTTCAAGGGCACGAAAAACCATAAGCAGGGCGCCTTCTCCGAGATGGTCGCCGAGCTTGGCGGGCAGGAGAACGCCTTCACTTCAAATGATTACACCGCTTATTTCCAGCGGGTCGCCAAGGAGCATCTGGCGGTCATGATGGGCTTTGAGGCCGACCGCATGACCAACCTCGTCCTCACCGATGAGGTGGTGGCGCCCGAGCGCGACGTGGTGCTGGAAGAGCGCCGCATGCGAACGGATTCCGACCCCTCTTCCCAGCTCAACGAGGCCGTGCAGGCCGCTCTTTTCACCCATCACCCCTATGGCAAGCCCATCATCGGCTGGATGCACGAGATCGAGGATCTCGGCCGCGAGGATGCGCTGGCTTATTACGGGCGCTTCTACACGCCGGAGAACGCCATCCTGATCGTGGCGGGCGATGTGACTGAAGGTGAGGTTCGCGCTCTGGCCCAGGAGACATATGGCAAGATCCCGGCGCGCGGCGAGCGCCCGGTGCGCCGCCGCCCCCGGGAACCCGAGCCCCGGGCCGAACGTCTGGTGAAACTCGCCGACGAGAAGGTGGAGCAGCCGAGCCACCAGCGTGTCTACCTCACCCCCTCCTACGCCACCGCCAAGCCGGGCGAGGCCGAGGCGCTGGAACTGCTGGGCCATCTTCTGGGCGGGGGCCAGACCAGCCTGCTCTACAGCAGCCTTGTGGTGGACCAGAAGATCGCCGTCATGGCCGGGGCCTATTACATGGGCACCGCGCTGGATGACACGCGCTTCTGGGTCTATGCGGTGCCAGCCCCCGAGGTGAGCCTTGAGGATCTGGACGCTGCGGTGCTGCAGGTCATCGCCCGCGTCGCCGACGACGGCGTGAAGGAGGAGGATCTGGCCCGCGCCAAGACGCGCCTCATTGCCGACGCCGTCTATGCTCAGGACAATCAGGCCTCGCTGGCCCGCTGGTATGGCGCGGCGCTGACCACCGGCACCACCGTTGAGGATGTGCGCCAATGGCCCGCGCGGGTCGATGCGGTGACCGCCGAGGACATCAGGCAGGCCTGCCGCCAGTGGCTTGAGCCCCGGCGCGCCGTCACCGGCTTCCTGCTGCCCCAGGAGCCCGCCGCAGCCGCCTGAGGCGCCCCCTTTCTCCAGACGCCCCCAAGGCGCGATTGGACCCTGACATGACCACAAAGACCCAGAGCCGCCCGGCCTCGCGCGCGGAAACGGTGCAGAAGGTGACCTCCCCCGGCGGCCTGCAGGCCTGGCTGGTGGAGGACTATGCGGTGCCGCTGGTGGCCTTCGAATTCGCCTTCAAGGGCGGCTGCTCGCAGGACGATCCCGCCAAGGCGGGCGCGGCCTCCATGCTCTCGGCCCTGCTGGATGAGGGCGCGGGCCCACATGACGCGGACGCCTTCCATCGCGCCATGGATGACAAGGCTGTCGAGATCTCCTTTTCCGCTGGCCGCGACAGCTTCAGCGGCCGGATGAAGACCCTGACGCGGCATCTCGACGCCGCCGCCGGCCTGCTGCGCCTTGCCGTCTGCGAGCCCCGTCTCGATGAGGACGCCATCGACCGGGTGCGCTCCCAGATGATCGCCAGCCTGAAGCGCGAGGCGAAAGATCCCGACGCGCTGGCGGGCAAGGCCTGGCGCGAGGCTGCCTTTGGAACACATCCCTACGCCCTGCCTTCGCGCGGCGACCTCGACACGATCCCCGCCATCACCCGCGATGATCTCCTCGCCATGCGCAAGCGCCTGATGGCGCGCGGCAATCTGAAGATCGCCGTGGTCGGCGCCATTGACGCCGCCAAGCTCGCCCTTTTGCTGGACGACGTCTTCGGCGCCTTGCCCGCGCGGAGCGATCTGGCGCCGGTCCCGGATGTCACCATGGCCAGCATGGGCGAGCGCAAGATCGTCGATCTCGACGTGCCCCAATCCACCATCCGTTTCGGCCTGCCGGGCCTCAGCCGCCACGATCCCGATTTCTGGGCGGGCGTGGTGGTGAACCATATTCTGGGCGGCGGCGTCTTCTCGGCGCGTCTGTTCCGCGAAGTACGCGAAAAGCGGGGCCTCGCCTATTCCGTGCATTCGCAACTGGTCAACTATGACCACGCGGATCTCTTCTCCGGCGGCACCTCGACCAAGAACGAGCGGGCCCTTGAGTCCCTGTCGGTGATTGAAGATGAGATCCGCCAGCTCGCCGAAAACGGCCCCACCGAGGAGGAGCTGGACAAGGCCCGCAAATATCTCATCGGCTCCTACGCCCTGCGCTTCGACACCTCCACCAAGATCGCGGGCAATCTGGTGCATCTGCAGATCGAGGACTATCCGGTGGAGTTCCTGGACGAGCGCAATGGCCATATCGCCGCCGTGACCCTTGAGAGCGCCAAGCGTGTGGCCAAACGCCTGTTCCTCGACAAGAAGCTGCTGGTGGCGGCGGCGGGACGTCCCACGGGGATGTGACGGGCGGCGGCTTGATCGCCAGGCGGGACGCGCCCACAGCCCGCGGCGCGTTGATCTCAAGGTCCGGGGCTCGCCCCCTTATCGCAACCGTTCCAGCAGCCCCATCAACCCCGTCGGGTCCTCCAGCGCCAGCCGGACGGGCAGGGTCAGCAATTGCCCGGCCGCGGGTCCCAGCCGAACAGCGTCCTTCTCCGTCGTCACGAGCGCGGCTCCGCGTCGTTTGGCCCGGCCCTGGAGCCCAGCGATTTCGCGCGCCGTGAAGGCGTGGTGGTCGGGGAAGGCTTCGGTTGCGACCACTTCGGCGCCGAGGGCGCGCAAGGTGTCGAAGAATTTCTCTGGCCGCCCGATGCCGGCAAAAGCGATGACCTCGCGGCCCGCCAGCCCCATGGCCATGCCTGGTTCGGGCGCCAGTTGGCCCCGCATCACGGGCTTGCCAAGCGCCTCCGCCGCATGCGCGAGGGCCTCACCGGGCTCCCCTTGGCCAATCACGACCAGCGCGTCCACATGGGGCCATTGGGCGCTCAGTGGCGCGCGCAGGGGGCCTGCGGGCACGCAAAGCCCGTTGCCGACGCCCACGGCGCCATCCACCACGCCGATGCGAAGCGCCTTGATCAGGACGGGGTTCTGGAGTCCGTCGTCCATGACGATGACATCGGCGCCCGCCGCAGCGCAGGCGCGGGCGCCTTCCAGCTTGTCCGCCGAGACGATGCAGGGGGCGATAGCCGCCAGCAGCAGGGGCTCGTCGCCCACATCCGCCGCCTTGTCGCGGGCGCGATCCACAAGGCGAGGGGCGCCCGTCGTTGAACCATAGCCCCGCGAGAGGAAAAAGGGCTTGCGCCCCTGCGCCAGCAGCGCCTGCGCCACAGCGATGGCGGTGGGCGTCTTGCCCGCGCCGCCTGCGACGAAATTGCCGATGCAGATCACGGGCGGGCCGCAGTCGTCGCCAGCCCGGTTCATGCGCCGGGTGGTCAGCGCTCCATAGACCCAGCCGAATGGCGAGAGCAGACGCGCGGTCAGGGTCGGCGCCTTCTTCCACCAGAAGGCGGGCGCGCGCATCAGGGCCGCTCCGCCTGCATCCCGGCCAGCCATGGCTCGAGCGACTGCATGATGCGGCTTGTTGCGCCGCCAAACCGCTCGACCGCTTCCTGGGTCGCCCTTCCACTGCGGCGCAGGAGGGCGGGGTCGGTGAAGAAGAGCCGCAGGGCCTGCGTCAGCGCCGCTTCGCCCGACACCGACACGGCGCCCTTCGCTGCGGCGAGGTCGTGATAGACATCGATGAAATTGCCCACCTGGGGCCCATAGAGCACGGTCACGCCAAGCTTGGCGGGCTCGATGGGGTTTTGCCCGCCCCGCGCGGCGCCAAGAGACTTGCCCATCAGCACGATGCTTGTCAGCCGATAGAAAAGCCCCATCTCGCCCATGGTGTCGGCTATATAGAATTCCGTGGTGGGGGTCAGGCTATCCCCTAGGGAGCGTAGCGCCGATGGCACGCCCAGACCTGACGCGATCTCGGCGATGCGCGGTCCGCGCCTTGCGTTGCGGGGCGCCACGATGGTCAGAAGATCGGGAAAATCCACCCGCAAGACCCGATGCACCGCCAGAATGATCTCTTCTTCGCCTTGATGGGTGGATGCGGCGAGCCAGACGGGTCGGGCCCCCACCGCCGCCTTCGTCTGCGCCAGGGCCGCAGGCGCGAAGGGGGGCGCGGGCACGTCATATTTCAGATTGCCGGCGACCAGCACATTGGGCGCCCCCAGCCGCTGCAGGCGCAGGGCGTCGTCCTTGCTCTGCGCCAGGCAAAGGTTGAGCCGACCCAGAAGCGACCCAATCAGGTTCGGCGCACGGCGCCAGCGTTCGAAGGAGCGCGGCGACAGGCGTGCGTTCACCAGCACGAGGGGAATCCCGCGCTCATGGACCATGCGCAGCATGTTTGGCCAGATTTCCGACTCCGCCACCAGGGCGAGGCCCGGGCGCCAGTGATCGAGAAACCGGGTCAGAAAGGTGGGGATGTCGAGGGGGAGATATTGGTGCTGTGCGCCCGCTGGGAGACGATCCGCCAGGATGTGCGCCGAGGCGACCGTGCCCGTGGTGGCCAGCACATGGAAGCCCCGCTCCACCAGTCGTTCGATGAGCGGCAGAAGGGCGACGCCTTCGCCCACGCTCGCCCCATGCAGCCACACCAGCGGTCCTTCGGGACGGGGCAGGGAAGGGTAGCCCATGCGTTCGGCCATGCGGCGCGGGTCTTCCTTGCCCCGCCGCCTGCGCCAGTTGAGCAGCGCGGGCGCCAACGGCCCCAGCAGGGTCGTGACCCCCCGATAAAAGGTCAAGGCTGGTTCGAAGGCGCGCCCGCTCATGCGGGCCGCTCCAGAGCGGCGCCGGGATCGCGATGGCCCAAAAGCCCGTAGGCGCGGGCGTGAACCTCATTGAGCCCCGCCTCGACCGCGTTGCGGGCGGCTTCCAGCGTCTCCGGCGTGGCGTCCCGCGCCACGGTCACGGGCTCTCCCAGCACCATGGCGCCACGGCTGAAGGGCAGGGCTACGGAGGCGCGGTCCCAGGAATTCATGTCGATGCGCCGCGCGCTGACGACGGCGATGGGATAGATGGGCCGACCCGAGAGTTGAGCCAGCGTCACAATGCCGAGCCCCGCCACGCGCGAGACCTTCGGCACATCGGCGGTCATGGCGATGCTGGAGCCCTGCTCCAGTCTGCGCAGCATCTCGCGCAGGGCCGCCATGCCCCCGCGCTTGCGGCTTTTGAAGCCCTCGCCACCCGACCCCCTGATGGGGCTGACGCCAAGGCGCTCAAGAATCCTGGCGTTGATTTCGCCATCCCCCGATTTGGAGATGAGCGCGCTGACGCCCATGCCAGGCGGGCAGGCGCAATGGATCATGAGATGCTGACCGTGCCACATGGCGATGATGATCGGCAATTTGTCGCCGATACCAGCGCCAAAGCCGGAGGGATCTTCCACAAAACGCGTCGTTGCGCGGACGAAACGCAGATACAGAACGGCCAGCAGCCCGAGGAGGCTCTGAACCGCTGCATTTTGTCCCAGTCGCTTCAGCATCGCGTTTTCCGCCGGTCGAGCCGGATCACGCTTACCGCAAGTCTCAGCTGGGGTCCATGAACCGATGCATATGAACGATGAAGTAGCGCATCTGCGCATTGTCCACGGTCAGCTGCGCCTTGGCCTTCCAGGCCGAATAAGCGGTTGCGTAATTTGGGAAAATGCCGACCACGTCGATCTGGGACACGTCCTTGAATTCTGTCCCGTCCAGGGACTTCAGCTCGCCGCCGAAGACCAGGTGAAGCAATTGCTTTGATTCGCGCGTGTTTTCGCTCTCGCTCATCGTCCGTTCCGGTGTTCGTGAATTTTGGGGCAGGGCCCGCGATCTGACCTCAGCGCTGCCTCGCCTGATCGAACGACCGCTTGAGAAGGGCGGTCAATTCGTTCTGCAATTGGCCAGGTGCGGCGCCCAGAAGTCCGTGGCGCGTGGTTGGCCGATTGTAGATTGGCGAGAGGCCGCGCAGGTCTTTCAACCCGCCGCCAGCTTCCTGCAGTATGATGTCAGCAGCGGCTATATCCCAATCGCAGGCGTTGGTCGAGGCTATCCCCGCGTCAAGGCTGCCATCGGCGACCCGAACGAACCTGTAGGCCAAAGAGGGGATCCGCGGCTCGATGCGGAAATCAAGTCCCTTTTCGGCCAGGTCTTTCAGCATCAGGGCGGGCCCTGCGATGACGCTTCCGGTCAGACTGGCGCGCGGGGACGCCGTGATCCGCTCCTTGTTGCAAAAGGCCCCGCCGCCGCGATGGGCGACGAAGGTCTGGCCGATGGCGGGCAGATGGACGATCCCCGCGATGGGCGCTCCACGCTCGACCAGCGCAATGCAGACCGCCCAGCGCGCATCCCCCGACATGAAGGCCCGGGTCCCGTCGATGGGATCCACGATGAAGACGAGATCGCGGGCGAGCCGCGCCGGATTATCCACAGTCTCTTCCGAAAGCCAGCCCGCCTGCGGCAGGGCCCGGCCCAGTTCCTCCGCCAGAAAGGCGTCCACCGCGTGATCCGCCTCGGTGACGGGCGAGCCGCCTTCCTTGCTGTCGATTCGGGCGCTGGTTTTCGCGCCCGGACGGAAATAGTCGAGGGCGATGGCGCCGCCGCGAAGGGCGGCGTCGGTCATCTGTTGCAGAAGTCCGTGATCAAGGGTCGCGTGCAAATTGGTTCGCCGTTGTGATCGCGCCTTCCACGCTAGGCGCTTTGCGGGGTCGGGGCAAACGCGTTGTGGCGAGGGGCTCTCGCTTCAGTGGACTGCGGCTGGTCCAAAGCCACCATTCAGGCGCAGGCGGTTGCGCAGGGGCGCGTCCTGAACGGGCGCGAAAACAGGTGCGCCATAGGGGTCTGACATGACGTGGCGATGGTCTGGCTCCACGCGCAAGCGTTCCTGCACCTTCACGCAATGGCCGGGCGCATCGCCCGCTATGAAGCCTCTGCCATAGCTTTCGCAAAGACGGTTCGCCCTGGCGCGCGGATCGGCGAAGTCCTCGGCGATGGCCGTCCGCCAGGCGCCCATAAAGGCGAAACTGAGGGCGAGGAGGACAAACGCGTAGGGCCGGACGACAAGAGCCATCGAAAGATCTCGCGAAAGGAACATGCAACCACCGGGCGAGCGAAGCAGGCGCCGAGGCGAGACGCTTTCGCTCCATCGCCTGTTAAGCTGGGCTTCATGGCGAGATCATGGTCGGCCTGTGTTTCAGTTGCGATTATCCCCGACAGCCGCTTGCACGAGGGCCAGCGCCGCCACCGCCGCCGTATCGGCGCGCAGGATTCTCGGCCCCAGCGAAATCGCCAGCGTCTGCTCCGTGCGCATCAGCAGGGCGCGTTCGGCGGGGTCAAAGCCCCCCTCCGGGCCGATGAGGACAGCCATGGGCGCGCCCGGCGAAGCTCTCTGACGCAGGGCCGCCACCGGATCTGCCATGGGGGCGTCTTCGTCGCAGAAGACCAGCAGCCGGTCCTGCGGCCATTGGGCCAGCGCCTTCTCGAGGGACAGGGGCTCCTCGATGTCGGCGATGGTGAGGATGCCGCATTGCTCGGCGGCCTCGATGACATTGGCGCGCATGCGCTCCAGATTGACGCGCTGGGCCTGGGTGCGGCGGGTGAGCACCGGCCGCAAGCGCGCCGCGCCCATTTCGACCGCCTTTTGAACCATGTAGTCGAGGCGCGCATGTTTCAGCGGCGCGAAGAGATAGTGGATGTCCGGCCCTGCCTCCTGCGCCCGCAGGGCCTCGGCCACATCAAGGGAAGCCGCCTTGCGTCCGGTGTCGGCGACTACCGCGCGCCACTCGCCGTCGCGGCCGTTGAAGATGATGACGCTGTCGCCCGCCGCCAGCCGCAGCACATTGAGCAGATAGTTCGCCTGCTCCCGGCTGAGGATGACGCGCGCGCCGTTGGCGAGGGGCGCATCGACGAACAGCCGCTGGGCGGCGAAATCGTAACGGGACAAGGCGAGCTCCTGAAAAGCGGCAAGGTTCTATAGCGCGCGAGCGCCTGTGACGGAACCGGCGCCGGCGGCCTTGGGTCCAGCTGCGCCATTAACTTGCCGCTTTCTCGGCGCATCGACCCTCGGACCGGGTTGTGGGGATGGAGTCTGCTTGCTATCAAGGCGGCCCCGGACGTCGGGATCAAACGAGGATGCGGCTTCGATGCTTCTGGCTGGACGTGCTTCCCATCTGGTGATCGGCCTTGCGACGCTGCTGAGCCTTGCAGGACCTGCGGCCGCGCAATCCATGATTGGCGCGCCCGGCCTCTCGCCCGTCGCGCCCGCCGAGCCTGCCGCGCCGGTCGCTCCTCCCGCAGGCTTTACGGCGCCTCCCGCCGCCGCCGCCCCCCAGAGCGCTGCTCCCATGTCGAGTTGCGAGATGGAAATGATGCGCTTTCAGGAGCGTCGTCAGGGTCAGATCGAGAGTCTGAACAAGCTTGTGGCTGCGGGCAAGGGCAAGGTCGATCCGGTCGCCACCTGTCCGAAGCTGCGTTCGCTCGTCTCGATCGAGGGTGAGATGCGCGCCTGGATGCTGAAACAGAAGAGCTGGTGCAACATTCCTGATGAGGTGATCGAAAACATGAAGGAGGGCACCGCCAAGACCTCCCAGATCGCCGAACGCGCCTGTGAGGCCGCAGCTCAGGTCAAGCGACAGCAGCAGGCGCCTGCGGGCCTTGGCGCAGCCCCCGCCATGAAACTGCCCACCGGTCCCCTGTGAGCAGCGGCTCCGGGAGTCCGCAGTCCGGCCCCGTCGATCTTCCTGATTCCATCCGCAGTCGGCTGCTCGGGTTCGCTCCGGCGTCCTGGCTGCCATTCATCCAGTTGGCGCGCCTTGACAGGCCCATTGGCTGGCAATTGCTGTTGCTGCCTTGCTGGTGGTCGGCGGCCCTGGCGGGCATGGCCAATCATAGCGGCCCTGACCCCTGGCATATGACCCTGTTTCTGATCGGCGCCGTGGCCATGCGTGGCGCGGGCTCGACCTATAACGATCTTGTGGATCGCAAGATCGACGCGGGGGTGGAGCGCACCCGTAACCGGCCCCTGCCGTCGGGTCGGGTCAGCCCGCGCGCAGCCAAGGTCTTCATGGTGGCGCAGTCGCTGGTGGGCGCCATGGTGCTCTTTTCGCTCAACTGGTTTTCGGTGGGGCTGGGGTTGGCGTCCCTGC
Source organism: Beijerinckiaceae bacterium (assembly GCA_947456505.1). GTDB lineage: Bacteria > Pseudomonadota > Alphaproteobacteria > Rhizobiales > Beijerinckiaceae > Terripilifer. Next base: position 11,691 of record CANGTC010000061.1, read on the forward strand.
TTATCGTGGCGGCCTATCCCTTCATGAAGCGCATCACCTCCTGGCCCCAGGCGGTGCTGGGGCTGGCCTTCGCCTACGGTGGCTTGATGGGCTGGGCTGCGGCCATGGGCGCGCTGGCCGTGCCCGCTGTGCTGATCTATGGAGCCGCCATCGCCTGGACCGTGGCCTATGACACGATCTACGCCCTGCAGGACGCGCGCGACGACGCCATTGTGGGCGTACGCTCCACGGCGCGGCTTTTTGGCGGGCGGGTGCGCGTGGGCGTCGCGGGCTTTTATGGGGCGGCGGTATTGATGGCTCTTGCGGCGGTGCTGCTGGTGGGCGGCGGCGCGCTGGCCCTGGCGGGGGTGCTGGCCTTCGCGCTGCATCTGGGCTGGCAGGTCGTGATGATCGACCCGGCCTCCACTGCGCGGTCCCTGCAGCTTTTTCGTTCCAACCGGGATGCCGGGCTGATCCTCTTCGCCGGGCTCAGCCTGCAGGGACTGTCAGGGTAAGCAGCAGTCTGCGTCGCCACAGATGGCTGGGGCGACGGTTCGCCAGCGTTGCGCCCCGCCGCCGTGGAGCAGGGGCGGGCGCAGGAGTGGGGACGCCAGACGCCGCTTCCACCGCGCCGGGCGAACGCTCGATATATCTGGGCAGGTCATATTGCGCCGCTGACCGCCGCCACTCTGCCATCGCTTCGGCGCTCTCGAAGGTTTCGAAGAGGCACATGGCCTGCGCCCTGTCATCCGCAGGCCAGAGCTTCACACGGTAGGCGGCGCGGCCGGAGGGGGTTTCGTCAAGCGCCAGCGCGACGCCTTGCCAGATTTGCGCAGCCCCCGCGCTGAAGTGCGTTTCGCTCGTCATGGTGATCCCGTTGTTTTGCATGACGCATGCTTGGACCGGGCCTTGACGGGATTTCGCTAATTTTCTGGGTTAATTGGGTGTTAAAGTCTCGAATCAAGGCGAGTTTTGGCGGCTTTGGTTAGCGGCGCGTAAATTCAGGCTTCAAAAAGCGGCTTCTGTGAAGACCGGGGCGACCTTGCCGCCCCAGGCGCCATGGAACCGATCCAGCCAGTCCCGCGCCGCGACCCGGCCGGTGGCGACGCGCGCGTCCAGCAGATCAAGATGGATGGCCTCGGTCTGTCCGCCCGCGTTGCGCCTGTCGCGCCGCGCAAGGCCGTGGCGGGAGATGGCGAGGGCCTGTTTGGCGATGCCACGCAGGCTCACGCCAGCGATTTGCGCGTCCAGGCCGCGCGCGGGCACGTCGTCGCGCAATTGCTGACGCTCTGCGGCGTTCCAGCCCTTCACCAGATCCCAGGCGGCGTCCAGCGAGGTCTGGTCATAGATCAGGCCCACAAAGAAGGCCGAGAAGGCCACGATATGATCGCGCCCGCCCACATCGCCGCCGCGCATTTCGAGGAACCGCTTGAGCCGCACCTCGGGGAAGATGGTGGAGAGATGGTTGGCCCAGTCGGACATGGTGGCTCGCTCGCCCGGCAATTGCGGCAGGCGGCCTTCCAGAAGCGCGCGGAAATCGGCGCCGGCGACGTCGTGATAGGTCTCGCCGCGCTTGACGAAATACATGGGCACTTGCAGGGCGTAGTCCACATAGCGCTCGTAGCCCATGCCCTCTTCGAAGGCGAAGGGCAGCATGCCCGCGCGGTTATTGTCGGTGTCGCGCCAGATTTCCGAGCGCTCCGACAGGCGACCGTTGGGGCGTCCTTCCGTGAAGGGCGAATTGGCGAAGAGGGCCGTGGCCAGGGGCTGCAGGGCGAGGCAGACCCGCAGCTTCTTCACCATGTCGGCTTCCGCGCCGAAGTCCAGATTCACCTGCACCGTGCAGGTCCGGTACATCATGTCGAGGCCGCGCGTACCGACGGTCGGCATATAGCGGGTCATGATCTTGTAGCGGCTCTTGGGCATGATGGGCGTTTGCGCCAGCGTCCAGATCGGGCTCATGCCCAGGCCCAGAAAGCCGATGTCGTGAGGCGCCGCGACGGCCTTCACCTGCTGCAGATGCAGATCGAGCTCCGCCTGCGTCTGGTGGACGGTTTCCAGCGGGGCGCCGGAGAGTTCGAACTGGCCGCCGGGCTCCAGCGAAATCGCGCCGCCGCCTGCCGGATCAAAGAGGCCGATGATCGCGCCTGCATCTTCGATGGGCTCCCAGCCGGTCTTCTGGCGCATGCCCTCCAAAAGGGCGTGGATGCCGCCCTGACCGGCGCGGCCCTCATAGGGCACGGGCGCGAGATCGGCGCGGTAGAAGGGGAATTTCTCGTGTTCGGTGCCCAGCCGGAAGTCCGCTTCCGGCTTTTCGCCGGCCGCGATCCAGCCCACGAGCGCATCGCGCGACTCGATGGGGGTCTGGTCGGAGACGTCACGGGCCATGAACGAGCTTTCCGGCGGAACAGGACAGGCCGGCGTAGCCGCCGGGCCTCACTACATAGGCTTGGGTGCGCCTTGTGGCAACATGCCCCCCGGAGGTCAGGTTTTCAGCCTGGAGATCCGGCGCGCAATGCCATAGGCGGTGATGATGGCGGCTGATCCGGAAATCGCTCCGCCTCCCACGATTCCCAGAATGACGCCCTCCGCGCCGAGATAGTGGGCGCCGATGGTTACGAATGGGATGGTGCCCAAGGTCGCCCTTCCCCAGTTGAAAAGCGTCGAGAGAAAAGCGTAGTCGAGATTGTTGAAGGCCGCGTTGGCGGCGAAGAGGCAGCCCAGGAATACCCAGGCCACCGCCCCGTAATTGCAGAAGTAAATCACCAGCCGGGCGGTTTCGCCCTGGGCGCTGAACAGCCACACGATCCACCTGGAGCTCAGTACGAGCAAGAGCCAGACGGTGAGGGAATAGATCGTGGCGAAGACGAAGCAGGAGGTCAGGGTGTCGCGCACGCGCCCATAGAGCTTGGCGCCATAGTTCTGGGCGACGATGGGACCCACCACGCCCGACATGGCGAACAGCACCACGAAAGCCACCGGCACCACCCGGTCGATGATGGCGCCTGCGGCCACCGAGGCTTCCCCGAAATTGGCCATGGCGTGCACCGCATAGCCATTGGCCACGGGCGCCGCCAGATTCGTCAGGATCGCAGGCAGGGCGATCTTCATCATGGGAGGCAGGTCCAGCATGACGGATTTGCGGTCGGGCCGCCCGACAATGCCATGCACACGCACCGAGCCCCACAGACCAACGGCCATCCAGACGATTCTCGAGACCACGGCGGCGATGGCGGCGCCCTCCACGCCCATCTTGAGGCCGAGGATCAGCAGGGGATCGATGACAGCGGTCACAATGGAGCCGAAGAGGGTCACATACATGGAGCGCCGCGCGTCGCCCACGGAGCGCAAGACGCCCGAGAGCGCCATGCCCAGCGCCATCAGGCCATTGGTGGGCAGGGTCCAGACGAGATAGATATCCGCAGCTTCCAGCGCGGCCTCCCGCGCGCCCAGAAGCTCCAGGGCCGGGCGGCGGAAGAGATAGAGCGCCAGCCCCGTAACGGTTGCGATGATGAAGGAATGGGTGAGGCCGGAGCTCGCCAGTTGCTGGGCGCGTGGCCGATCATTGGCGCCGATGGCGCGGGCCACCACCGCCGAGACCGCGATGCTCAGACCGATGTTGATGGAAATGATGAAGAACAAAACCTGCGCCGCGAAGCCGACGCCCGCCGTCAGGGCGGGCTCGCCCAGCCAGGACACATAGATCAGCGACAGCAGATCCACCATGAAGACCGCCACAAGGCCGATGGATCCGGTCGAGGTCATCACCAGCACATGGCGGGCGAGCGACCCCTGGGTGAACACGGCGGGGGCGCGCGGTGGCGATACCGCTGGTTCGGACATGGCGGACTTTCTCTGGCGTGACGGCAAGGCTTCTGCATAGACCCGCAGGGGCGCTTCTCGCAAGCCCGGCCCTTTTGGGGGTCTTGCGCTTTGCCTGGGCTTCCCGCAAAAACATCGCAAGAGGTTTGACCATGCCCCAGCCGAAGCTTCGCATCCTGCTCGCCGCCCCCCGTGGATTTTGCGCGGGAGTCGTGCGCGCCATCGATGTGGTCGAGCGGGCGCTGCAGGTCTATGGCGCCCCGGTCTATGTGCGCCACGAGATCGTCCACAACCGCTTCGTGGTGGATTCCCTGCGGGCCAAGGGCGCGATCTTCATCGACGAACTGGATCAGGCGCCGCAGGGCGCCGCGCCGGTGATTTTTTCGGCCCATGGGGTGCCCAAGTCCGTGGTCGACCAGGCGGCGCAACTCAATCTGGTGGCCATCGACGCCACCTGTCCGCTGGTCACCAAGGTGCATCGCGAGGCCGCCATTCATCACAAGCGGGGCCGTCAGATCGTGCTGATCGGCCATGCGGGCCACCCGGAAGTCGAGGGCACGGTGGGTCAGTTGCCGGAGGGCGCGGTGCTGCTGGTGGAGACGGTCGAGGATGTGGCGCGGCTCAATCCGCCTGATCCCGCCATGCTCGCCTGGGCCTCGCAGACGACGCTTTCGGTCGATGACACCGTGGAGATCGTGGCGGCCTTGCAGGCGAAGTTTCCAGCCATCGCCGGTCCCCACAAGGACGACATCTGCTACGCCACCACCAACCGGCAGGAGGCGGTGAAGGCCATCGCCCCGCGCGTCGATGCGCTGCTGGTGGTGGGCTCGCCCAATTCCTCCAATTCCGTGCGCCTGACCGAGGTGGCGGAACGGGCGGGTTGTCCGGTCTCGCGCTTGGTGCTGCGCGCGCAGGACATCGACTGGAGCCTGTTCACGGATATTCAGACCTTGGGGATCACGGCGGGCGCCTCTGCGCCGGAGGTGCTGGTGGAGGAAATCATCGAGGCCTTCGCCAGCAGGCGGCAGGTCGAGGTCGAGGTGGTGACCACCGCTGTTGAAGACATGTATTTCCCGCTGCCGCGCGAGCTGCGCGAAACAGCCTAGCCGTTCAGCAACAGCACCACCCCCGCCACAATCAGCGCCATGCCCGCGATCTCCGCATTGCTCATGCGCTGCTTGAAGATGCGGCGCGAGACCACCTGGGCGAAGGGCACCTCCACCAGAGCCAGCGTGCGCACGCGGATGGGGTTGGTGATGGCGAAGGCGAGGAACCAGAACTGGGTGGCTAGCGCCCCCATGAAGCCCGCCAGCAGCGAGGGTCGCCAGCTTCGCGCGATGGCATGAAGCAGCGCCCTGTCGCGGAGCGACAGCCAGGCGAGGATCGCGACGCACTGGAACACCAGTCCCGTGACCATGGTCACTGTGGCTGTCAGGATGAAGGACGAAGACTCAAGGCCCACCATCGACACCCGATAGCCCGTGGCGGAGAAGCCGAAACAGGCGCCCGACGCCAGCCCTATGAGCGCTGCCTTGAGGCCTGGGCGCTCGGCGCCCGCGCTGCGGGCCGGCAGGGACATGAGCAGCACGCCAACGGTCGCCACGATGATCGCCAGCGCCGTCGTGAGCGTGGGGACCTCCCGCAGGATCACGATGCTCAAAATCGCGATGATGACGGGCTCGGTCTTGGTGAAGGCGATGGTCACCACGAAGGAGCGGTCCTGCATGGACAGCAGCATCAGGGCGGTGGCCATGGTCTGCATGAGGGCGCCCACGGCCGCCCAGCCCAGCGCATGCAGGCCGGGGATGGGCAGGGGCGCGTCGATGACGAGCAGTTGCGCGCCCAGAAACAGCAGGGCGAAGGGCAGGCCGAAGAGGAACCGCACATAGGTCGCGCCCTGGGTGCCCACGCTCGCCACGAGATCGCGCTGCATAATATTGCGCGCGGTCTGGGCGCCGGCGGCGATGACCGTGAACACGGCCCAGAGCCAGGGCGGGAGCAGCAGGGTGAGCATGGTGGGGAGAACACGACAGAAGAGGCGGGGCGGGGCCTCACCGGTTTGACGCGGCCCAACCCGCTCGCTAACACGAACCAGCCGGACCGGCAAAGCCGGGCCTTTTCAGCTTTCATCCTGCAACCGGGTTTCCCATGGCCGTTTACACCGAAGTCACCGACGAGGAACTCGCGGCCTTCGTCGCGGCCTATGACATCGGCTCCGTGCTGTCCCTGAAGGGCATCGCCGAGGGCGTCGAGAACTCCAACTATCTCATGCATACGGATGCGGGCTTCTTCATCCTCACACTCTATGAAAAGCGGGTGGTGGAGTCGGATCTGCCCTTCTTCCTGGGTCTGATGGAGCATCTGAGCACGCGCGGCATCACCTGCCCGCAGCCCGTGAAGAACCGCGCGGGCGCGGCTTTGGGGCGCCTTGCGGGCCGTCCGGCTGTCATCGTGACCTTCCTGGATGGCATGTGGGTGCGCCGTCCCGATGCGCGCCAGTGCGCCATGGTGGGCGAGGCGCTTGGCAAGCTGCATCTGGCGGGCGCGGATTTTTCGGGCAAGCGCGCCAACGCGCTCTCCGTGCAGGGTTGGCCGCCGCTGTTGCAGGCGGTGGGGGCGCGCGCCGACGAGATCACGTCGGGGCTGGGGGATACGATCGCCGGGGAATTGGCGCATCTTGAGGGCTGCTGGCCCAAAGGCCTGCCCGAGGGCGTGATCCATGCGGACCTCTTCCCCGACAATGTGTTTTTCCTGTCGGGGGAATTGTCGGGGCTGATCGACTTCTATTTCGCCTGCACCGACGCCTTCGCGTATGATCTGGCGATCTGTCTCAACGCCTGGTGCTTCGAGCAGGACGCCTCCTTCAACATCACCAAGGGCATGGCGCTGCTGAATGGTTATGAGCGCGTGCGCATGCTGCGCGATGACGAGGCGGCGGCCTTGCCGACGCTCGCGCGCGGCGCCGCCCTGCGCTTCTTGCTGACGCGCTCCGTGGATTGGCTGAACCGCGCGCCGGGCGCTCTGGTGATGCCGAAAGACCCCATGGAATATCTGAAGAAA
>CANGTC010000062.1 GCA_947456505.1 Beijerinckiaceae bacterium
GGACAAGCGCGCCCTGATCCTCATCCAGTACACGGGCTTCCTCTATTCCATGAACGCCATCCGCGCCATCGCCTGCGAGCACAAGCAGCCCATGTGCATGATGATCGGCCTGCTCAGCAAGGAAGTGGGGGTCGCGCCGCAGGAGTCGAAGAAATTCGGCCTGCGAATCATCGAACCGATCCTCGATGTCATGGGCATCGAGCGACACTACATCGATGTGGATGAGGATGTCGCCAAGATCGCGCCCGCGATCAAGCGCGCCTACGAGAATTCCCATCCCGTCGCCATGCTCATTGGCCGTCAGCCCATCTGAACCGGAGACACGATCATGATGAACCGGACCAAATGTCTCCAGATGCTCGCTCCCCATCTGACCAACGAGATCGTGGTGGCGACTTATTCCACGGCCTCCGAATGGGTCGAGATGAGCGACCGCGCGCTGAACTATTATTCCTTCGGCGCCATGGGCCTCGCCTCCTCCCACGGGCTGGGTCTGGCGCTGGCGCGGCCCGAGCGGCGCGTGGTGGTGCTGGATGGCGACGGCAGCCTTTTGATGAATCTGGGCACGCTCGTCACCATCGGCGCGGTGGCCCCGAAGAACTTCACCCATATCGTCTGGCATAACGGCAGCTACGAGGCCAATGGCGGCCATCCCCTCCCCAACCAGGAGGTGGATTTCACCACCATGGCCCGGGGCGCGGGCATCGCCAATGTCCGCAGAATCGAGCGCATGGAGGATTACGAAGCCCAGCTTGCCGCGATCCTCTCCGAGGAGGGTCCGGTCTTCGTGGAGATGATGATCGAGCAGGGCCCGCTGGGACCGCGCAGCTACGAGGAGATGTACAAGGCCGAACGCCGCCAGCGCCTGCGCGAGGCGCTGCGGGCCTGAACCCTCACACCCCCGTCGCCGCCGGCAGGGGCGCGTGGCCGCGGATGAAGTCCGCGCCCCGTTCGGCGATCATCAGCACGGCGGCGTTGATATGGGCGCCGACGATGCTGGGCATGGCCGAGGCGTCCACCACGCGCAGGCCCTGGGTGCCATGCACCCGCAACTCCGGATCCAGCACCGGGCCCATGGGGCAGGTGCCGCAGGGGTGATGCACGGTGATGGCGGTCTTGCGGAACCATTCCTCGATATCCGCATCAGTTTTCACTGGCGGCGGGCCGATGGGGCGGCCCTTGTATTCCGCCATCTGCTGCTGGTTCGCCACCTCCAGCCCCAGACGCGTGCCCTTGATGATGGTCTTGAGATCATCGGGATGGGTGAGGAAATTGTAGTGAATGCGCGGCGTGTCCAGGGGGTCGGCGGAGCGCAGCAGCACCTCGCCCCGGCTCTTCTGGCGCATGAGCGCAGGACGGATGCCGAAGGCGTCCTCGAAGGGCGCCTTGAAGCCGGGCATCCACAAATGCGCATTGGCCGCCGTGCCCCGAAACATATATTCGATGTCGGGATATTCGAGGGATGGATCGGTCTTGATGAAGGCGAAGAGATTGCCGGGCAGATCGGTGCCCGGTCCCGTGCCGAAGAACCAGGCCTGCAACATGGCCAGCGCCATGCGGTCAAAGCGCATCAATTGGTGGAAATGGCCGGGGCTGTTGCGCGCCCAGGTGAACCAGGCCGCCAGATGGTCCTGTAGATTGGTCCCAACGGGCAGGTCGACGATGGCCTTGATCCCGTGTTCCTGCAGATGGGCGGCGGGGCCGACGCCTGACAGCATGAGCAGTTGCGGCGCGTTGAAGGCGCCGGAGGAAATGATGACCTCCTTGTCCGCATAGACCGTGTGGGTCATATCGTCCTTGCGATATTCCACGCCCACGGCGCGCGTGCCCTCGAAGAGGATGCGGGTGGCCTGCGCCTTCACCTCAAGGCTCAGATTGGGACGACCCAGAGAGGGATGCAGATGGGCGCGGGCGGCCGAATGGCGCTTGCCGTTCTTGATTGTCTGCTGGATGCGCCCGAAGCCCTCGGTGGTGACGCCGTTGAAGTCCTCGTTCTCGCGAAAGCCCACCGCCTTGCCAGCTTCGGTCCAGGCGTCGAACAGCGGGTCAACGCGTCCGCTCCAGCGCACATGGATCTCGCCCGAGCCGCCGCGATAGGCGTTCTCGCCCTCGCACCAGGTCTCGCCCCGCTTGAAATAGGGCAGCACCTCCCGATAGGACCAGCCCTTGGCGCCCTCGTCGCGCGCCCAGCGGTCGTAATCGCCGCGGTCGCCGCGCGTGTAGGCCATGACATTGATGGAATGGGAGCCGCCGAGCACCTTGCCGCGCATGGCCTCGATGGCGCGGCCATGGAGGCCAGGGTCGGACTCCGCGTCATAGCCCCAGTCATGGAGCCGATACTGATGCATCTTGCCCATGCCCACGGGGATATGGATCAGCGGATCGATGTCGCGCCCGCCCGCCTCCATGATCAGCACGCTATCGGAACCCGAGGCGCTCAGGCGATTGGCGAGTACGCAGCCAGCCGAACCGGCGCCAACGATGATATAGTCGAAGCCGCGTTTCGCGGTCATGGTTTCCCCCTCGAAAGTCCTGAATGTGATGGCGATGTTCGCATGATCAGGCCATGAAGGGAAGAACCGCCGCCGCTCCTGGAAAAGTTGAAGGCGGCGCCCATTGGACAAATTCCTCAAGACGCGCATATTGCGCCCGTGCCAACTGAGCCCCCCGGGGCCTACGACGGCGAAATCATGGGGAGATTCCACGATGCTGACGTCCCGCCGCGGCTTCAACGCCGCGCTTTTGACCGGCGCCGCCTGCGCCCTGTCGCCGCTGCCCGCCTCTGCTGCGGATGAATTCATCAATGTTCTGACCGGCGGCACCTCGGGCGTCTATTATCCTCTGGGCGTTGGCCTTTCGAAGATCTTCTCCCAGAAGATCCCCAATGTGCGCCCCTCGGTTCAGGCCACCAAGGCTTCTGTCGAGAACCTGGTGCTGCTGCAGCAAGGCAAGGGCGAAATCGCCTTCACGCTCGGCGATTCCCTGGCCTTCGCCTGGGTGGGCGACGAGGAGGCGGGCTTCAAGGGCAAACTCGACAAGCTGCGCGGCGTCGCGGCCATCTATCCCAATTTCATACAGGTGGTGGCCTCCAAGGAAAGCGGCATCAAGACCCTCGCCGACCTCAAGGGCAAGCGCCTGTCCGTGGGCGCGCCGAAGTCCGGCACGGAGCTGAACGCCCGTGCGATCCTTTCGGGCGCGGGCCTTAACTACAAGGATCTGGGCAAGGTGGAATATCTGCCCTTCGCCGAATCCGTCGACCTCATCAAGAACCGCCAGCTCGACGCCACCCTGCAATCGGCGGGTCTGGGCGTGGCCGCCATTCGCGATCTCGCCTCCTCGCTCGACATCACCGTGGTGGAGATCCCCGGCGCCCTCGTGGACAAGATCGGCGCGCCCTATGTGAAGGCCACGATCCCCGCCAACACCTACACGGGCCAGACGCAGGACGTGCAGGGCGCGGCGGTCGTGAACTATCTCGTCACCCGCGCGGGCCTGTCCGATGATCTCGTCTATCAGATGATCAAGGGCGTGTTTGAATCCCGCGACGAACTGGTGGCTGCTCATCAGGCGGCGCGCGACATCAAGCTGGAGCTCGCCATGCAGGGCATGCCGATTCCCATGCACCCGGGCGCGGAGAAATATCTGCGCGAGAAGGGCGTCTTGAAGTAACGCTGGTCCAATGCGGGGCGTAGGGGCGCCCCGCTGTTTCTCTTGAAGGCGCCGCAGGCATGACCCAGACCACGCAGGACAGCGCGCAATCCGTCGTCGCGCCCAGCGAATTCGACATCGAGCATCACCTGCCCGGCGGCTGGGGCGAGGGTCTCACGGGGCGTCTGCTGTTCTGGATCGCGGTGGCTTTCTCCCTCTTCCAGATCTACACGGCGATTTTCGCGCCCTTAGCGACGCAGATCCTGCGGGCGGTGCATGTGGGTTTTCTGATCCTTGTGGCCTGCGCGCTGGTCGCCAATCACAGCGCGCCCACGGCCCTGCGCAAGGCCGCCATCTGGGCCTTTGGCCTCGCGGGTTTCGCAGTCGGCCTCTATCACTGGGTCTTCTACTTCGATCTGGTGAACCGGGCGGGTGATCTCACCCATGCGGATCTCGTGATCGGCGTGGTTTCGCTGGTGATCCTTTTCACCATTTCGTGGCGGCTCATGGGGGCTTCGCTGCCGCTGATCTGTCTCGGCTTCATCGCCTATGCGGCCTGGGGCCACGTGCTGCCGCGCCCCTTCGATCATCGCCCCTTCGATCTCGAGCAGATCATCGAGCAATTGAGCTTCGGCACAGAGGGCATCTACGCCACGCCCACGGGCATTTCGGCGACCTATATCTATCTGTTCATCCTGTTCGGCGCCTTTCTGGAGCGCGCGGGGATGATCCAGCTCTTCAACGATGTGGCGCTGGGCCTCGTGGGTTCCTCGCGCGGCGGGGCGGCGAAGGTGGCGGTGATTTCCTCAGCCCTGATGGGCACGATCTCGGGCTCGGGCGTCGCCAATGTGGTGACGGTGGGCCAGTTCACGATCCCCCTCATGATGAAATTCGGCTATCGCGGCGCCTTTGCGGGAGGGGTCGAGGCCACGGCTTCCATGGGCGGGCAGATCATGCCCCCGGTCATGGGCGCCGTCGCCTTCATCATGGCCGAGAATATCAATGTGCCCTATGCGGAGATCGTGAAGGCCGCGATCATTCCAGCGGTGCTCTATTTCGCCTCCGCCTTCTGGATGGTGCATCTGGAGGCGGGCAAGCGCGGCCTCATGGGCATTCCGCGCGCCGAATTGCCCAGCCCCCTCGCCGCCATCAAGCGTCAGTGGCATCTGGCTTTGCCGCTGATGGTGCTGATCTATCTTTTGATGGACGGCTATACGCCGCTCTTTGCGGGCTCTATGGGCCTCGCCCTTACCGTGGTGATGATCCTCGCCGGCGCCCTCGCGCTCAATCTGCGGGGGGCCACGCTGCGGGCTGTCCTTTGGATCGTGCTGGGCCTGATCGCGGCGACCTTCCTCAAATATGGGGTGAACGTTCTGCTCTGGCTCATCGGCGCGCTGGTGCTGGCCAACGCCATCACACGAGGCGGACGCGAGACGATCCTCATCTGCCGCGATGTGCTGGCGGAGGGGGCGCGCCAGGCCCTGCCTGTCGGCCTCGCCTGCGCTATTGTGGGGACTGTGATCGGCACCCTGACGCTGACCGGCACCGCCACAATCTTCGGCAACTGGATCGTCTCCTTCGGGCGCGAATCCCTGTTCCTGTGCCTGCTGCTGGTCATGTTCACCTGCCTGGTGCTGGGCACGGGCCTGCCGACCATTCCCACCTATATCATCACGGCGTCCCTGGCGGCTCCCGCCTTGTTGCAACTGGGCGTGCCGCTCATCAGCAGCCATATGTTCGTGTTCTACTATGGCATCATCGCGGACCTGACGCCGCCCGTGGCCCTGGCCGCTCTCGCGGCGGCGCCCATCGCCAAGGCCAGCCCCGACGCCATTGGCTGGCAGGCCACGCGCATCGCGCTGGCGGGCTTCCTGATCCCTTTCATGGGCGTCTATGAACCCACCCTCATGATGCAGGCGGGTGGGCAGATCGCGGCGGACTATGGCTATTGGGTCGAGGTGGTCTGGGCCTGCTTCAAGGCCAGCCTCACCATCCTCGTCTGCGGCGTCGCGGCCATCGGATTTTTCTTCACCCATGTGAGCCGGTTGCAGCAGGCGCTGGCGGTGCTGTCGGGCGCCTTGTTCATCATTCCGGGAAGCTGGACCGACCCCGCCGCCATCGTACTGGCCCTGGGCCTGCTGGTCTGGAACTTCCTGGAAGCGCGGCGCGAGGCGGCGTGAGCCTCTGCATCCTCGCGGGGGCTGGGCTTATGCGGCTGGCGGTCGCGGGCTTCACCCTGAGCTGGACTCATTCCATCGAGAAGACCCGTTGGGAGGAGGATTGGCTCGTGGCGGGGGAGCACCTGACGCTGGTCGAGGCGCGCATCGAGAGCATGGGCGCCGGCATGGAGCCGGGCGAGGGAGCGAGATTTGACGGGACATGGTGGCGCTGGACGCCAAGGGTCCCGCCGCTCCCCGAAGTCCTGCTGCGCCGCTCGGATGCGATACCTCAGGGCTGGGGACTGTGCGCAGGCGGGGAGTGCCGCAGGATTGGCGCTGCGGGCGAGAGCGCGGATGTGGTGTTGTTGAAGGCGTGTGATTAGGCAGTCGGCATTAGGCAATCGGCAGTCGGACGCTCATGTCCGCAGATGTCTCGTGACTGCAAATGCTTGATTCAAAAGCCTTGCTGCCGACTGCCTCAACCCCTGATGGGCTCGACCTTCAGCGCGGCGCGCACGAAATAATAGAGCAGCACGAAGCCCAGCAGGGCGCCCGCGATCTCGACGATGGCGCTGACGACGCCCGGCATCTGGAACAGGCCGCCCAGCGCCCAGCCCGCGGCCCAGGTCATGCCCACGACCTCGGTGCCGACGAGAATGGCCACGCTGACGATGGTCAGGGCGTTCTGCCAGTTGATCGGCTTCTGGTCGGCCACGGCTTTGCTCCGGATGAAGGCTTTGCGACAACTTGAGGGGGCACTATAGCATCGGGCCTGTTGCCGCAACAAGTGAGGGTCCCATGGGTTCGACGCAGGTTTTCTCCACCGCCGCCGTCGCCGCCCCCCATCAGGGCGCCGCCGACGCCGGGCGCAATGTGCTGGCCATGGGCGGCAATGCGGTGGAAGCCATGGTCGCCATGGCCGCGACCATCGCGGTGGTCTATCCTCACATGAACTCTATCGGCGGGGACGGATTCTGGCTCGTGCGCGAACCCAAGGGCCGGGTGCGCGCCTTCGAGGCCTGCGGACCCGCCGGCGCCAAGGCAACCTTGGCCCGCTACCAGCGGCGCGAATATGAAACCATCCCCCCGCGCGGGCCGGACGCCGCCCTCACCGTGCCAGGCGCCGTCGCTGGCTGGGCGCTGGCGCTGGACTATGCGCGGACCATCGGCGGGCGCCTGACCCTGCGCGATCTCCTCTCCGACGCCATCAGCCACGCCCGCGAGGGCGTGCCCGTATCGCCCTCCCAGGCCCGCTGCCAGCCTGATCTGGGGCCGCTTGCGCAGGCGCCGGGCTTCGCGCCGGTCTATCTGCGCGAGGGCAAGATACCCGCGCAGGGAACCCGGCTGCGCTATGAGGCGCTGGGGGCGACCCTTGACCATCTGGCCCAGCAGGGCCTCGATGATTTCTACCGGGGCGATGTGGGCCGCGAGATCGCCGAAGACCTCGAGCGCATCGGCAGCCCCGTCACCCGCGAGGATCTGCGCCGCTTTACGGCGAAGGTGTGCGAGCCGCTGGCCCTGAAGCTGGCGGGCCGCACCCACTACAATTTCCCCCCGCCCACTCAAGGGCTGGCGTCCTTGCTGATTCTGGGGATTTTCGAGCGACTGGGGGTGACGAAGCCCGAGGGCTTCGCTCATATCCACGGCCTCGTGGAGGCCACCAAGCGCGCCTTCGCTATCCGCGACCAGCTCTGCATCGACCCCGCCTTCAGCGAGGGCCGCCCGCAGGAGGCGCTGGAGCCGCGCGCTCTCGCCAAGGAGGCCTCCCTCATCGACATGGGCCGCGCCGCGCCGTTTCCCCTGCCGCCCGCCAAGGGCGACACGATCTGGATGGGCGCCGTGGATCGCGACGGCTATGCGGTCTCCTATATCCAGTCCACCTATTGGGAATATGGTTCGGGCTGCCTGCTGCCGCGCACCGGCGTGCTCATGCAGAACCGGGGCGTTTCCTTCTCGCTCGATCCGCGTTCGAACAACCCCCTCTCGCCCGGCCGCAAGCCCTTCCACACGCTCAACCCGGCGCTGGCGGCCTTCAGCGACGGCCGCGTCATGCCCTATGGGACCATGGGCGGCGATGGCCAGCCGCAGGTGCAGGCGCAGCTCTTCACAAGGGTGCTTTACGGCATGGGGCTCGCCGAGGCGCTGGACGCGCCCCGCTTCGTGCTTGGCCGCACCTGGGGCGCCGCCTCGACCCTTCTGGCCATGGAGGAGGAGTTTGACCCCTCGCTGGTGCGCGCGCTGGAAAAGGCGGGCCACCAGCATTCCGTGCAACCCCGCTCCGACGCCTTCGGCCATGCAGGCGCGCTGATCCGCGATGCGCGCGGACGGGTGGAGGCTGCCCATGATCCGCGCGCGGATGGTGGTGCGGCGGGGTTGTGATCAAACCCCCGCCAGCGTAACCCCCATCAGTAGCGCCAGCCCCAAGGCCAGCACGAGACAGGCGGCGGCGAACTCCAGGGCGCGGCCGACGATCTCGCCGCGTCGGCTGCTTTGGCCGCCGGTCAGGCGCAGGGCGAGGTCCTTGGTGAGGACCGCCATCGTCGCCAGCGCGCCTGTGGTGATCGCCGTGCCCAGCGCCATGGCGAAGGTGGCGGCGACCCCGGCCCAGAAGATCCCCTGGGCCATGGAAAAGACCAGCACCAGAATCGCCCCCGAACAGGGCCGCGAGCCCGCCGTGACGACGGTCAGCGCTGCGTCCCGCCAGGAGAAGCTGGGTTTGCCCAGCGTGCTGGGGTCGGGCATGTGGAAATGGCCGCAGTCGGGGCCATGCACATGGTTCTCATCGCCCTCCACGGCCTCGCAGACAAAGCGCGAGGCGTGGGTGGGGGCGGGGGGGCGTAAAGCAGCCAGCAGCGCGCGGCCCTTGCGGTAAGCCAGAAAAGCGCCGAACGCGGCGATGCCTGCGAAGCTCGCCATCTCAACCCATTGGGCGGCGTCGCGCATGCGCTGGGCGGTGGCGTTGAGCAGCAGCGCCAGCACGCCCACGATGGCGATGGCGACGAAGCCCTGCAGCAGGGAGGCGAGGCCGGAGATGACCAGCCCGCGCTTCAGCGCCCGCTCATTGGCGATCATGTAGGCGGCCACGACCGCCTTGCCGTGGCCCGGCCCGGCCGCGTGGAAGACGCCATAGGCGAAGCTGATGGCGGCGAGGGTCCAGAAGCCCGCGCCCGTGGTGCGGATCGCCCGCACCGCGCCGCTCATCTGCCGTTCGAAGGCGACCTGCTGGGACATGATCCAGCCCAGCACGCCCGTATATTGCCCGCCGCCCTCGCTGACGCCCACGCTGAAGGGGTTGCGAGGCGGGGAGGCCAGCCCCTGCGCCACGGCCTCGCCCGCCATGCAGGCGAGCGCCAGCAAGCATGCAAGGCCCGCCAGCCGCCATGCGCTCTGGCGCGTCATCAGGGGCAGGCCACGATGGCGCGGTCGGCGAGCTTGGCGCCGAAATCGGACCCGGGAGAGAGGCCGGAGAAGAAGCTCTCGTTCAGCTTCTTGCTGTCCTCGCTATCGAGCGACTTGGGTTTCGAGACGCTCAGCGAGCAGCCCTCCGGGGCGCTCAGCAGCTTCACCGGCTCGCCCCGGTCGAAGGAAAAGGCCACGAAATAGCTGGGGTCGTATATCTGGAACACGAAAGTCTTCGGCGTCACGGCCTCCGCCAGAGGCAGGGTGAAGTGAAGGGTCGCGGTCTTCTCCTTGCTGTCGAAGGTCATGGAGTAATCCTTTGGTTCTCCAAAGGCGGCCTTTTTCCCGTTCATTTTGGGCACGGTGAAATAATCGAATTCCTTCAGGGACTCGATGTTGGTCTGGGCCACCGGTTGCAGCTCCGCTGGCGTGGGGTCCTTGCCATCCTGCCCGAGATTGGCGGTGACGAAGGCGGAATACATGTCGTCGAAGGTCCAGCGTTGGCGTATGGCCGCCACCTTGCCGCCCTCGAAGATCACCTCGCTCGTCACCACGACCATCACATGGGGATGGGCTCGGGCCGGGAGGCTCGACAGCAGCAGGGGAAGCAGGAGGGCGATTCTCTTCATGGGGCGGGCGCTCTCGAGCGGGGTTGAGTCGGTTTCATCGCAGGCAACTTTGGCTTGATCGGGGCAGTCAGGCAACACAGTCTCTTGTCTTGAAAACAATGGCCTCGTCGCCCTACATTGCAACAGGGTCCTGGCGCCGCCGAATCCGGCGGCCTGCGGGCGGGGAGCACAGACATGACACATGACGGCCGCGATCTCCCCTCGCCCCTTGCGCTTGCGCAGGTGACGCTCGCCGACAAATACGACCTGTCCAAGTCCCGGGTGTTCATTTCCGGCTCCCAGGCCATCACCCGCCTCCTGCTCATGCAGAAGGCGCGCGATCGTAAGGCCGGGCTCAATACGGCGGGCTTCGTCTCGGGCTACAGGGGCTCGCCTGTGGGCGGGCTCGATCAGCAGTTCATCTATGCGGCCAAGGAGTTGAAGGCCGCCGACGTGGTCTTCCAGCCCGGCCTCAATGAGGATCTCGCCGCCACCGCCATCTGGGGCTCCCAGCAGGCGGAGATGCGCGGCGAGGGGAAATACGATGGGGTCTTCGCCGTCTGGTACGGCAAGGGCCCGGGCGTCGACCGCTCCGGCGACGTGTTCCGCCACGCCAACCTCGCGGGCACGTCAAAAAATGGCGGCGTGCTGGTGCTGATGGGGGACGACCATGCGTCAGAGTCCTCCACCTCAGGCCACCAGTCCGAATTTCACCTCTTCAACATCATGATCCCGATTCTGCATCCAGCTGGCGTGCAGGAGCTGATCGATTATGGCCTCTATGGCTTCGCCCTCTCGCGCTATGCGGGCGTCTGGGTGGGCGTGAAATGCGTCAAGGACAACATCGAATCCACCGCCGTGGTCGAAAGCGATCTTGATCGCATCGCCACCGTCATCCCCACCGATTACGACATGCCCGAAGGCGGGCTCAACATCCGCGCGCGCGATCCCGTGCTCACCCAGGAAGCGCGGCTGCTGGACCACAAGCGCGACGCCATCGTGGCCTTTTTGCGCGTCAACAAGATCAACCAGATGATCCTGTCGGGCGGGCCGAACGCGAAGGTCGGCGTCATCACCACCGGCAAGTCCTATCTCGATTCGCGGCAGGCGCTTGATGATCTGGGTATAGACGAGGTGCGCGCCAACGCGCTGGGCCTGCGCCTCTACAAGCTGGGCTGCGTCTGGCCCATAGAGCCGCAGGGCTTGCGGGAATTCGCCGAGGGGCTCGATCTCATCATCGTGATCGAGGAGAAGCGTTCGCTGATCGAGATGCAGGTGCGCGAGGAGCTCTATGGCAGCCCCCGCCAGCCCGTGGTCATCGGCAAGAAGGACGAGATGGGCGCCTCGCTCTTTCCGGCCAAGTATACGCTCGACACCAACGACATCGCCATCGCCCTTGGCGAGCGCCTCTCCGCGCGCTTCCCGCAAGACGTTGATCTCGCGCGCAACCTGTCGCGGGTGAAGCAGGCGCAGGCCATGCTGGATCAGGCCCAGGAGGTCGCCCAGCGCGTCCCCTATTTCTGCTCGGGCTGTCCGCACAATTCCTCCACCAAGGTGCCCGAGGGCATGCGCGCCTATGCGGGCATCGGCTGCCATTACATGGTCCAGTGGATGGACCGCGCCACCGAGGGCTTCACCCAGATGGGCGGCGAGGGCGCCAACTGGGTGGGCGAGGCGCCCTTCTCCACGCGCGGCCATGTGTTCCAGAACATCGGTGACGGCACCTATAACCATTCGGGGGTGCTCGCCATTCGTTTCGCCATCGGGTCTGGCGTGAATATGACCTACAAGATCCTCTACAACGACGCGGTGGCCATGACCGGCGGCCAGGCCCATGACGGCGGCCTCACCGTGGACGCCATCGCCCTGCAGGTGGCGGCGGAGGGGGTGCGCCAGCTGGTGCTGGTGACCGACGATCCCGACAAGTATCCCACCAACATCGAGTGGCCCGCAGGCCTCACCATCCGCCCGCGCGAGGAGCTGGACGCGGTGCAACGCGAGCTGGCTGCGGTCCCCGGCGTCACCGCGCTGATTTTCGACCAGACCTGCGCCGCCGAAAAGCGCCGTCGCCGCAAGCGCGGCACCTATCCCGATCCTGACAAGCGCGTGATCATCAACGAGCTGGTTTGTGAAGGCTGCGGCGATTGCGGGGTGCAATCCAACTGCGTCTCCGTGCAGCCCGTGGAGACCGAGTTCGGCCGCAAGCGCCGTATCGATCAGGGCAGCTGCAACAAGGATTTCTCCTGCGTCAATGGCTTCTGCCCCTCCTTCGTGACGGTGCATGGCGCCAAGATGAAAAAGGCCGCTCCACTGGCCGCAGCCAATGGCGATGCAGGGCGCGATTTGCCCATGCCGCAACTGCCTGACCTGACGAGCCATCCCTTCGAGATTCTCGTTACGGGCGTGGGCGGCACGGGCGTCGTCACCATCGGCGCCATTTTAGGCATGGCCGCGCATTTGGAGGGCAAGGGCGCTGGCATCATCGACATGACCGGCATCGCGCAGAAGGGCGGGGCGGTCTTCAGCCATGTGAAGATCGGGCGCCGCCCGGAGGATATCCACGCGATCCGCATCGCGGCGGGGCAGGCGGATCTGGTGCTGGGCTGCGATCTCGTGGTGTCCGGCATGAAGAAAGTGCTGGCTTCCGTGCGCCACGGGCACACTGGCGTTATCGTGAATATGGCGGAGACCTATCCCGGCGATTTCACTCGCAACGCCGATTTCACCCTGCCGACCGCCCGCATCAAGAAGACCATTCGCGAGGCGACGGGCGAGACCTCCCATTTTGTCGACGCCAGCCGCATCGCAGGCGAGTTGTTGGGCACGCCGCTGGCCACCAACATGTTCACGCTCGGCTTCGCCTGGCAGAAGGGCTTTGTGCCGCTCTCGCAGGAGGCGATCTTCCGCGCGCTGGAGCTGAACCGCGAAGCGGTGGAGATGAACAAGCAGGCCTTCGTTTGGGGCCGCCGCATGGCGGTGGACGGCGCCGGGGTCGAAGCCCTTCTGGCGGCCTCGCAGCCGGAAGCACCTCAGCATCGTCTGTCGCAGGGCTTTGACGAGATCGTGGCGCGGCGCGTGGCCTTCCTCACCGCCTATCAGAACGCGGCCTATGCTGAACGTTATCGTGCGCTTGCTTTACGGGCGCACGCGGCCGAGCAGGCGAAGACGCCGGGGCGCGAGCAATTCGCGCAGGCGGTGGCGCGCAACCTGTTCAAGCTCATGGCGGTGAAGGACGAATATGAGGTGGCCCGGCTCTATACGGACGGCGCCTTCCTCGATCAGGTGAAGGCGACATTCGAGGGGAATCTGCGTTTCGAGTTCCATCTTGCGCCGCCGCTGCTGGGCCGCCGCGATCCCCATACGGGCCTGCCCGTGAAGTCCACCTTCGGCCCGCGCACAATGGTCCTGTTCCGCGCTCTAGCTGCCCTTAAGGGCCTGCGCGGCACCATCTTCGACATCTTCGGCTATACGCAGGAGCGGCGTGAGGAGCGCAAGCTCATCAGGGATTATGAGGCCTTGCTGGAAGAGCTGATGGGGGCGCTTTGTCCCGATAATCATGCAACGGCGGTGGCGCTGGCGGCGATCCCCGAAAAAATCCGCGGCTTCGGTCATGTGAAGCTGCGCCATCTGCAAGCCGCCAAGGCGGAGGAGGCGGCCCTGCTGGCGCAGTTCCGCGCGCCAACCCCTGCGGTTCCCATCGCGGCGGAATAGGAACAATTCGCGCAGAGGCCTTTCCGGAGGCCCCTGCCCGCCTAGTTCTTCCCCAAGGGCCAGTCCCGGGACCGGCCCTCATCAGGAGGAGGACCCATGGCGCGCACCATTCCCATTCAACAGGGCCGGGTCGTCCGCGCTGGGCCGTCCTTGCCGGCGCTTCGGCGCATCACGACCAATGACATCGGCCACGCTTTGCGGGCTGGCTATGAGGATTTCAACGCCTGGCCGACTCATGCGGTCTTTCTGGTGCTGATCTATCCGGTGGTCGGACTGCTGCTGGCCTTTGCGACATCGCAGCAGAAAGTCATTCCACTATTTTATCCGCTGCTGGCAGGCTTCGCGATTCTCGGTCCCTTCGCGGCGCTCGGGCTCTATGAGGTCAGCCGACGCCGGGAATTGGGCGAGACGCCCGACTGGCGCGACGCGCTGTCCGTGACGCGACGCGCCAATTTCGGCTCGATGCTGCTGCTGGGCCTGATTTTGCTGGCGATCTTCGTGTGCTGGCTGGGGGCGGCGCAGGTGATCTATGCGCTGACGCTGAAGACGGCGCCGGAGTCCTTCATGGACCTCTTGCGCCGCAGCGTCCTCACCCCCGCAGGCTGGGCGCTGATCATCCTTGGAAATGGAGTTGGCTTCCTTTTCGCCTCATTGGCCTTCACCATCAGCGTCATCTCCTTTCCGCTGATGCTCGACCGGCGTCTGGGGGCGGCGGATGCGGTGCGCTGCTCGGTGCGCGCTGTGCTTTACAATCCCGGCCCCATGACGCTCTGGGGCCTTGTGGTGGCGGGCGGGCTTGTGCTGGGAAGTTTGCCGTTCCTGATCGGGTTGACGGTCGTGCTGCCCATCCTTGGCCACGCCACCTGGCATCTCTACCGGCGCGTGGTGGTGGACGAGACGCAATGAGCCCCGAGCGACCTTCGCCTATTGGGGCGGGTCTATAATGACCACCTCATAGTGGGTCCGCGCGCCGATCATCTGCGTGGCCACCGCAATGCCCTGCCCATCCGCCAGCTTGGGAAGTTCGACATCCCGGTCGGGAAGGATGCAGATCATCTTCTCACCCTTGAGAAGAACCAGCACCTGTCCCTGCTCGGCCAGTTGCGCCGCCACCAGCCGAAACTGCGGGAGATATTGGGGTTGGCGCCAGGCGTTGGGATTGCCCGGATCGACCGAGAGGATCCAGGCCCCGGTCGGGCCTTGCCAAATGACGAATTTCGACTTGTCCGGCTTCCATTCCGGGCCGAGGTTTGGGTTGACGAGCCAGTAGCAGTTGAAATTGCGGCAGGCGACAGGGCGCTCATCGTGGATGCTGCAGCCCTTGCCCGGCGAAACATGTTTGCACCAGATGCCCGGCGCCTTTCCCAACTCCTCGATCCCGAGCAACTTGCAGCACATGGAGCAGCTGCCACATTCGCGTCCCGGCGCCAGCGTCATGGATTCGTCTCCTTAAGACCCGTCTTGGCCTTGCCTATATGTTCCATCCTTCAGAAGCAAAAAAAACCGCACGGTTGCAGCCGCGCGGTTTTCTGATTCAGCGGTTGTGAGCCCTCAGCGCGGCAGGATCGTCTCGCCCATGAGGTGCTTGTCGATGGAGGCGGCGCACTGGCGGCCCTCGCGGATCGCCCAGACGACCAGCGACTGGCCGCGGCGCATGTCGCCGCAGGCGAAGACCTTCTCGACCGTGGACTTGTACTGGATCGTGTCGGCGGCGACATTGCCGCGACCATCCAGCTTCACGCCAAGCTCGCTGATCATGCCCTCATGCACGGGCGAGACGAAGCCCATGGCGAGCAGCACGAGATCGGCCTGAAGCTCGAATTCCGTGCCGGGGATCGCCTGGAACTTGCCGTCCACGCGCACGCAGCGCAGCGCCTTCACCGCGCCGCCCTCGCCGATGAACTCGACCGAATTCACCGCGAAATCGCGATTGGCGCCTTCTTCGTGGCTGGAGGAGGTGCGCAGCTTGAGGGGCCATTCGGGCCAGGTCAGGAGCTTGTTCTCCTTCTCCGGGGGCTGCGGCATGATTTCGAGCTGGGTGACCGAGAGCGCGCCCTGACGCACGGAGGTGCCGATGCAGTCCGAGCCCGTGTCGCCGCCGCCGATGACCACCACATGTTTGCCGCCCGCGAGAATCGCGGCATTGGAGCCGATCTGCTCCTTGCCGACGCGGCGGTTCTGCTGGGGCAGGAAGTCCATAGCGAAATGCACGCCCGCCAGCTCGCGGCCAGGAATCGGCAGATCGCGGGGTTTTTCCGCGCCGCCCGCCAGAGCCACGGCGTCATATTCGGCAACGAGGTCGGCCATCTTCATGTCGACGCCGACATTCACATTGCAATGGAAGGTGACGCCCTCGCCCTTCATCTGCTCGACGCGGCGGTCGATCAACTGCTTCTCCATCTTGAAGTCGGGGATGCCATAGCGCAGTAACCCGCCGGGCCGCGCGTTCTTTTCGAAGAGATGCACGTCATGGCCGACGCGCGCCAATTGCTGGGCGCAGGCGAGGCCTGCGGGGCCGGAGCCTATGACAGCAACCTTCTTGCCGGTCTTAGCCTTGGGCGCCTCGGGCTTCAGCCAGCCTTCGGCCCAGGCGCGATCCACGATGGCGCATTCGATGGTCTTGATGGTCACCGGGGAATCGGTGAGATTCAGCGTGCAGGACGCCTCGCAGGGCGCCGGGCACACGCGGCCTGTGAACTCGGGGAAGTTGTTGGTGGAGTGGAGATTGCGCGAGGCGTTCTCCCAATCCTGCCGATAGACCAGATCGTTGAAGTCGGGGATCTGGTTGTTCACCGGACAGCCGTTGTGACAATAGGGAATCCCGCAATTCATGCAGCGCGCGGCCTGATCGCGCGTCGCCTCCTCGCTGAGCGGGATGACGAATTCCTTGTAATGGCGAATGCGGTCGGAGGCCGGCGCATAGCGACGGTCGCGGCGATCGATTTCGAGGAAGCCTGTTACCTTACCCATGTCTCACTCCCCCGCAGGCGCGAGTTGCGCGTCGCCGTCCTGCGCCTTCAGTTCGGCCAGCGCGCGGCTGTATTCCACCGGCATGATCTTGCGGAACTTGCCCTTGAAGGCGTCCCAATTGTCGAGGATCTCCTTGGCCCGCGCCGACCCGGTGTAGCGCAGATGGTTGGAGATCAGCTGATGCAGGCGCTCGCTGTCGAAGCGGGTCATGTCGCCCATCACATCGACAAGGCCATGGCCCTGCAGATCGCCGCCCTGATGGTGCAGGCGCTCGTTCATCTCTTCTTCGGCCTGCACGGGCTGCAATTCGACCATGGCCAGGTTGCAGCGCTTGGGGAAAGAGCCGTCCTCGTCGAGCACATAAGCGATGCCGCCGGACATGCCCGCCGCGAAGTTGCGGCCGGTCTGGCCGATCACCACGACAACGCCGCCGGTCATATATTCGCAGCCGTGATCGCCCGCGCCCTCGACGACTGCGATAGCGCCGGAATTGCGGACCGCGAAACGCTCGCCGACCACACCGCTGATATAGGCCTCGCCGGCGATGGCGCCATAGAGCAGCGTATTGCCTGCAATGATGGATTCATGCGGAACGATCTTGCTGGCTTCCGCAGCCGGGCGGATGGTGATGCGCCCGCCCGATAGGCCCTTGCCCACATAGTCATTGGCCTGACCTTCGAGCTCCAGCGTCACGCCGCGCGCCAGCCAGGCTCCGAAGCTCTGACCTGCCGTGCCCTTCAGCTTCACATGGATCGTATCGTCCGGCAGGCCCTTGTGGCCCCAGCGACGGGCGACTTCGCCCGAGAGCATGGCGCCGGTTGTGCGGTCCATGCTGGCGATGGTCGCCTCGATCGAGACGCCCTTGCCCGTGTCGATGGCCTCGCGCGCCTTGGCGATGAGGGTGCGGTCCAGAACCTTGTCGAGCCCGTGATCCTGCGATTCCGTATGGAAGATCGGGGTTGGCACCGAGGTTTCGGGCTTGTGGAACAGCCGGGAGAAATCGAGACCCTGCGTCTTCCAGTGGTCGACCACCTGCGATTTGTCGAGCATCTGCATCTGGCCGATCATCTCGTCGAAGCGGCGATAGCCGAGCGAGGCCATGATCTCGCGAACTTCTTCTGCGACGAAGAAGAAGAAGTTGATGACATGCTCGGGCTGGCCGACGAAGCGCTTGCGCAGGACGGGGTCCTGCGTCGCCACGCCCACCGGACAGGTGTTGAGATGGCACTTGCGCATCATGATGCAGCCCGCCGCAATGAGCGGGGCGGTGGCGAAGCCGAATTCATCAGCGCCCAGGAGCGCGCCCACGATCACGTCGCGGCCGGTGCGCAAACCACCATCCACCTGCACGGCGATGCGCGAACGCAGACGGTTCAGAACGAGGGTCTGATGAGTCTCGGCCAGGCCGATCTCCCATGGGCTGCCCGCATGCTTGATCGAGGTGAGCGGGGAGGCGCCCGTGCCGCCCTCGTAGCCCGAGATCGTCACATGGTCGGCGCGCCCCTTGGAGACGCCGGCCGCCACCGTGCCCACGCCCACTTCCGAGACGAGCTTAACGGAGACCTGCGCGGCGGGGTTGACGTTCTTCAGGTCGAAGATCAGCTGGGCGAGATCTTCGATGGAATAGATGTCGTGATGGGGCGGGGGGGAGATGAGGCCCACGCCCTGGGTCGAATGGCGCACCTTGGCGATGACCGCATCGACCTTGTGGCCGGGCAACTGGCCGCCTTCGCCGGGCTTTGCGCCCTGCGCCATCTTGATCTGCATCATGTCGGAA
>CANGTC010000063.1 GCA_947456505.1 Beijerinckiaceae bacterium
GCCTTGCGGGGGACCATGCGTTCGCTGCGCAGGGCCTCGCGCTCGCCGGAGGTTCCGCCCTCGTGATATTCGGCGTCCTCGTTCACATCCCAGATGTCATAGAGCGCCTCGCCCGCCACAATGTTCCGCACGGTGAGCATGGCCGTCATCATGGCGTGGTCCTGATTGTTGTATTTGTGCATGCCGTTGCGGCCCACCAAATGCAGACCAGGGTAACGCTCGGCCAGCTCCGCCCTGATGGCGTCCACATGGGTTCGGTAGGCGTCGTCATAGACCGGATAGGCCTTGGCCTGCCGCACCACGCAGGCGTCCACCACCTCGTCGGAACGAATGAGGCCGATATGGTCGATCTCGCGCTTGGCCAGCGCCACCAGCTCCTCGTCGGGCGCCGCCCAGAGCCCATCGCCCTCGAAGCAGAAATATTCGAGGCCGAGGCAGGTCATGCCCTCCTGCGGCACAAGCTCCGGCGACCACGAGCGGAAGTTCTGCACGCGGCCCACCTTGACGGCGGGGTCATGGATATAGATCCAGTTGTCGGGGAAGCTCGCGGAGCTCTTGGCGATCAGCGCCACCGTCAGAAAGTCGCGATATTTCAACGCGCGGGCATGGGACAGCGTGATGGGGGCAGGCCCCAGCGCCGCCATCAGCTCGGTGATCGACGCCGAGGAGATCACATGGGGCGCGCTGAAGCTGGCGAACTCGCCCGTTGTGGTTTTCGCATGCACGGTCCACTGGCCCGTCTGCTCATTGCGCGCAAGGCTTTCGAGCTTGCAGCCCATGCGGATCACCCCGCCCCGCGCCGTGACCTTGCGAGCGCATTCCTCCCACAACATGCCCGGCCCCTTGCGGGGATAGCGGAAGGATTCGATCAGGGTCTTGATGACCGGCTGGCCGGGACGCGCCACACCCTTGCGGCGGAAGGGGCGTATCAATGAATTGATGACCGCCGACCCCAGGCTCAGCCCCTTGATGCGCTGGGCCGCCCAGTCCGCCGAAATCTCGTCGCAGGACATGCCCCAGACCTTTTCCGTATAGGTCTTGAAGAAGATCGAAAACAACCGCTCGCCGAACTGGTTGCGCACCCATTCATGGAAGGTGCGGGGGTTTGGGATGGGCCGCAGTTTCGCATAGCCATAGGAGAGCATGCAGAGCGCGCTTTCGATGAGCCCGAGATTGCGCAGGGCCTCGAATCCGTTCAGCGGATAGGAATAGAATTTCTCGCCATAGAAGATGCGCGACAGGCGCGGGCGGTCGATGAAATCATCGGGCAGGATCTCCTCCCAGAGGTCCACCACCTCCTTTGATTTCGAGAAGAAACGGTGGCCGCCGATGTCGAAGAGATAATCCTTGTAATTCACCGTGCGGCTGATGCCGCCCACAAAGGTCTCGTCCTGCTCGATGACGAGCACGCTGCGGCCTTCCTTGGTGAATTGATAGGCGGCGGTTAGGCCTGCAGGCCCTGCGCCAATGATGACGGCGTCAAAAATATCAGACATGAAAACCTCGATGAAAATAATGAGACGTAAAAAAAATCAGCCGCCCTTGATGCGGCGAAATGCGATGAGACTTTGCCCGGTGAAAGACAGGGCGGCGGTGGCGACGGCGGAGGCCACGAGGCACAACAGCGGATGGGCCCCCGCATCAAGGCGCACGAGGATCAGAAACAGCCCATAATTGAACCCCTGCGCCACAAGGGCCACCCCCACATAGCGGATCAATTCACGAAAGGGCGGCCGCCCGCTGGGCGCGAAGGTGAAGAGGCGATTGAGCCCCCAGGTTACGAGGGTGGCGACGGCCAGCGACAGGGCGCGGGCGATCTCCAGCGACACGCCGGTCCGGTAAAGGCTCCAGAACAAGCCGCTGTCGACGCCAAGGCCCACCAGACCGACCATCAGAAAACGGGCGATCCGCCAGACCAAGGGGGGAACGGGCAAGGCCCCTTCGAGCCGTCGCAGCCACGGGCGCACATCGGCCTGAGACGCCGGAACGGGTGGGGAAGCAGAGGAGGTCTGGGACAATGACATGAGAAGGACATCGATTTGGGACGAAAAGCGTCGTTGAAGCTCAAATGAACGCATAAGCTGGACAATTATGGATACCCTATTGGAGACGTTAATAAAAGCCCTGTTCACGTAAAAATCGCCCTGATGGCTGCTTCAAAACCGATTTGGCCACAGCGCAAGTCGCAGCGGCTCGCCAGACCCAAATCCCCTCCGCACCCCACGGCCTCACCATCGACAATCCGCGCCAAACCGTGCTAGGCGGCGGAATGCTCGAAGGTCTGCCCCCCAATAACGCCGCTTTCATCATGCGGCTTCGCTGCGACGAGGCCACCGCCGTGGCGGTCGCCGACATCATTGTCGAATCCTACGATCCGGCTGAGACCGCCGCCTCCGCTTTCGAGGAGGCGCAGGGGGACACCAAGACCTGGGCGCAACTACCCTGGCTGGTGGAGGTCTATTTCGCCGCCGAGCCCGATCAGGACTCCATCCGCGACCTCGTCACCGTCGTCGCAGGCGAGGCCGTCGCCCAAGCGCTGGAATTCGGCACGATCAGCCAGAAGGACTGGGTCGCCTCCTCCCTCGAGGGGCTCGCCCCCGTGCGGGCCGGGCGCTTTCTCGTCCATGGCTCCCATGACCGGGAGCGGGTGCACTCCAACGACATCGCGCTGGAAATCGAGGCTGCGCTGGCCTTCGGCACAGGCCACCACGGCACCACGCGCGGCTGCCTGCTGATGCTGGACGCGGTGTTGAAAGAGCGCCGCCCCCAGCGGGTGCTGGATGTGGGCACCGGCACCGGCGTGTTGGCTCTGGCCGCCGCGCGCTATCTGCGCCAGCCCATCGCCGCTGGCGACATCGATTATATCGCGGTGGAGGCCGCCGCCTCCAATGCGCGGCTGAATGGCGCAAGGCCCTGGCTGCGGCCCGTGGTGGCGCGCGGCGTCATGCATCCGGATCTGAAGGCGGGCGGACCCTACGATCTCATTTTCGCGAATATCCTCGCGCGCCCCCTGCGCAGCCTCGCCCCCTCCATCTGCGCGCTCGCAGCTGATGGGGCGGATGTGGTGCTCTCCGGCCTTCTGGCGCCCGATGTGGCGGGGGTTCTGTCGAGCTACGCGGCCCAGGGCTTCACGCTGACGCGCCGCATCAATCTCGAGGGCTGGGCCTGTCTGCGCCTGCGCCGGGGCGGGGCCGCGCGGCGTCCGCTGATCTGATTTGCGGGTCGGGCCTGCGCCCGCTAGTCTGGCTGCATGTTCGAGAGCCTCTTCCAGACCTTCACCGATGACGCCAACGGGGCCATGGGCCCAGAACGCCTCGCCGCCCTGCGGCGGGAGCTTGCGCGACGAGGGCTCGACGGCTTTCTGATCCCCCGCGCCGACGAGCACCAGAACGAATATACGCCCCCCTCAGCCGAGCGACTGGCCTGGCTGACGGGCTTCACGGGGTCGGCGGGCGCGGCGGTGGTGCTGCCCCAGGCCGCCGCCCTCTTCGTCGATGGACGCTACACCCTGCAGGCGCCCGCGCAGGTGGATGGGCGGGCCTTCGCCATTTTCAACAGCGGCGAGACGGCCCCCGATGCCTGGCTCGCAAAACAGGTGAAAAAGGGCTGGCGCATTGCCTGCGACCCCTGGCTACATACACCTGCGCAACTCGCCCGCTACGAGCGCGCCGTGACGGCGGCAGGCGGCGTGCTGGTTCATGCGGACAGCAACCCCCTCGACGCCATCTGGACCGACCGCCCCGCCCCGCCGCTGGGCGCAGTCACCCTCCACCCCGCCCGCTTCAGCGGCGAGGATCCGCAAGCGAAGATCGCGCGCGTTCAGGCGGCGCTGGGCAAGGCCGATGCGCTGGTGCTGAGCGATCCCCATGCGGTGGCCTGGACCTTCAATATTCGCGGCGCGGATGTGGCCCATACGCCCATCGCGCTCTGCTTCGCCATCGTGCCCGCGAAGGGCAAGCCCGTGCTCTATGTCGATCCGCGCAAGCTGGGCGCCGGCGTGCGCGCGGGGCTCGCCTTCCTCAAGGTGGCTCCGCCCGAGGCGCTGCTGGCGGATATCGCGGCGCTTGGCTCCGCCAAAAAGCTGGTGCGTTTCGACGCCGCCACGGTCCCCGCCCGCCTCGTGCAGACGCTGGAGAGCGCTGGCGGGACGGCGGATGTGGGCGCCGACCCCACCGCCCTCATGAAGGCGCGCAAGAACAAGGCGGAGCTGCGCGGCGCCGTCGCCGCCCATCTGCGCGATGGCGCGGCCATGGCGGAGTTTCTATGCTGGTTCGCGGGCGCCGCGCCCACGGGCAAGCTGACCGAGATCGACGCCGCCCAGGCGCTGGAGACCTTCCGCCGCGCGACAAGGAAATTGAAGGACGTTTCCTTTCCCTCCATATCCGGCATGGGGCCGAATGGCGCCATCGTCCATTACCGTGTGACGGAAGCCACCAACGCGAAAATCAAACGCGGCCTCTTCCTCATCGACTCCGGCGCGCAATATGAGGATGGCACCACGGACATCACCCGCACGCTGGCGGTGGGCAAGCCGACCGCCGAGATGCGCGACCGTTTCACCCGCGTGCTCAAGGGCCATATCGGCATCGCCACCAGCATCTTCCCCAAGGGCGCGTCGGGCGCGCAGCTCGATGGCTTCGCGCGCCGCGCGCTGTGGGACGCAGGCCTCGACTTCGACCATGGCACAGGCCATGGGGTGGGCTCCTACCTCTCGGTGCATGAGGGGCCGCAGCGCATTTCGAAACTGGGCGGTGTGGCGCTGGAGCCGGGCATGATCCTCTCCAACGAGCCGGGCTATTACAAGACCGGCGCCTATGGCATCCGCATCGAAAATCTCATCGTCGTGGAGCCGCGCGCGATCAAGGGCGCGGAGCGGGAGATGCTGGGCTTCGAGACATTGACGCTCGCGCCCATCGATCTTTCCTTGATCGAGCCAAAGCTGCTGACGGGCGAGGAACGCGCTTGGCTCAACGCCTATCACGCAAGGGTGCGCAAGGCGCTTTCGCCGCTGGTGAGTTCCGCCACGCGCAAATGGCTGGCGGGCGCTACGAAGGCGATCAGGACGCCTTGACGAGAACCGCCGTCAGGGCGGGGACATAAACCCTTGCGCTGCGTCCGGCGCTGGCGATGGAATAGGGCGCCGCCATGGCGCCCAGACCACCGCTGACGGAAATCGATGCGCCCTGAATGTCGATTCCCGTAAAGGAGGTGGGGCCCGGACCCCTGAGATAAACCGCCGTCAGGCTCATGAGGGAGCCGGGCAGTTGCACATTCACCTCAAAGGATTGGCTGACTTCTTTATTGACGAAAACCATGGCGAGGTCAGAAGCTGTCTGAATGGCGTAAATCGATATGTTTTGTCCGCCTGCATTGATGCTGGCGTCAAGAAGATTCCCCTGGCCCACCATTTTGGAAAACAAAAGCCCATAATAAAGTGGCTTGATGGTCGAGACCTTTTCACTGCCGAAGTTGAACGGGGAATATTTAGCGGTGTCGCCGCCATGAAAATGCACGCCGCTGGCTCCCCCAAGCGCCATGATGAAAATATTGTCGAGAGCCCAGAGCGCTGATCCATAGGCATCGCTGACGCCCGCCACACCACCACTCGTGGCGGAGTTCGTCTCCGTGATCCTGAATGGCGCGCCTAATCGATCCGCCGCGCCTTTCAAGGCCGTGAGCAAGGGACCAAGCTTGGGGTCCGGTGTGGTGAGCATCATCGCCATTGTTCGGGCGTCGGTGTCATTCATGCGATAATAATGTTGCGCAAGAACTTTCAACTGACTGGCGTCAACCTCTCTGGCGAATGGCAGCGTGTAGGAATTGACGCTGCCGGCGGTGGCGTCCGGTCCTGAAAATGTTGCGCCGCCAACTGATTGAAGAATGGCGTTTGTGAGCGAGGTCCACCTGCCCTTGAAGGTGGCGTAATTCCAGGCTGAGTAACCGGCGGGAACGCTGTAACCGGAAACTCCATATGAGGCGGGCTCATTGCCCAATTCAAAACAATATAGACTGCTTCCAAGCGCTTGGGCGGCATAGGCGGCTTCCTCTGCGGCGGAGGCTTCCGTGTTCTGGGCGAGATTGATGCCGTAAATCACCTGCCATCCCGTCGCCCGCACAAATGGCGCGAATTGATCGATATCGACTTTGGCGATCTGCCTTGCTGTTCGACCACTTCCGTTGGGCGTCCAGATGATGGAATCGACCGAACTGCCGCCAATACGCATGATCCCGGGACCAAGCGCCCTGAATAAAGCGAGCACATTTGGATCGCGCATGGAAAAAATGCGTGAAACGAGTTCACCTTTTTCAAAACTCAAGCCGACGAAACTCGAGCCAAAGGGGCTCACCACAGTGGACGTGATGGTGGCGCTCGCCTGCGTCAATGAGCCCGGGGGGATGGGCTGCGGGTTCGGCAGAAGCGGCGTGCTTGGATTAAGTGTCGGATTGGTGGGCTGGGTCGGGTCTACTGGCGAACCTGGCGCCGCCCCAGTTCCCGTTCCAATTCCAGTCCCAGTCCCAGTCCCCGATTGCCCAAAGGAGCCGCGCAAAACGCTCCTCCCGCATCCCGACACCAGACCGCTGACTCCCAATGTGAGGCCATGCTTCAGGACGCCGCGTCTCGAAGGCGCAAACCCGTTGTCAGATGGGAATTTGCTCATCGATGGGCCCGGGTCTGCGTTGATTCGGATCAGCTCAGTCTAGGCGCACTTATTGTCTTGCTCAAGCATGGAAATTTTGAGCCGTCGGCCTCACGGCCTCATCCGCCCTCGCCAATGCGCGCCAGCCAATCGTCCTCGCTGATGACCTCGATGCCGAGCTCCGCCGCCTTGGTGAGCTTGGAGCCCGCGCCCGGGCCCGCCACCACCAGATCGGTCTTCTTCGACACGCTGCCCGCCACCTTGGCGCCGAGCCGCTCGGCCTGGGCCTTGGCCTCATCGCGGGTCAGTTTTTCCAGCGCGCCGGTAAAGACAACCGTCTTGCCCGCCACGGGGCTGTCCGTCTTCACGGCTTCCATGGGCTCCGGCGTCACCTCGCGCATGAGGCGGTCCAGCTCGGCCTCATTATGGGGCTCGCTGAAGAAGTCCGCGAGGCCCTCGGCCACCACATCGCCGATGCCGCTGATGTTGTTCAGCTCCGCCCGCGCCTCGCTGTCAGGGACCGCCGCCGCGCAGACTTTTCGCAAAGCCTCGAAGGAGCCGAAGTGGCGCGCGAGGCGGCGCGCATTGGTCTCGCCCACATGGCGGATGCCCAGGGCGAAGATGAAGCGATTCAGCGCCACGCTGCGCCGCGCCGCGATGGCCGCGAAGAGATTGCGCACGGAGGTTTCGCCGAAGCCTTCGAAATTGCGGATGCGCTGCATCCGGCCGGGCTCTTCATCGCGCTGTTGCAGGGTGAAGATGTCGGCGGGTGTCTTGATGAGGCCCTTCTCGAAGAAGAACTCGATCTGCTTGTCGCCAAGGCCCTCGATGTCCATGGCGTTGCGCGAGCAAAAATGCTTCAGCCGCTCCACCGCCTGCGCCGGACAAATGAGCCCGCCGGTGCAGCGGCGCACCGCGTCCACCTCACCCTTGTCGTCGATCTCGCGCACGGCGAGAGAGCCGCAGGCGGGGCAGGTCTGGGGGAAGGCGTAAACATGGGAATGCGCGGGCCGTTTCTCCTCCACTACGCGCACGATCTGCGGGATCACGTCGCCCGCGCGCTGCACCACCACGGTGTCGCCGATGCGCGCATCCTTGCGGGCGATCTCGTCCTCGTTGTGAAGCGTGGCGTTGGAGACGACGACGCCGCCCACGGTCACAGGCTCCAGTTTGGCGACAGGCGTCAGCGCGCCCGTGCGGCCCACCTGAATCTCGATGTCGCGCAGAATGGTCGTGGCCTGCTGCGCCGGGAATTTGTGGGCCACGGCCCAACGCGGCGAGCGCGAGACGAAGCCCAGCCGCGCCTGCAAGGCGAGGTCGTCCACCTTGTAGACGACGCCATCGATGTCATAGCCGAGCTGCGCCCGCTGCGCCTCGATGGCGCGGTAATGAGCGATCATGTCCTTCGCGCTGTGGCATTGCACCGTACGCGGATTGACCGGCAGACCGAAGCTCTTGAAGGCGCCGATCATGCCATGCTGGGTCGAGGCGGGCATCTCGCTCACCTCGCCCCAGGCATAGGCGAAGAAATGCAGAGGGCGTTTGGCGGTGATGGTGGAATCAAGCTGGCGCAGAGAGCCCGCCGCCGCGTTGCGCGGATTGGCGAAGACCTTGTCGCCTGCGGCGCTCTGGCGCTCGTTCAGGGCCGCGAAATCGGCGTGGCGCATGTAGATTTCGCCGCGCACCTCGAAGATGTCGGGCGGCGCCCCATGCAGCTTGTGGGGGATCTCGCCGATGGTGCGCACATTGGCGGTGACGTCCTCGCCCTCGAAGCCATCGCCGCGCGTGGCGGCCTGCACCAGTTCCCCCCGAACATAGCGGATGGAGCAAGAGAGCCCGTCGATCTTGGGTTCGGCGGTGAAGGCGAGCGGGCCCTCGGCCAGCCCCAGAAAGCGCCGCACACGCGCGACAAACTCTTCGACATCTTCATCGGCGAAGACATTGCCCAGCGAGAGCATGGGCACGGCATGGCGCACCTTGGCGAATTTCTCGGAAGGCGCAGCCCCCACCCGCGTGGCGAAGAGCGTGCCGCCCAGCTCGGGGAAAGCCGCCTCCAGTTCCTCGAAGCGCCGTCGCAGGGCGTCGTAATCCGCATCCGATATGATGGGCGCGTCTTCCTGATGATAGCGGATGTCATGGGCCTCGATCTCTTCGATGAGGCGCTTGTGCTCGACGCGCGCCTGGCGCGCTGTGAGCTGGTCAATGGGGGTGGGCTGCGTCATGCCCCAGATGTAGCGCAGCCATTGCGGCGCGCAAAGACGCCGGGGGGAGTTACCCAGCCCCTTGCAGCAATTTGCCTGCGGCCGCGCGGGCCTCTTCGGTGATGCTGGCGCCCGAGAGCATGCGGGCGATCTCCTCGCGGCGGGCCTCGTCGAGCAGAGGCGTGATTCGGGTCGCGACCCTTTTGCCCTTGTCGGCGGCGCACTTGGCGATCTGGAAATGCCCGCCCGCCCGGGCCGCCACCTGCGGCGCATGGGTCACCGCGAGCACCTGCACCCGCGCCGCGAGCCGCGCCAGCCGCTGGCCGATGGCGTCGGCCACCGCGCCGCCAACGCCTGTGTCGATCTCGTCGAAAACGAGGGTTGGCGCGGAGCCGCGATCCGCCAGCGCCACCTTCAGCGCCAGCATGAAACGGGCGAGCTCGCCGCCAGAGGCCACCTTCATGAGGGGGCCGGGCCGCGTGCCAGGATTGGTCTGCACCCAGAATTCGACCTTGTCGACGCCATCAGC
Organism: Beijerinckiaceae bacterium; assembly: GCA_947456505.1. Taxonomy (GTDB): domain Bacteria; phylum Pseudomonadota; class Alphaproteobacteria; order Rhizobiales; family Beijerinckiaceae; genus Terripilifer. The sequence continues at coordinate 9,369 of CANGTC010000063.1, forward strand.
CGAGGAGGCGGCGGTGTCGGTCTCGATCAGGGTGGAGAATTTGGCGTTTTCGAGTTTGAGGGGCGCGAGCTCCCCGTTCACGGTCTTGTCGAGTTCGGCGGCGGCCTTCTTGCGGCCAGCGGAGAGGGTGGCGGAAGCGGCCGTATAGCGTTTCTCGGCCGCTTGCGCGGCCTTGCCCAGGGCGATGAGCCGCGCCTCGCCTGCGTCCAACGCGGTGAGATCGGAGCCGAAGCGCTCCGCCAGCGCGGGCAGCTCATGGACAGGCACGCTGAACTTGCGAGCGGCGGCGCGCAGCGCAAATAGTCGCTCCTCGACCCGCTCCAGCTCGCGCGGATCAAAGCGCGCCTCGCGCAGGGCCGCCTCCATGGTCTGGGCCGCCGTCTCCAGCGCGTCGAGCGCAAGCGACAGGGCCTTCACGGAAGGCTCGATCAGACTGGGAGCCTGCGCTGCCCGGCGCTCCAGACGGCGCTGGACCGAGGAGAGGGCGGAAATGGGGGAATGATCCCCCGCCAGCCCTTCATGGGCCTCCCGCAGCTCGCTGGTGACCTTCTCGGCCTGCATCATGCTGGTGCGGCGGGCGGCGAGGGTCTCCTCCTCCTTGGGCTGGGGGCTGAGTTTTGTCAGCTCCTCATGGGCGTGGCGCAGATAGTCCGCGTCCTCGCGCGCCTTGGCGATGCGCTTTTCCTCCGCCGCCAGATCCGCCCGCGCCTGCCGCCAGGCAGCCCAGGCGTCGCGAGTGGCGGCGAGCTCCGCCGTGAGCCCGCCGAAAGCGTCGATGAGGGCGCGATGTTTGGCGGGGTCGATGAGGGCGCGGTCGTCGTGCTGACCGTGGATCTCCACCAGCGCCGCGCCGATCTCGCGCATGGCCTGCACGCTGACGGGCTGATCGTTGACGAAGGCGCGAGTGCGGCCGTCCGCCATCTGCATGCGCCGCAGGATCAGGTCGCCATCGATGACGATGTCATGGCGTTCTGCGACCATCAGGGCGGGATGGCCGAGCGGCAGATCGAAGGCCGCCGTCACCTGGCCCTGGGCCTGTCCCTCACGCACGAGGGAGCCATCGCCACGGCCGCCCAGCGCCAGCGAGAAAGCGTCCAGCAGGATCGACTTGCCGGCGCCGGTTTCGCCCGTGAGCACCACGAGCCCCGGCCCCAGCTGCAGATCCAGCCGATCGATCAGAACAATGTCACGGATCGAGAGCTGGGCGAGCATGGGAGCGGGAGATCAACCGAGACCGAGTTTCTTGAAGCTCTTGGAAATCCAGGAGCCAGTGTCTTCATTGGGCTGCAACCCGCCACCCTTCAGCAGCGCGAAAGCATCCTTGTACCATTGGCTGTCGGGATAATTGTGCCCGAGCACAGCCGCCGCCGTCTGCGCCTCGTGGACGACGCCGAGCGCCAGATAGGTCTCGGTCAGGCGGTAGAGAGCCTCTTCCACATGGCGGGTCGTCTGGTACTTGCCGACCACGTCGCGGAAGCGATTCAGGGCCGCCGCATAGTTCTTGCGGGTGAGATAGAACCGCCCGACAGACATTTCCTTGCCCGCGAGCTGATCGCGCGTCACCTGAATCTTGTACTTGGAGTCCTCGACATATTCAGACTTCGGATATTTTTCGACGAGCGAGGTGAACATTTGCAGCGCCTTCTCCGCGCGCTCCTGATCGCGCGAGATGTCCGGCACCTGATTGTAATAGGACATGGCCGCCAGATACATGGCGTAGGGCGCATCCGGCGAGGAGGGGTAGAGGCCGATATAGCGCTGCGCAGTGGCGATGGCGTCATCGTACTGGCCACCCTGATATTGCGAATAGGTCTGCATGATCAGACCCTTCCGCGAATGGGCGGAGAATGGATACTGCTTCTCCAGCTCTGCGAACTTCTTCGCCGCGCCTTCGCCGTCGCCCTTCTGCAACCGGGCGAGGCCCTGATCATAGATCGCATCCGCGGGCTCTTCGGGGAGAAGCTTGGTCTCGTATTTCTCACCGCCGAAGGGGTTCAGAGACTCAAGCGTGGAGCAGCCCGCTGCGGACAGGGCGAGGCCCGCCACAAAGGCGATGCGCAACAGGCGGAGCGCCGAAAAACCCTGGGCCGGGGACTCAATCTTGGGGGCGCAGATCATGCAACACTCGCAGCCAGCGTTCATAAGGACTCGGGACGGATCGGTCACGCGACCGGGATGGCGCGCAAGTTAGCGTAAATGGCGAGCAAACGCCACCATTGCGCAACGATGGATGCAAACAGCCATATTGTGGCCAGAGAAAGTCACATTGGGCCTCGGGGGCCCATGAAGTGGCTGAGAGGCGATTTGCTGCAATGAAAAGGGCCAGACTGCGGCAAGAGGGGCACAGCCCCTCCGTCTTCAGCGATCAACTATGGTCGGGCGCATAGACCGGACGCAGCGCGAAGCCCAGATCGGCGCGGGACGCCTCACGCCGGGGCTGCGGTTCGACAATCTGGTAATTGGAGCGATCGGCGAAGAGGGCTGCAAGGACAGCCACATTCATCTTGTGGCCGCCACAATAAGACCTGTAGCAGCCGATGAGCGGGCCGCCGGCAAGAGCCAGATCGCCCACGGCGTCCAGAGTCTTGTGACGCACGAATTCATCGGGATAGCGCAGGCCGCCGGGATTCAGAACGCGGTCTTCGTCGAGGGCGACCGTATTGTCGAGGGATGCGCCAAGCGCAAAACCAGCCTTCCAGAGGCGCTCGACATCGCGCAGGAAACCGAAAGTGCGCGCGCGCGACAGTTCACGGCGGAAGCTGGCGGGATCGAGATCCAGAATCTTTTTCTGGCGACCGATGACGCCGGTGGCGAAATCGATCTCGACTTCCAGACGAAAGCCCCGATCCGCCGGGCGCAGTTCCGCGAAACCGCGACCTGACTCGATGCGGACGGTCTTGAGAACCTTGATGAAACGGCGAGGGGCCGAGAGCTGGACGAGACCGGCCTCGTCAATCGCCGCGACGAAATCGGCGGCGGAACCATCCATGATCGGCAATTCAGGCCCATCGACCTCGACCGTCGCATTATCGACGCCAAGACCGGAAAAAGCCGCCATCAAATGCTCGACGGTGGAGACGGACTCCTCGGCGCCGCCGAGAACTGTGCAGAGCTCAGTGGTGGAGACATGGGCAAAGCGGGCCTGGATGCGCCGCTCACGCCCGCCCGGCAGGCCGGTGCGCAGGAATGAAATGCCGGAATTGGGGTCTGCAGGGTGGATCACCAAGCTGGCCGGCGCGTTCGAATGAACGCCAGCCCCGGATAAGACGATGCGCTTGCGCAAGGTCGTCTGTTTCGCTGCCACCATACAATTCACACTCTTCTTGACGAACGGCGCAGCGCCGCACGTTTCAAAGCCACCAAGGATGATCTGGCGAAAACGCCACGACCACTCCTTTCGGCCGAGATCGAAACACACGATCAAAGCCAGGGACCCAGGAACGACTCACCCGAGCCATCTGAACCGTGGCGAAAATACGCCGCCGTGGCCGCAGATCAAAATCACGCTTTTTTACCGTCTGTAACAGGATTTTCCGCCTGTCCCGGAACCGATTTGTCCTAAAAAATCGTTTATTTTCAATTAAATAGGCGCCGCAGTTTCCCGCGGCGCCCAGATTTCTTTCCACAGACTTATAATAGTTTTCAGTTGGCCTGGCGCCGCAGGAACGCCGGAATCTCCAGCTGGTCCTCTTCGGTGTTGCGGACCTGAGGGGTCATGCGGGTCTGGGCCTCAGGCGGGAGCGGGCGCTGAGCGGGCGCAGCGGGACGCTTGGCGTATTCCGCATGCACCTGGCTGGGCGCAGCAGGGCGGGAGGCCACGGGCGCGGCCATATCCTGCCGGGGAGCCGGAGCGGGCGCCGGGGCGGCCTGCGGCTCTTCATGACGGCTCAGACCGAAAGCGGCCAAGCGATCCAGCAGCGTCCGGCGCTTGGTTTCTGGCGTCGGGGCTTCGGCGCCGCGCTGGGCGCGCAACTGATTTTGACCGGGAATCGGCAGCTCATCGATGGTCGGCATCCGCGGGGCGCGAATCGGCAGCTCAGGGACCGGCGGCATGAAATGCGACGGATGCTGCTCCAGCGCAGCCGGGGGCTGATGCTCGCCATAACCCATGGGACGAGCTTCCTGAACAGGGGCCCAGGCAGGCTGCGCCTGAATCGGGGCGGGCTGCATGGGGGCGGGCGCCTGCGGAGCGAAGGTGGGGGCGGGTTCATAGGCGACCGGCTGGGGGGCCGGAGCTTCCATCATGACAGGCGCCGGCTGGCGGACCTGCTCAGGCTGACGGGGCGCGGTGTTGGCGCGCAGCCGCTGGGTGACTTCGACAAGGCGATCCTCGGCGCCGCCAATCTCGCGGGCGTCGAGCGGATGGTCGATGCCGGTCGCCACCACAGACACGCGGATCAGGCCGGTGAGCGCGTCGTCGAAGGTGGCGCCAAGGATGATATTGGCGTCCTCGTCCACTTCCTGGCGGATGCGGCTGGCCGCTTCATCGACTTCATAAAGGGTGAGGTCGCTGCCGCCGGTGATGGAGATCAGCAGGCCGCGCGCGCCCTTCATGGAGACTTCGTCGAGCAGCGGATTGGCGATGGCGGCTTCGGCGGCCAGGATCGCGCGGTTTTCGCCCGAAGCCTCGCCGGTGCCCATCATGGCCTTGCCCATCTCGCGCATGATCGAGCGGACGTCGGCGAAGTCGAGGTTGACGAGGCCCTGCTTGACCATGAGATCGGTGATGGAGGCGACGCCGGAGTAGAGCACCTGGTCAGCCATGGCGAAGGCGTCCGCGAAGGTCGTCTTCTCGTTGGCGATGCGGAACAGGTTCTGGTTCGGGATGACAATCAGCGTATCGACAGCCTTGGTCAGCTCGTTGATCCCGGACTCCGCAAGGCGCATCCTGCGCGCGCCCTCGAAGTGGAAGGGCTTGGTCACAACGCCCACGGTCAGGATCCCCATCTCACGGGCGATGCGCGCGATGACGGGAGCTGCGCCCGTGCCGGTGCCACCGCCCATGCCGGCGGTGACGAAGCACATATGGGCGCCCATCAGGTGATCGCGGATCTCCTCAAGAGCCTCTTCAGCCGCCGCACGGCCGACTTCCGGCTGCGCGCCGGCGCCAAGACCTTCGGTGACCTGCAGGCCCATCTGGATGATGCGTTCGGCCTTGGAGGTGGTGAGCGCCTGGGCGTCGGTGTTGGCGACGATGAAATCGACGCCCGTGAGGCCGGACACGATCATGTTGTTGACCGCGTTGCAGCCGGCGCCGCCGACCCCGCACACCATGATCCTGGGCTTCAGTTCCCGCAGTTCGGGTGCTTGGAAATTGATGGTCATCGTCTGGCCTCTCGACGTTTGCGCAGGATTGGTTCGGGTTCAGTTTCGGCGATGCAAGGCGATGCGCCCTGCATCAGTTGGGGAGCACTCAAAAACTTTCCTTCAGCCATCGACCGACGCGGGTGATGTAACCATCCGTACCGGTCGCCGCATACCCCGATTGCCGCCGCGGCTCGAAATGCTCGACGCCCGCGACTTGCGGATAGACGAGCAGCCCGACAGACGCTGCGAAAGCAGGATTCTTGGCTGATTCTGGCAGGCCCTGGATGCCGAGCGGACGCCCGATCCGAACCTGCGAGGAAATGATGCGGCGGGCCGCCTCAGGCATGCCCGTCAATTGGCTGGCGCCGCCGGTGAGGATCAGCTTGCGGCCCGCCTGGGGGCCGAAGCCGGCCGCCTTCAGCCGGTCGCGCACGAGTTCGAGGATCTCATCGACGCGCGGCTTGATGATGCGCACGAGCTGGGATTTGGGGATGTGGTGGGGATGCTCGCCATCCTCGCCCACGGTGCTGACCGAGATGGTCTCGCGATCGTCGGAGGCGGAGGGGATGCAGGTGCCGTAGAGGGTCTTCAACCGTTCGGCGTCGCTGAGGCGAATGGTGAGCCCGCGCGCGACATCCATGGTGATGTGATTGCCGCCGACCGCAAACCCGTCCACATGGGTCAGACGCCCATTGGCGAAGACCCCGATGGTGGTCGTGCCGCCGCCAAAATCGACCAGCGCCGCGCCCAGTTCGGCTTCATCGTCCACGAGTGAGGAGAGACCGGCGGCGTAGGGGGTCGCCACCATGGCTTCCACATTCAGATGGCAGCGTTCGACTGCAAGCATGAGATTGCGCACGGCCACGCCATCGCAGGAGACCACATGCATGGCCGCGCTGAGCTGATCGCCCATCATGCCCTTGGGATCGCGCACGCCTGTGGTGGAGTCCACCGCAAAGCCGTTCGGCAGGGAATGCAGAACCGCCCGCCCCTGCTGGGCTCCGCGCGAGGCGGCCGCCTCCAGCACGCGCCTTGTGTCCTGCTCGGACACAGGCCGCCCCCCGAGGCGTACATCGCCGTTGAAGAGGTGGGAGCCCAGGCGCCCGCCCGTCACATTGACGATCACGCTCTCGACCTGAACGCGAGCCATGCGTTCGGCCGCGTCGACCGCCAGGCGAATGGCGTGTTCGGCCTCTTCCATATCGACGACGGCGCCGCCCTTCATGCCGCGCGAACGCTGATGGCCAATGCCCAGAATGCGGCAGCGATGGGTGCGCCCGCGCAGCATTTCGGAGGGGTCGGCCGGCATCAGCCGCGCGATCAGGCAGGCGACCTTGGAGGTGCCCACGTCCAGCACGGACAGAATCGTGGTCTTGCGAGCCGAGAGCGGCTTCATGCGGGGGGTGACATAACCCGTCATGTCGGCGCTCCCGTTTTCTTCCTGTTGCGGGACAAGGCCTCCGCACGCGTGGCGGCGGCCTCTTCGGTCAAGCGCGCATACATGCGGCCGGGAACGCGCAGGTCGATGGAGACCAGGTCCTTGTCGAGAAGCCGCGCGTCGCGCGCCAGGCGGGCGAACTGGGCGATGGCGGCTTCCGGATCATTTTCGGGCAGCTTCACGTCAAGCCCGTTGGTCATCTTGAGAGTCCAACGGCGTTCGCCGACCAGAATTCCGGCACGAATGCGCGCGCGCAGATCGCCGGCGCCATCGATAATCCTGAGGAACTCGGCGACGCGCTCATTGGCCCCCTTGCCCACGACAAAGGGCAGCTCCGTGAAGCGCTGGTCGGTCAATTCCTGGATTGGGGTTCCATCGGTCGCCACCACGAGGAGTTTGCCATCCTTCTGCCAGATGGCGAAAGGCTCACGCTCGACGAGCTCGATCAGCAAGCGATCAGGATAGAGCTTGCGGACGCTGACTTCCTTGATAAGCGGGATCTGACGCAGACGGTCGCGCACCTCGGCGACGTCTAGGAAGAGCAGGGAATTTCGGTCCGTGATGCCTGCGGCGGCCAGAACCTCGGTCTCAAGGAGGCCGCGCGAGCCCACGATGGTGACCATATCGAGATCGAAGCCAAGCACCTTGGCCAGCATGTCGGCCGGGGCGCCATTGGCATCGACGAAAGCCTGATATTGCCCGCCCCGCACCGCTCCATACAGGAACGAGCCGCCCAGAAGCGCAGCCGCCAGGACAAATCCCGTCGCGCGCGCGCGCAGGAGCCTGCCCAGGAAGGTGGAGCGGTCGAAGCTGGAGCGGCGACGCACCGCCGCCATACGGCGCGGGGCAAATGCTGAATAAGTGGAGAGTTCCGCGCCCCTGGAGCTGGAACGACCATCATCCTGCAGCCCGGCGAAAGCCGGACGCGCGAAAGGCTGACCCGTCAGGGTCCCCTTCAACGATCGCAGGAGGCGTCTTCCACCATCCATCGCACCAACCCACCAAATGTTAGCCCGGCATAAGCCGCCATTTCGGGCACAAGGGAGGTCTCGGTCATGCCGGGTTGAGTATTGACTTCCAGCACCACCAAAGCCCCGGTCCCGTCGGGTCGATCGTCATACCGGAAGTCGGTGCGACTCACGCCCCGACAACCAAGCGCCTGATGCGCCCTAAGAGCCAACTCTTGTACCAGATGGTAAATATTTCCTTTAAGATCTGCCGGAAGGATGTGAATTGATCCACCTTTTGAATATTTAGCCGAATAATCGTACCAGCCCCCGTCCGCCGCCCGGATGTCGATGACGTCCAGCGCCCGGTCGCCGATCACCGCGCAGGTCAATTCCCGCCCGGCGATGAAGGGTTCGGCGAGGAGATGGTCCCCGTAGCCCCAGTCTTCGGCGGTGAGCGCCGCTGACGGGGGCTCATCCCCCTCCCCCACGATGAAGACGCCGAAGGAGGAGCCCTCGGCGATAGGCTTGAGCACATAGGGCCTGGGCAGCGCATGGGCGCGGGCGGCCTCGAATCGATTGACCACCTTGCCGCCAGGCACCGGAATATCCGCTGCGGCCATGACGAACTTCGCCATCTTCTTGTTCATGGCGAGCGCCGAGGCCAGCACGCCCGAATGGGTGTAGGGGATGCGCAGCACCTCCAGGATTCCCTGGATCGTGCCGTCCTCCCCCGCAGGCCCGTGCAGGGCGTTCAGCGCCACATCCGGCCGCAGATCAGAGAGCGTGCGCCCGATGTCGCGGGTCACATCCACGCGCGTGACGCGGAACCCCTCCCCTTCGAGAGCCTTGGCGCAGGCCTCGCCCGAGCGCAGGGAAACCTCACGCTCGGAGGACCAGCCCCCCATGAGAACGGCGACGTGTTTTGTCATGATGGAACCCCGCACCAGCCCGATAAGGCAATATTCATTTTGCAACGCCAATGCGCCGGATCTCCCAGCGCAACTCCACACCCGAATGTGCGAGCACCCGGCGACGGACCTCCTCGCCCAGCCCCTCGATATCAGCGGCGCTGGCCTGCCCTCGATTGATGAGGAAGTTGCAGTGCATCTCGCTCACCTGCGCATCGCCCATGACCAGCCCCCCATGAGAACGGCGACATGTTTGGTCATGATTCAGCCCCGGTGCGGCCCCTGAAGGCCC
>CANGTC010000064.1 GCA_947456505.1 Beijerinckiaceae bacterium
GGCCAGGCCGAGCAGGTCAGCGTGGTCGGCCTCTTCATGATGCTGCTCGTCATTCTGTTCCGCTGGGTGCAGCTGCGGTTTTTGAACAGCCGGTTTGGTCAGGGTTAGGAATCCAAGGAATGTCTGACATCCTGTTAGAAGGTCTGAGCTGCCAGTTCGGCGCATCGACGGCGGTGGACGCCATCGACCTGAGCGTGGAAGCCGGGGAATTTCTCACGCTTCTGGGCCCATCGGGCTGCGGCAAGACGACGACCCTGCGCATGATCGCGGGCCTGCAGCAGAACAGCGGCGGGCGCATCAGCATCGGCGGGGAAGTGGTCAGCGACGCCGCCCGGAATTTCTTCATGGCGCCCGAGCGGCGCAGGCTTGGCATGGTGTTCCAGTCCTACGCCATCTGGCCGCATATGAGCGTCTTCGACAATGTCGCCTATCCCCTGCGCATCCGTCGGCGACCCGCCGCCGAGATCAAGGAGAGCGTGGCCCGCGCCCTGCGCCTCGTGGAGATGGAGGCCTATGCGGACCGGCCCGCGCCCGCCCTCTCCGGCGGGCAACAGCAGCGGGTGGCCATCGCCCGCGCGCTGGTCTTCGAGCCGCGCGTTCTGTTGCTGGACGAGCCCCTGTCAAACCTCGACGCGCGCCTGCGCATGCAGACCGGCGACGAGTTCCGCGCCTTGCAGAAGCGCCTTGGCATCACCTCGATCTATGTGACCCACGACCAGAGCGAGGCCATGTCCCTCTCGGACCGCATCGTGGTCATGCATGGCGGCAAGATCCTGCAGATCGGCGCGCCCGAGCGCATCTATCACCAGCCGCGCTCCCTGGCGGTGGCGAAGTTCTTCGGCGCGCCCAATGTGCTGCAGGCGCAGGTGCGCGCCGCCCGGCGCCTCGCCGATGGTCAGGTGGAGCTCGATGTGTCGGGCGAGGGCTTTGCGGGGACCTGCCGGTCCACTGACGAACTGCCCGAGGGCCAGCAAGTCGCCATCGTGGTGCGGCCCGAGCAGATGCGCTTCACGAGCGCTGAAACGGCGGCAGGCGGTTTGCGCTGGAGCGGCGAAGTCGTAAGTTCGATTTTCCGCGGGCCCTATCGTTCCTACACCGTGCGCACGGCCTCGGGGACGATCCTTGTCGATGGCGCGGGGCTGGGAGCGCCAGCGCCCGGCGCGCAAGTCATGATCGAAGCGGACGGGAGGGCCGGATGGGCTTTGCCATGCTGAACCAGCGCATCAGGAGGCCCGCATGAAGCTGCCCCTCAAAGGCGCCATCGACTGCGACCTGCATCTGCCCTCGCCGCCCACAACGGCCCTGCTGCACTATCTGCCGCCCTATTGGCGCGATCAGATGGAGACGCGGTTCATTCACAAGATGAACTTCCAGCTCACCAGCTATCCCCCGAACTCGCCGCTCACCTGCCGCGAGGACTGGCGGCCGAACAAGGACGAGAGCCCCCTCGACCAACTGCGCCGTCAGGCCCTCGATCCCTTCGGCCTCGAAATCGCGGTCAGCTCCCTGCTCCATGGCGCCATCGTGCTCTTCAACGAGGACATGGCGGCGGCGCTGTGTTCGGCGGTGAATGATTACGTCGCCCACGAATGGCTCGACCCCGAACCGCGCCTGCGCGGCTCCATCCTCATCACCGGCCAGAACCCGGACCATGCGGTGGCCGAGATCGAGCGCCTGGCCCATGATTCGCGCTTCGTGCAGGTGATCCTGCCTGTCATGGGCGACATGCTGCCGGGCAAGCGCCAGATGTGGCCGATCTACCGGGCCTGCGAGAAGCATGGGCTCGCGCTGGCGCTCCATGCGGGCAGCACCTATCGTTTCCCCACCACCGCCTCGGGCTGGCCCTCCTTTCAGGTGGAGGACTATGTGGCCAACAGCACGGGCTTCGAGAACGCCATCGTCAGCCTGCTGGCGGAGGGTGTCTTTTCGGAATGCCCGAACCTGCGGGTCATCTGCCTCGAAAGCGGCTTTGGCTGGCTGCCGACCTTGCTCTGGCGCGTCAACAAGGAATGGCGCGGCATCAGGCAAGAAGTGCCCTGGATCGACCGCCCGCCCGCCGACATCCTGCGCGAGCGCTTCCGCTTCACGCTGCAACCAGTGGAAGTCCCGGACGCGGCGATGATCCTGCGCATCCTCGACCATGTGGGCTCGGACGAGCTGCTGCTCTTCTCCACCGACTATCCCCACGCCCATTTCGAAGGCGAAGAGGCTCTGCCCGAGGGCTTGCCCGAAGCGCTCATCAAGAAGATCACGCGGGACAATCCGCTGGCGGCCTATCCCAGGCTGTCTGGCGCATGGCGCCCCCATCACCACCAGAAGGCGGAGCAAACATCATGAATGTTCCAGTCACCTCGGTCACCGCAGCCCAGAAGGTCGGCATCGTCGATTGCGACATTCATCCGGTGCAGCGCTCCAACAGCGATCTCTACCCCTATATGAGCCAGCGCTGGCGCGACCATAACGAGACCTTCGGCCCCCATATCCGCCAGGGCGTGACGGGCATGCAGGCCTATCCGCGCATGATGGCGGCGGGCCAGCGCGCCGACGCCTATCCGCCCGGCGGAGGCCCCCCCGGCTCGGACCTCGACATGATGCGCCGCCAGCATCTCGATCCCGTGGGGGTGGAATGGGGCATGCTGGTCGCCCTCAGCAAGGGCGGTATGGAGGAGCGCAATCCCGATTTCGCCACCGTGCTCTCCCATGCGGTCAATGACTGGCAATTGCACGACTGGGTGCGCAAGGAGCCGCGCCTGCTGGCGGGCGTGGTCGTGCCACAGGAGGATCCGGACTTCTGCGTGAAGGAAATCCAGCTGCGGGCGCAGGACAAAGCCTTCAAGCAGATCATCATCTCGCCGCGCTCCGCAGAGCCTCTGGGGCGGCGGCGCTACTGGCCCATCTATGCGGCGGCGCAGGAAGCCGGTCTGCCCCTTGGGCTGCATCCGGCCGCCTATAGCGGTGGCGCGCCATCCACGGGCGCGGGCTGGCCGACCTATTACCTGCAGGAGCATTACAGCTTCTGCACGGGCATGCAGGGCAATCTGGTGAGCATGATCTTCGAGGGGGTCTTCGACCAGTTCCCGAATCTCAAGATCGCCCTCATCGAATCCGGCTTCACCTGGATCCCCGCCATGTGCTGGCGCATGGACGCGGCATGGGAGCGCATGCGCAAGGAGGTGCCCCATCTCAAGCGCCGCCCCTCCGAATATATCAAGGAGCACTTCTGGTTCGCGACCCAGCCGCTGGAGGAGCCGGAGAACCCGGCCCATCTACCGGAGGTCATCGACTGGATCGGCTGGGATCGGCTGCTCTTTTCCACCGACTATCCTCACTGGGATTACGACGATCCGCGCTACTGCATCCGCTTCCGCATGACCGACGCCCAGCGCTCCATGCTCTTCAGGGACAACGCCCGCGCCTTGTATGGTCTGCCATGACGCGCCAGTTGACCCGTCATGTGATCGGCCGCGCCGCCGAGATTCCCCTGGGCGAGCGCAGGCTGGTGCAGGTGGCAGGACGCGAGATCGGCGTCTTCAATGTAAAAGGCGCCTTTTACGCGCTGGCGAACCGCTGCCCCCATGGGGGCGGCTCGCTCTGCGAGGGCTTCGTCACGGGCCTGTCCATGGCCCCGCGCCCCGGCCAATACGAACTGATCCGCGAGGGCGAATTCCTGCGCTGTCCCCTGCATGGCTGGGAATTCGAAATCGCCACGGGCCAGTCATACTGCGACCCCAAGAACACCCGCCTGCGCACCTTCAACGCCTCGGTGGAGCCCGGCGCGGAACTGGTGAAGGGGCCCTATGTGGCCGAGAGCTTCGAGGTGAAGGTCGAGGAAGAGTATATCGTGATTGAGTTGTGAAGTCGGCAGCAAGGATTTGGAATCGGGCTCCTACTGTCAAGATCAGTCTCTCCGCACGACAAACGACCACGGCTGCCTAATGCCGACTGCCTACCGCCCCTACCCATAAATCTCCTTCGCCAACTGCAGATAGTCCTCGATGCGGGTGAAGTCCTCCGCCACCAGCGGCTTCACTTCCGCCAAGGCCGCGACCTCGGGGGAGAGCTTCGCCTTCAGGTCGGAGATCACGATGCCGTGGCCGGTGTCGGCATAGATCTCCTGCCCCTCGTCGGAGAGATAGAAGTCGCACAACAGGCGCGCCGCATTGGGGTGCGGGGCGTTGCGCAGCACCGACACCGAATAGGAACCATAGGTGACGCCCTCCTCAGGGATCACCATCTTCACCGGCAGGCCTTTCAAGCGCGCGTATTCCGATAGAATCAGCGGCACATAGATCGCGAATTCGCCGCGCGCCACCCGCCGCGCCGCCTCGCCATAATCGCGCGAGAAGACCGGTTGCTGCGCCGCGAGCTTCTCGTGATAGCCCCGCCCGAACTTGTCCATGGTCATGTGGAACATGACGCGCCCGCCGCCCGCCGTACGCGGATCGTCAAATAGAATCTTGCCCTTCCATTTGGGATCAAGCAGGTCCATCCAGCTCCTGGGTTCGTCCGCAGGCTTCACCATCGACGTGTTGACGAGCATCCCGTAGTTGATGGTGAAGATCGGCGTCTGCATATCATCCGCCCGACTGGCGAATTCGGGCTTTAGCCGCTTGGCGTTGGGCAAGCCGCCATGGCTGTCCACGATCTTGTCGATACTGATCGTCTGCCCTGTGATGATCGAGGCGGTGTGGTGGACATCGCCGAGAAAACGCCCCGCCGTCTGCTCGATGCGGGCGCGCTCGCGCAGCTCGCCGCCCCGCGCCGTCAGATACTCAATCTTGATCCCATAGGCCTTCTCGAAGGCCGCCGCGATGCGCCCGTGGGAGATGGGCGAGATATAGGCCGAATAGACCACCACGCGCCCCTCGCGCTTGGCCGCCTCCACCAGCGCCGGATTGGGCGCCGCATGGGCGCGGCCTGCGCCCAGGCCCGTGAGGCCCGCGCCTGCGAGCATGGAAAATGTGCGTCTTGTCAGCATGGTTTCCCCCGTCCCAGAATGCCTGTCACAGCCGCTCGATATGCGCGTCGGCGACCACCTTTGTCCATTTCACAACCTCCGCCGCCACCTTGTCGCGCAGTTCCTCTCCGCTGGACGGTGAGGGATTGCTGCCGATGCCGCGCAGCCGCGCCGCGATGGCGTCCTCGGCCAGAATTTCGCGAATCGCGGCGTTCAATCGCGCCACGATTTCCGGGCTCATACCGGCGGGCGCCGCAAGGCCAAGCCATGAGTTGGTGTCATAGCCTGCGATCCCGCCCTCGGCGACGGTGGGCGTATCGGGCAGGGCGAAGAAGCGGCTGGAGCCTGTCACGGCCAGGGCTCGCAATTGTCCGGCACGCGCTGGCTCCAGCAGAACGGTCGGCGTATCGACGATAAGATCAACGCGCTTGGCCATCACATCGAGCATGCCCTCGGCGCCGCCCTTGTAGGGGACATGGCTCATGCGGATCTTCGCCATGGCCGCCAGCAATTCGCCCGACAGATGCTGCCCGCTACCATTGCCCACATTGGCGCACAGGAGCGGCTCGGGCGCCTTGCGCGCATAATCGACGAGCTGGCTGATATGTTTGACGGGATGGTCGTTATAGGTCGCAAGAATGAAGGGGTAGTCGGTGATCAGGCTGATCCAGGAGAAATCCTCCACCGTCCGATAGGGCAATTGCTTGTAGATCGCCGCCGACACCGGATGACCGCCCGGCAGCACCGCCAGAATCTGCCCATCGGGCTTGGCCCGCGCCGTATAGGCCGCAGCCAGAGTGCCGCCAGCGCCGGGCTTTGGTTCTACTACGAACTGCACGCCCAGTTTGCGCGACAGGGCCTCGGCCACGATCCGCGCGACCACATCCGCATTGCCGCCCGCCCCAAAGCCGTGAACGATGGTGATCGGCCGATCCGGCCAGGCGGCTTGAGCCGCCTGAGGGGCGGCCGCGAGGGACGCCATGCCCGCCAGCAGCGCGCGCCTGTCCATGCCAAGGCCCATGATCTTCTCCTCCCGTTCAGCGTTGTCAAAACGCTAAAGGGGAAGGGAGCGATTGTCTAGCAACAGCCTGAACCGTTTGCTTCAGCCTCCTGTTTCAGGCCGGCGATGAGGCCCAAGCCTTCAGAATTCCCGCCCGATCCTGCGGTCCAGCGAAAACCGTCCGCCGCCGCCAAAACAGACGGCGATCAGGATCAGCATCATCAAGAGCCCGACCTCGAAGCCGCGCGGCGACCACAGGAAGCCCGACTTCATCTGAATGCCGAAGGTGATGACCGACAGCAGCACCACCAGCGAAAAGGCGCCGAAGCGGGTGAAGAGGCCGAGGATCAGCAGCACGGCGCCGAAAAACTCCGTCGCCGCCACCGCCCACGACCAGGCCGCCACATTCGACAGGCCAAGGGCCGTCAGATTGCCCGCCGCGATGCGCTCGTTTCCGCCCAAAAACATCTTGTCGATGCCCGAGGGCAGAAACATCAGTCCCATGGTGATGCGAATGAGGGCGTAACTCAGCGGCGAGACCAGGGCGTATAGGGGCGCGAGGGCGGGGATGAAGAGCTTTTGAGCGCCCGCATCAGGGGTTTCATCAACGATCATTGCGCGCTTCCTCCATCAGAATTCGCGGCCCATGCGCCGATCAAGGGAATAGCGTCCGCCGCCGCGCATCAGGAAGGCGATGCTCAGCAGGAACAGCATGGCTGGGTAATGATCGAAGGCGCCGAGCATGAGCCAATGCTGCTTGCCATTGGGAGGGACGCCGATGGCGAAGAGAAACCACAGGCCCGCCAGAACCAGCGCAGCGGGCCGCGTCAGCAGGCCAAGAACCAGCAGTGCGCCACCCACAAGTTCAATGGCGCCGACGCCAGCAGGGGTCAGCCATTCCACCGCCGGGTTGAAGCCGAAGGTGGGATTGTCCATGAACAGGCGCGCATAACCGTGAATGAAAAAGATGGCTCCGCAAAACAGGCGCATCAGCGCGAAGGCGTAGGGCTCAATCCAGCGATAGGTCCACACCACCCACGGCAGATATTTGCGCATCTGCGCATCATGATCGCTCATGCGTCCTCCCCGACGACCTGAGTTGAGTCGCAAGAATCATCCGCCCATCCGTATAAAAATACAAGATCTTGGCAAATCGCCTGGCTGACGCTGCGCCCGAGGGCGCGCGCCCTTCCGCATCCTCATTGCGGCTCGATTTTCAGCTCGACGGCGAGGTCGCGCCAATGTTGCTGCTCATCGGCGATATAGCGCGCCGTCGACTCGGGCGTTCCCGCTCCGCTTGTGCCAAGGCCGATGGCGGCAAGGCGTTCAGGCGCCTCGGGCGTCTTAAGGAAGACATCCACCGCCCGGTTGAACTTCGCGATGATGTCGGGCGGCGTGCGCGCAGGAGCGACCACGGCGAAGAAACCATCCATGACGGTGCCCGGCAGGGTCTCTGAAACCGTCGGCATATTCGGCAGGGTGGGGAACCGGCGACCGGAGAAAACCGCGATGGGCTTCAGGTCCCCCGCGTCGATGAAGCTGCGCACCACAGCGATGGAGCTGACGAGAACCGGAACGCGGCCGGCCACCACGTCCTGCACCATCTGGGCGGCGGATTTATAGGGCACTTCCGCCATGTCCATCTGCGTGCGCTTGGTCAAAAGGCGCGCGAGAACGGCGGGGGCGCCTGCGGTGATGTCGACGGCGTAATCGATCTTGCCCTTGTTGGCTTTCACATAGGCGATCAGCTCCGGCAGCGTATTGACCGGAACATCCTTGTGGACGCTGACCATCTGCGGGCCAAGATCCGCCACCATGGCTACGGCGGTGAAATCCGTGGCGGGGTTATAGGGGAGCTGCTTGAAGGATACGGGATTGAGCGCCATGCCCGAGGTGTTCGTGAAGAGGAAGGTGTAGCCATCGGGCGTGGCGCGCGCCGCCGCCTGATGGGCGGGCAGACCCGAGGCGCCCGGCAGATTTTCCACATAGACGGTTCCGCCTAGAACCTTCGAAACCTCGTTCGCCATGACACGCGCCATAACATCGGTCGCCGCGCCCGGGCCCGTGGGCACGATCAACCGGATCTGACGCCCCGGCCATTCCTGCGCCTGCGCGCCATTCAAACATGCGACAAGCGCCCAGGCCCCAAGGGCCAGCAAGGTCCGTTTCATGCGTCACTCCCTGTTTTCTTGATTAGCGACGACACAGATCGAGCGCTGTGATGTGGTCTTGCAGGATCTCGGGCATTTCGCTCCTTGGCCTGCGACCGAAGCCGCAATAGGCGGCCACGCCAAAGTTCGGCAGATATTTGCGCGCCACCGCCAGCCGTGCGGCGAAGGTCGGCATGTTGTGGATCATGCCGAGGAAAATGCGGGTCTGATGGGGCCTCAGGTCCGCCAGCGGCGCGTAATAGGCGTCATCCGTGCGATTGAGCACGGGGATATGCATCCAGTCCATCCGCCGCCCCGCGCCCTCGATGAAGGCGTTGGCGAGCTCCACGGCCCGGTCGGTGCTGTCGGGCTCGAAGCGCGGCCAGCCGCCCAGCGTGCCAAAGCACAGATGAACGCCCAGCAGCACCTCTTCGGGCAGATCGTGGGACAGGGCATGGATCTGCGGCAGGTTGCGCTCGATCATGCCCTCAGACGGCAAGCCCGCGACCTTGCCATAGGCGTCCTGCAATTCGCTGGAGCAATCCCACTGGATCGCGAGTTCGCTGGGGGGAATATGCTCCATGATCGCCCGCACCTCCGCCCGCACCGCGTCGATATAGCCCGGACGCACCTTGGCGAGATCGCCGGGCACGGGAAAGACGCGAGGCGGCAGGGCGCTGACGGCGGCGGGGATGGAGACCTGAAAGCGCAGATGGGCGGGCAGCTTGCCCTGCTGCTTGAGCATCTTGAAGACATCGTAGGAATTCACGGCCTCCTGATAGAAGCCCAGTCGCCAGCCGGGATGGCCGAAGACCACCTTCTCCACCCCCTCGCGCACCCGGAAATTCCAGTTGTCGCTAGCGTCATGGGCGTAAATGCGCTCAATCCCGTCATCGCGGCGCGGGCGCTGGATGACCTCAAGATCGGGATGAATCGCCAGAACCTGAAAATGAACACGGGTGATCCAGAACTGGCGAAAACCCACCTCTCCATCGGGCAGACTCGCGAGATGGGGGCCCAGCGGCCCTCCGAACACCTCAAGAGCCTCCGCCGGCGTCGTCAGCGGAATGCTGCCCACAAGAAGCGTATCGCCATCCATCGTTCTTTTCCTCCCTTCGACATTGGCGAAGATGTTAGAGCAAGCAGGAGCCGCCGTCGACTGGCGCCGGTAAGGCGTCGGCGAGGCGTCTGATCGCCGCGCCGCGAAAAAGCGCGCTTTTTGTATCCGATAAGTGTATGAAGCGCCCACAAGCACCCGATCCCCGCGTGTCCCAAGCCCCTTGGTCCATCCCGGACCGACGGCCCCTGAAGGGCCGCCGCAATCGTCCGAACTGATTCAGCGCCTGTTCCTGCGCTTCCCGAATCTCACCTCATACCCAGAGTCAGGCCCCTCGCCTCATGCCGTTTCCTTCGACCAATCCCAGCCTTGAACGCGCGCTTGAAGCGCGCGGTTACGCCGAACCCACCCCCGTCCAGGCCGCCGTGTTGCAGCCGGACGCGGCCGAACGCGATCTGCTCGTCTCCGCCCAGACGGGCTCGGGCAAGACCGTGGCCTATGGCCTCGCCCTCGCCTCCACCCTGCTCATGGGCGAGGAGCGCATGGGCGCGCCTGGCGCTCCGCTGGCTCTGGTGGTCGCCCCCACTCGCGAACTCGCAATGCAGGTGCAGCGCGAATTGATCTGGCTCTATGGCCCCTCGGGCGCCCGCGTCAGCGCCTGCATCGGCGGCATGGATGTGCGCCGGGAGGCGCGCGCGCTGGAGGACGGCTGCCATATCGTCGTGGGCACGCCGGGCCGCCTGCGCGACCATCTGGAACGCGGCCGCCTTGATGTGAGCGGCCTGCGCGCCGTGGTGCTCGACGAGGCCGACGAGATGCTCGATCTGGGCTTTCGCGAGGACATGGAGTTCATTCTGGACGCCACGCCGCCCGAGCGCCGCACCCTGCTCTTCTCCGCCACCATTCCCCGGGACATCGCAACCCTGGCGCGCCGCTACCAGCGCAACGCCTTCCGCATCGACACGGTGGACCAGACCCAGTCCCATGGGGACATCGAATATCGCGCCCTGCTCATCGCACCCAACGAGATCGAGCATGCGGTGGTCAATGTGCTGCGCTATTTCGAGCCGCCGGGCGCGCTGATTTTCTGCCAGACCCGCGAGGCCGTGCGCCATCTGCACGCGAGCCTCGTTGAGCGCGGCTTCGCCGCCGTGGCGCTGTCGGGCGAATTCTCCCAGAACGAGCGCACCCATGCGCTGCAATCCTTGCGCGATGGACGCGCCCGGGTCTGCGTGGCCACCGACGTGGCCGCGCGCGGCATCGATCTGCCGGGCCTCGAACTCGTGATCCACGCCGAATTGCCCAACGACCGCGACACGCTCCTGCATCGCAGCGGGCGCACGGGCCGGGCGGGGCGCAAGGGCATCTGCATTCTGCTCGCGCCCTATACCCGCCGCCGCAAGGCCGAGGGGCTTATCGCCCAGGCGCGCATCGACGTGCTCTGGGCGGGTCCCCCCACAGCGGAGGAAATCCGCCGGGCCGACCAGCAACGCATGCAGAATGATCCGATCTTCTCGGAGGTGAACACCGAGGAAGATACGGAACTCGCCAAGATGCTCATGGCCGAGCGCAGCCCCGAGGATATCGCGGGCGCTCTGGTGCGGCTCTATCGCGCCAGACTGCCCTCCCCCGAAGACGTCTTTGCGGCGGGCGCCCAGACTGGCAAGCCCCCGCGCGACCGCAGCCAGCGGCCCGAGCGCCCGGACAAGCGCGAGCGCGAGAAGCGCAAGACCTTCGGCCCCACCCCCGAGGGCGAAGAGGCGACCACAGACAAGTCCTTCCAGCGCCGCTCCAGCGAGCCCATGGTCTGGTTCCGCATGAATGTGGGCCGCAGCAACAATGCGGACCCCAAGTGGATCGTGCCAGTGATCTGCCGCCTCGGTCACATCACGAAGAACGAGATCGGCGTGATCAAGATCTTCGACAAGGAGACCAAGTTCGAGATCCTGGAAGAAGCGGCGGGTAAATTCGCCGCCAGCGTGCGCAAGAACTCCGGCGAGGAAAACGTCAATATCCAGCCCGCCGCAGGCACGCTTCAGGAGTTGCGCAAATTCTCCCCCAAGCCCTATGGGTCCAACAAGGATAGCGCTGGCTACAAGGGCGGCGGCGACGGCAAGCCCCGCAACTTCGACAAGCCCGGCGACCAGGGCGAGCGCAAGGGCCTGTTCAAGAAGGATTTCTCTGGCCCCAAAAAGGAATTTGCGGGTCCGAAGAAGGAGTTTGCGGGACCCAAGAAGGAGTTCTCAGGCTCGAAGAAAGATTTCGCGGGTCCTAAAAAGGACTTCCCCGGCGAGCATAAGGCCGGCCCAAAAAAATTCGGCAAGAAGCACCGGCCGAAGGCGGGCTGATCCGAGGGCAAACACAAAAGGCGCCTCCTGCGGGAAGCGCCTTTTTTCTGGGTGAGCCCTGGTCGAACCTCAAGCCGGCGGATGCGCCAGCAGTCCCTTGCGGGCGCTCCAATCGATGACGGTCGAAATGCAGCGCGCCAGCAACTCCGGTTGGCCCAGATAATAATGGGTCGCCTTCTCGATCCGGACGAATTCCTGATCGGGCGTGGCCAACGCGGCGCGAATCGCAGGATTGTGAGTCGCGGGCACCGCATCATCAGCGGTGTTCTCGATCTGCAGCACCGGCACATTGCGAACCTTGGCGGCGTTCAACGGTCCCCTTGCGTTGGAGAGATCATAGGACCATTGGGAGAGCCAGGAACGAAGGGTCGAAAAGCGGGCGAGACCTGCGGGGCCAGCGTTCACCGTGCGCGGATCGCCCAGATAGGTCCAGTCAGGCTTGCGATCATTGGGGTCGATGGTGGGGTCAATCCAGCGCACGTCGCACATGGTCCGATGCACGACAAAGGCGCGCTCCATCTCGCCATCGTTCTTGCGCTTGAGGAAATCCAGCGTGTCCTGCGCCCAGGCCGTGATCTTGCGATTGCGGGCCTGCTGGGCCGCGCGAAAGCGGGCGACGAAATCGGGCGAGAAGGGCGCTTGCGCCGGGCAATGGGCGGCGTAGATGTCGAGTTCGGGATCGCGCGCATCGGGGCGCAGTTCATCGAGCACCGAGGGGTCAAGCCATTCGGTGAGAGTCTCGGCCCGGCTCAAATGGGCCGCGATGAAGATGACGCCATCGGCCTGCTGCAAACCGGCGCTCGCCAGATCATAGGGATCGCCCGCAGGAGTATGGGTGATCGAGGGATTTTCGGCCTGCGCCTGATAGAACAGCGACAGCGAGCCGCCGCCCGACCAGCCCACCAGAATCACCTTCTTGTAGCCCAGCTCCTCGCGCGCATGGCGCATGTAGACGCCAAGATCACAGGCGACCTTCTCCATGATCAGCGCGCTGTCATTCTTGGCGTAGCGGCTGCCTGCGCAAATCACATGCAGGCCCGCATCCGCCAAGGCCATGGGCATGGGCAGCAGTTGCAGGGTCGAGGCCGGATGCATGAAGAGATAGACGGTGTCGGAGGGCAGATTGCGCGGCAGAAGGCGCTGGCCCTCCAACACGGTGCGGCCCTGACTGCCGCTGAAGCCATAGGTCTCCGTCATCTTGAGCTGTTCGGCGAAAGACAGGGTGATCGGCACGCGATCCCAGGCGACGGTCTGCACTTTAGTCACGATCAACCTCCATCAGCGAATGAGCCGCTCGCCTCAGTTCGCCGCCATGACCTTACGCTTGAATTCCGTCCAGTCCGCCAGCAGGCCATGGGCCTGGCTCGCCGCTTGCGCAAGAAAGCCGGGCGCTTCGGTGCGGGTGGTGATCTCCAGCCGCAGCCCATTGGGGTCGAAGAAATAGATGGAGTTGATGAACTCATGGTCCACCAGCCCCTTCACCTCGACGCCCGCAGCTTCGAGCTTCGTCTTGTAGGCGAGCACCTCCTCCAGCGTCTCCACTTCCATGGCGAAATGCTGCACCCAGCTCGGCGTATTGGGGGATGGCGCGGGCGCCTCGCCCTTGCCCAGATCGAAGAAGGCGAGATAGGAGCCGTCGCCCATCTCAAAGAAAATATGGGCGTAGGGACCCTTGTCCCCGGAACTGGGCACCGCATCGACCTGCATGCAATGCACCAGAGGCAGACCCAGCAGATCCTCATAGAACTGACGCGTCTCTTCGGCGTCCCGGCAGGGATAGGCGAAATGGTAGAGCTTGCGGATGGCGCCCTTCATGACGAAACTCCCTCTGTGAATCCCTTGCGGGGGCGCATTTCCCTCCGCTTGGCGCCATCAAGCATGGGAAACGCCTCAAGCGCAATATGAGGGCCGCAGGGCTACAAAAGGAAAGCCCCCGCGAAACGATCCGCAGGGGCTCCCTGATTTGGAGATCCATCGCCCGCAGGCGGTGGACAATCGCTCGTGATGACTGGCTCAGTAACGGGCCAGCACCGGCGCAGGCGCAGGATTGCCAAAGCGATAGTTGACGCCGAAGCGCACGACGTCGATGGAGTCGCGGCCGCTGTCATTGCGGAAGGCGACTTTGTAGAAATCAGTCGACGGCGTGGTGATCGGGGTCGTGTAAAGCCCGTTATTACGGTCGAACTGCGAGTGCAGATATTCAACCCGCAAAGAGACATTGTTGGTGAAGGCCCATTCGAGACCGCCGCCCAGGGACCAGCCGACATTGCTGCGGTCGGTGTTGCCGCTGTAGGTGGCCTTGAGGACGCCATTTGTATCATAGGCGTAAATGACGTCGTTGCTCCCGCTGTTGCGGAAGGCGGCGCCGCCGGTCAGATACAGCAGGGCGCGATCAAAGGACCAGCCAAGACGACCGCGAATGCCAGCCAGCAAGTTGCTTTGCGGGTTGCCGTCGAGCGTATAGTTGTAGGCTGTGGAGACAGGCTTGAAGCTATAGGTGTTGAACCCGTGCCGACTGTCGTTGCCGACCCAGTTCACGTCGCCTTCAAGACCGAAAACCACCGCGCCCATCTGCCAGTTGAAACCGGCCTGAACGCCGCCCGTGAACGATGTGTCATCGGACGTGCAAGCGGGTATGAAGTCGGTGCGAAGGCTGCCGACGATCGTACCATCATATCCAAAAGCCGCCGGGCAATTGTCGCGGCCATGCCAGGCGGCGCCGGCGTTCACGCCGACATAGAATCCGGTCCAGGTGAAGACCGGGGCCACATAGGGCGCCGGCGCCACCGCCGGTCCACGCGCGGGCATATCAGCCGCCGAGGCTGTGACAGCCATCGCCGCAAGCGCGATTGCCGACGTAAGTACCGTTTTCATCATATTTGAAGCTCCTTGATGCCCCTCAGAACGATTCAACAGTCGCTTGTTTCGAAATAAAGTACAAGATGATTAATAATGAAAGTAAGATACTGTGATTTCAGTGTCACATCGGCTAAAACTTGAGTATAAAAGCTTACTTACGTAAGAATGTGCTTCTATTTTTTATTTTAAACTATTCATATACTTATAGCTTCAGCTAATCTATTTGGGGGAGGCGTGGTTTGTGGTGGCGCCGGCCCGCATGGCTCTGGCGCCGCGTCCCTGCTATAGAATTTCCAGCAAAGGGGAGCCCGCAGCCATGACAGAGGAAGAGGACATCCTCGCCGCCAACGCGGCCTACTACCGCGCCTTCCGCATGGGGGACGACGCCCTCATGGGCCGCGTCTGGCATGATGGGGCCATCACCTGCGTGCATCCGAGCTGGCCGCCGATCCATGGCCGCGCCGCCGTGCTCGCCTCCTACAGGGGCATCATGTCAAACCCCAACCAGCCCGAGGTCGCCTGTCAGGACGAACAGGTCTTCGTGACCGGCGATATGGCCCGGGTCATTTGCGTGGAGGTGGTCTCGGGCGTACGGCTCATCGCCACCAACCTGTTCCTGCGCAGCGGCGCAAAATGGCGCATGATCCATCATCAGGCGAGCCTGTTGACGGCGCCTATGGCGACCCAGGGATTTCAGAGTCTCAACTGATCAGGCTGCTTCCGCCAGGGTGTCGAGCCCGCGCAGCACAGGCATGACCTTTTCCGTGAAGAGACCGACCGAGGTTTCCAGCTCCGCAAGAGTGAGGTCGCCAAAGGCGAACTGGCCCACGCAATAGTTGCATTGCGAAGTCGTGAGCTGCTTGCTCAGGAAGGCGGCCACGGTCGCGGGGCTGCCTGCGATCCCCTTGCCCTGACGGTTCAACTCGTCCCAGGTGTCGGGGCGCGGATGGCGCATCATTCGGCCAAGCACGCGGAAGAGATGGGTGAAACCGCGATGCCAGTGCGGATAGGCGCGGCGGGCGATCTCCAGCGCCTTTTCGTCCGTCTCCGCCACGACGATGAAGCGACCGAGGCCCATCAGCGGCAGGGGCGCGTCGCCCTGCGCCTCGCGCCAGGTCTCGCGGAAGGCGATGTTGCACTCACGCGCCTCATCCGCCATGTCGAGATTGATGGTCTGCCAGCCCCGGCGCGCGGCGCGTTGGGCGCTCTCCACCGTATGCACGCCATACCAGACGCGGGGCGTGGGCTTTTGCAGGGGCATGATCTTGAGAATGATATCCCGGTAGGGCTGCTCCTGCTCGGCCACATGCATGACGCCGGTTTCCAGCGCCTCCAGAATGCGCGGCTGATCGCGCTGGAAGATTTCCTCGGTCTTGGCGGGATCGATGCCGAAATAGGAGATCTCCACCGGCGAGGACCCGCGCCCAAAACCGATGTCCAGCCGCCCGCCGCTCATCTGATCGATCATGGCGATCTCTTCCGCGAGGCGGATCGGATGATAGAGCGGCAGGGCGTAGACCATGGGCCCGAAGCGCAGCTGGGTGGTGCGCTGGGCGACGGCGGAGAGGAACACATTGGGGGACGGCGCCATGCCCAGCGTCGTCGCGTGGTGCTCAGCCAGATGGTAGGAGTGGAACCCCGATTGATCGTAGCGTTCGATGATCTTCAGACGTTCCTGATAATATTGCTGGAACGGCAGCTTCTCATTGTCGAGGTGATCGAAGATTCCAAATTCCATAGGTCGTCTGCTCCCGGGTCATTGAGCGCAGGATGCCACATCGCGCCGCGCCGGGAAAGCGCGGCGCTGTCGCAGGCTCAGACCGGGTCGAAATAGTGCATTTCCAGCAGGATGCAGCCGCCATCGGAGCGGAAGGGCCCATGGTAGGCGCCGGGCGGACGGCAGGCGTAGGTGAAGGGCGGGAAGGCGGTGCCGCCCTTGCCATCCTTGTCATTGCCAACGGTCAGATCGCCGCTGACGAGGAACACTTCCTCCCAGTATTCGTGCACGAAAGGCTCCGTGGTGAAAACGCCGGGATCGAAGCGCAGCAACCGCGTGCGCGAGCCGTGCTTGCCCGCCTCATCAAGGCCGCCCGCAATGATCTTCTGCTGGATGCCCGAGGGGTAGCCGGCGGGAACCTCCCAGCCGGTGGTCAGATCGAGGGTATGGAATTCATCATGCAACTTGTTGACTGGCATGGGGCTTCTCCTGTGCTTACTTGTTTGCGAGGGCCAGCGCCTTTTCGCGCGGCCCGGCGTCGACGAATTTGGTGAGGTCCATGGGCTTGGCGAGGTTCTCCGTACGCACGAAGAGCTCCATCATCCAGCCCAGCTTCTCCATGGGGATCGGCATATCCGCATCCACCGCCTTGTATTTCGCCACCTCGTCAAAGACGAAGGCCGCGCGGGCGTCATCGGGCTTGGCGTCAGTCATCTCCTTGGCGAGTTTGACCGTCTCGTCCTTGTTGGCGAGCGCATGGCGAAGCGCCTTTATGTTGGCCGCGAGAAACTTCACCGCCTCATCGCCGCGCTGGGCCAGGGTCTTGCCGCTCATGTAGGTGCAAAAACGCAAATAATCAGGCGTGGCCTCCGCCGCATGCACCATCAGGCGAAGACCCATTTGCTGAGCGTTTGGGGTGAATTCGGTGGAGGCCGCCGCCACATCCACAATGCCCGCGCTCACAGCCCGGAACCGGTCGGCGTCGGAACCCAGCGCCACGAATTTCACGTCATTCGCCGTGAGCTTCTGCTTTTCCAGCACGGCGCGGGCGAAGAGATCTGGCAGGGCGCCGGGGGATGAAATGGCGAAATTCTTGCCCTTCAGATCAGCGAGCGTGATGTTCGGTTTGGCGGTCCAAAGCCCATAGGTGAGCACCGGCCAGTAGCAGCCCACCAGCTTGATGTCGGCGCCGCGCGAAGCCGCCGTCATCGGGGCGCCGGGGCTGCCCTCGTAGCTATCGATCTCCCCGGCCAGCATGGCCTTAAGCGCCAGCGCATCGCCCTTGAATTGCATATAGTCGATCTTGAAGCCCTGGGCTTCCGCAAAGCCGCCCTTGCCCGCCATCATGACGAAGCCCGCATCGCTCTTGGCTTCGACCATGCCGTGGCGCCAGACCTTTGGCGATTGCGCCTCAGCGACCGCGCTGAACGCGAGCAGCGCGCAGGCGCCGAGGAGAGATGCTCTGAAGGATCGCGTCATGGTCCAACTCCAGGGTGGTTCGGCGACTATTCCTTGCCGTCGTGGGTGACGGGATCGTTCATGGCCACATCCTTGCGGCGCAGGCGCACCATTTCTTCGGCGAATTCGAAATATTCGCTGCGGGTCGCCATGTTCGCCTGTCGCTCCAGATGCTCGGGCCAGACACCAAGATCATAGCCATGCCAGGGCGACTGCGGCTTGAGTTCCGGCAGGCCGAGCCTGTCCCAGATGACCCGCGCATTCTCCATGAATTCGCGCTTGGGCAAGGCCACCGGCGCGAAGGGGCCTTTCAGCAAGGCGTTGATGAGCACCGAGGCGCTTTCGCCATCGTCCTTGGGGCCGCGCGGGCCATGGCCGGGGTCCTTGCGGTCCAGCACCTTCATGTCATGCTGGGGCTGGCAGCGATAGGACATGGCCCAGAACAGGGCGTCGGCGTTTTCCGGATCAATGTCCTCATCCACGGCGATGACCCATTTGCCCGCGAAGCGATGCAGGGTCGCCGCGCCATAGAGCGCGCGCCAGACCTCCGTCA
>CANGTC010000065.1 GCA_947456505.1 Beijerinckiaceae bacterium
GAGGTGGATCGCGTGCTCGACAATCGCGAGGCGCTGGCGGAGCTGGGGCTGGTGGTGGAGAGCTTCGGCCCCGGCGCCGTGGCGGTGAGCGAGGTGCCCGCCCTGCTGAAAAGCGGCGACATCACGCGCCTCGTGCGCGACGTGGCGGACACGCTGGCCGAAAATGGCTCAGCCACCTCGCTGGAGCGCCGCCTCGACCATGTGCTGGCCACCATGGCCTGCCACCATTCCGTGCGCGCGGGCCGCAGGCTCACGGGCGAAGAGATGAACGCGCTGCTGCGCGAGATGGAGGCGACCCCAGGCTCCGGCCAATGCAACCATGGTCGGCCCACTTATGTGGAGCTGAAACTGTCGGATGTGGAGCGGTTGTTCGGGCGGAAGTGAAGGGTGCTTACGCCCCCCGCGCCTTATCCACCAACCCCAGCACATCCGCAGGCAACACATCCCCGCGCCAGGCCACATGCCCATCGGGGCGCACCAGCACCAGCGCCTTCTCATAGACCTTCGTCACCGCAGGCTCGTCCAGCGCCACGACGCTCAAGGGCACATGGCGTGTCGCAGCGGCGTCCACCAGCGCGCTGGCGTCGGGCGCAGTCTTTCCAAGGCGCAGCAGCACAAACCCCTTGCCGAACAGATCCAGCGTCGAGCTGCCATCGGCGAGCCAGACATGGGGCGCGCGGGCGCCGGCGTGGGAGCTCTGCACATAGTTGGAGGGATCGAAGGGCGGCGGGGTCGTGTCATCGGGCACGCAGATGGGAGAGCCATCGTAGCGATAGCCGAGCTGGATGCCGAGCGTGAACCATTCGTGGCTCATGCGCTCGGTGTACCAGTCGCCGTAGTCCTTGCGGGCGGCGTCGCCTGCAGGGCCCTCCATGAAGATCTCCGCCGGGGGCTTGCGCGTGCGCGTCTCCAGCATGCGCGACAGATTGCGCGCGGCCTCCGCAACATTGCGCGCGGCGACGGGCTTGCGCTCGATCTCGTAGCTGGCGAGCAGATTGGGCCCGCCCCAGCCGCGCAGGCTGGCCTCCAGCTTCCAGGCGATGTCCACAGCCTCCTGCATGCCCGTGTTCATGCCGAAGGCGCCGGTGGGCGATAGCTGATGGGCGGAATCGCCGACCAGAAACACGCGCTTGTCGGCGAAGCTGTCGGCGACAAGTTCACGGCGCGTCCAGGGCATGGTGGAGACGATCTCGATCTCGCAATCGCGCCCCACAGCCTTGCGGACGGCGGCGACGAGTTCATCGTCGCTGAGTTGCCGCTTGTCGCGCCCGCCCACCAGCGAGAAGCGGAACTGATCACGCCCGTCGATGGCCACAAGGGTCGCCCAGGTGCCCTCTTCATCGACGAAGATATAGCGATAGGCGAGCTTGATGTCCTGAATGCTTTCCAGATCGCGCGAGCGGAACACCACATTGGTGGTGTAGGTGAGCACGGGATTGCCGGTCATGGTGATGCCGAGCTTTTCGCGCACGAAAGAGCCCGCGCCATCGCAGCCCACGAGATACTGCGCGCGCACCTCTTGGGTTTCGCCCGTTTCGACATTGCGGATGATGGCGGTGACGCCGGTCTCATCCTGCGTGAAATCGACGATCTCCGTATGATAGCGCAGATCCACCTGCGGAAAGCTGCGCACGAAGCGGGCCAGCGCGGGATCGAAGAAGTTCTGCGGCGCGCGCTCGCGCTTTTGCGGCGACTGGGGCGGGCAGGGCTCGTCGATGCAATTGGGGAAGACCTCGCGGCCCAGCTCATAGCCGCCCGCAAGGGCCGTCACCCAGACATTGTCCTGCGCATGGGCGCGGTTGTAACCGCTGGCTTCGATCTCGGCCACGATGCCCCAGCGGCGGCAGAATTCCATGGTGCGCACATTCACCAGGTCCATCTTGGGCTGGCGCACGGCCCCGTCGGAACGCTCGACCACCAGAGAGGGCAGACCGCGCCATGCCAGATCGCCAGCGACCGCAAGACCGATCGGGCCGCCACCAACGATGATTACGGGCGTTTCCATTCCAATCCCTTCACGTGACGCGGCCAAGGACGAAGCGGGGCCGCCGCCTGGGCGCTTCTTAGCAAGAAGACCAAGCGTCGCGCTAGGGCGTCGACAGCTGGGAGGACCAGCTAGGCCTGCGTCATTTCAGACCGTGATGCGATGAGACGCCGGAAACGGGCCTGATCGTCGATCTCGATGAGGCAGCTCAGCTCCGTCTCGCCCGCCCGCAGCAAGACCACCAGAGAGGCCTCCCCCAGCAGCACATCGACAATCTCGATTCCCTCGAATCGGCCCCGCTCCAGATGGAGCCGCTGCAAGACCTCGGGCTTGCCGCAGGCGAGGCCCTGCGGATCCAGCAACTCGGTGAAAGGCGAGGCGAAAACCACATCCTCCGCAAGCGCCCCCGCCAGACCAGCCATATCGGCGGCGCCCCAGGCGTCAAGCAGGGCCCCAAGCCGCAGCTTCACCTGCGCTTTTGTTTCGTGCGTCATGGCAAGACTCCCGGGGCTACGCCAGCGCCCCTGCCGCTGGCTCACCCTATCTGACGCGGGGAAGACGCAGGACAACTGGCGCTTTAGGAGAAAATGCGTCTGACGCCCATAATGACAAAAGAATCGCATGCCGGTTGCAAAGATCGGAACGCCTGCGCGCACGGCGACGGCCGCCAACAAAAGTGATGGGCGGACCTTATGTGGCTCTGGGGCGATCAAAAGGCCTGAGGGCCCAGGGAACCACGGGCGCATTGAATCGTTCCTGCAGCACCCCTAACGAGGTGCCGCCGCGTGCCCGAGGCCTTTTCTCGCCGTTCACTCATCGCAGCCCTGACAGGACTGGCGACCTCAATCGTTTGGCCGACGGATCGTGCGCAGGCGCAGTTTTTTTTCGGCTTCGGCGCACCCCAACAGATCCAGACGTCGCGCGGCGCCATCCAGCTCGCGCCCGGCTGGCATGTGGCGACGACGCCCGTACGCACCAACCACGGATATCGACTTGCGGTTCGGAGCGAGACCGGAGAGCAAAGACAGATGCTGATCGGCGCCAATGGCGCCTTGAGCTATAGTCGCGCGCCTGATTCACGGCCCATGCGCGTGGATCCCCCTGCTCTGAGGTCCATGGAGCGCGCGGCGCGCTCGAGCGAAAGAAAGCAGCCCGCCTTCAAACTCGCCAATGTCCCGCCCAGGATGAAGCAGCAAATCACGCCGACATCACCGAAGGCGGAAAAGACGGATCCGCCCAGCGCGCCACCGCCCACCCAGGTCCGCGCCTCCCCTCCGAAAGACGCCAAACCAGCCATACCCGATACCCCATCTGGACCGCAGGCGCCCGGATATGCGCATGGCGTACCTATAAATCCGCTTGATTGATCCGCCGCAAGACGGGTCGTCAGGCGTTGCCGCGCGATGTGGCGACCATAGATTCAAGAATGGGCGCTGGACTCGCTCGAAACTCTGGGCGCCCGCCCATCCCTATAGCCATTCCCTGAATCGGATGATGATCCATGATTGATGGTAAGGTTCCCGATGACACGCTATTGCCGCCGCCACTGAAATCCAGCGAGATTTCCACAGCGCGCAAGCGTCCCACCAATGGCCACGCTGGCGCTGCGCAAACCATCCTCTTCATCGACGAGTTCCGGCTCACGCGAGATTGCCTGACGGAAATCGTCGGGGAGCAATGCCCCGACCTTCAGGTTTTAGGGCTGTGCATCAGCGACTGTGGCGCGCTGGCGCCACGCGACGACGTCGCATTGATTATCATCAACCTGCACGATGCGCCCCTGAGCGCAGCGTCAAATCTGCTGCGGCCGGAATGGGGTCATGGCGAGCGCCCGCCCGTACTCGTCATCACCAACAGGGATGAAAGCCCCGCGATGATCGAAGCGATGCAGGAGCAAGTCGCAGGTCTTGTGCGATCTGATTCGCGCGTTGATTTACTGATGGCGGCTATCCGCCTCGTCATGGCCGGAGGACGCTACTATCCGACCAGAACGCTCGCCTCGTTGATGCGCAAGCCGCCCCTGATCAGATCATCAGGCTAGAACTGACCAGACGAAGGAGCCCGCCTTGAGCGACATGGACCCAAACCCGCGAGATGACGAAGAAACGACATTCGTGATCGTGCACCATCACTCGAACCTGTTGATGGAAGCTCTGCGTCGGGCGCTGCGAAAACGCGCCCCCGAATTCAGCCTGCAGGACCTGCAAGACCTGCCAGCTCCCTGCGCGCAGGCGAGGCTCATTCTCATTCCCGTCCATCAGGCGGCCACCCGGGATGTGGACAGCCTGATGGACCCCCTGGACGCGATCATGGCGGTCCATCCGGACGCTCCGGTTCTCGCGATCATGCCAAACTGTGCATCGGAACTCGCCGAACAATTGATCCTGCGAAACGTCACGAGCATCATCACCGCTGACAGCAGCATCGACATGATGATCGCAGCGATGCGTTTCGCGCTGGCGGGGGGGCGCTTCGCTCCGGCCGATTGCCTGCGTCCGAACGCGGCTGCGAATACAGGGGCTTCATCGGCCCAGGCCATGCGCGACGAAACGCTGGAACTGACGAGCCATCACGACACCTCATTCACGCCACGGGAAATCGAGGTTCTGCATCGTCTGCGTCAGGGTCTGCAAAACAAGATCATCGCCTATGAGCTCGGAATCTCCGAAAGCACAGTGAAGGTGCACCTGCGTAATGTGATGAAGAAACTGAACGCCTCCAACCGCACCCAGGTCGCCTTCATGCTGCGCCGCCTGCCCCATCTGACCACCAATGGCGCCGCAGCCGGAGAACGCGCGCCGCAGTAACGCGCGCGCCTAGCCGCCGAACTGCGCGAGCCTTATCCAGGGCCGTTTGGCGAGCCTGTCGTCGAGGATGGGGACGGCGCCGCTCATGAGGCTCAGCGCGCTGAGGGGCTGGGGCGCAGGGGCAGGCGCTTCCGGCACGGCGGCAGCGAGGTTCACAACCGCAGCTTTCGCCATCGCAGGCTTGGGGACGACACGCGCGGGCGTCAGGATCACCTCGCGGCCTGCATAGCCCAGGGCCTCGGGACGGCTGACGTCGCCAAGCTCCGGATCCCCCTTCGCCATGGCCATGAAGATGGCGTGCTGGCCCCCATCGACATAGGTGGTTCGGATCGCGGCGGCGCCAGACTTCGTCAGCATGGCGACACGCGCCTCCTCCTGCGCGTGATGGTCCCGAGCGATCTGATCCAGCTCCGGCGTGCGTCCATGAAAGCCGTAGCGGTCGCCTGCCAGGGTCACGCGGGGCTCCTGCGCGGTGGCCTCGAAATGGTCGTGGCCCTCCTTCAGCTGACGCCAGAAATCGATATTGGGGTCGGCGCGATGTTTGGCCATGTTCTCCGCGCTCATACGAAAGGGAAAGGCCTGCATCTGAAAAGCCCCCTGCCCCGCCGCAAGCGCATCGCGCGCCAGGGCGAAGATCTCGCTGATCTGACGGTTCGTCATGGCGTAGCAGCCTGCGGAAGAGCAAATGCCATGCACCATCAAGGCGGAGCCAGAGGCGCCATGGGCGCGGTCATAGGCATTGGGATAGCCGGTGTCGAAGGACAGATGATAGGCCGAATAGGGATTCATCTGCCGCGGCGTGATCGAATAAAAACCTTCCGGCGATTGGCGATCCCCCTGCCGACGCTTGGGCCCGAGCTGCCCCGACCATCGGCATATGGGAAAGGACTTGAGCAGCGCGAAACGCCCCTCGCGCGTCTGCTTCCACACCTCCAGCACCGACTCTTTCTTGAAACTGCGGATCAGAATCGGCGCCGACAATTCCATGTTTCGCTGCTCCATCAAGGCAAGCGTCCCTGCCGGCACAGGAGCCTTGCCTTTTTCCACAGCAAGAACGGGGACGGTGAACAGCACGGCATAAAACAGGGCGCCCAGCATTCCGCCGGGAACCAGAGCCTTGCAACGCCGCGCCATACCTCTCATTCGCTTGCCTCAAACCAGATGAGAGCCACGGCTTAGCGGCGACCTGTGGCGAGATTCCGCCGGAAAAGGGGCGCTGCGCCACCATGGCAGTCTGACTTCGCATGGTTAACGCCGGGTTGCGGGGCCAATGAAGGCGCACGGTTGCGCGCCACCGTCAGGCGCGATGTTTACAAGCCCAAGCGCTTTGCGCCATGGTCGAGGCTGTGCGCAAGGGACGCGACCCCGCACATTCCGGAACATAGGCCGCCAAGGGGCCAAAGGATCATGCCAATGGGCGCCCAGCCCCCTATCAAAGCGTCGTGGATCGCCCTGCTGGCGACGGGCTGCCTGATAAACATTTCAGCGCTAGGCGCCGAGCCGCGACCGGAGTGGCTGCCCGAAGGCGCCCTCGGCGCAACGCTGCCAATGCTGGCTGATCCAGGCGGCCTTCGCGCGGCCCTCTGGGAGCGAGGCGTCAAATACCAAATCAACTATGTTGGCGACCTCCTCAGCAACCGCAAAGGAGGCCTGCGCAGGGGCTCCGCCTATAGCGGCCTCGCCGACCTCGAACTCGACGCGGACCTTGAAAAAGGTCTGGGTTGGAAGGGCGCGTCCTTCTACGCCAACCTATATCAGATCCATGGTTCAGGCCTGACGCGCAGCTATGTCGGCAACCTCATGCCTGTGAGCGAAATCGAAGCCCTGCCTGCGACAAGACTTTACGAAATATGGATCGAGCAGAAACTGGCCGAGGGCAAAATCACCCTGCGCGTGGGGCAAATGGGCGCCGACACCGAATTTCTGACAAGCGCCTACGCCATCCCCTTTCTCAACGGCACATTCGGTTGGCCCCTCATCACCAATGCGAATCTGCCAAGCGGCGGCCCCGCCTATCCCCTCGCCACCCCGGGACTGAGGCTCGACTACCATCTCACCGACCAGGCGAGCCTACTCATAGGGCTGTTCAACGGCGACCCCTCAGGAACAAGCAATCCGGATCCGCAGATCGCCAATCGCCACGGCTTGAATTTCCGCATAAGAGACCCCGCTTTCGTAATAAGCGAGCTGCAATACAAATACGGCGACGACAAGAGCCCTGCGGGGCTTTCCGGCGATGTCAAAGTCGGCGCCTGGAACCACTTCGGCAAATTCGCGGACCAACGATACGATGCGGCGGGGCTTGCGCTGGCGATCAGCGCCGGCGACCCGCTGCGCCATAGAGGCGACCACGGAATTTATGGGGTCATCGACCAACAAATATATCGTCACCCTGATGATCCAGCCAAGGGGTTGGGGTTGTTTGCGCGGCTCGGCGCCACACCCAACGACCGCAACCTCATCAACTTTTACGTCGACGTTGGACTAAACGCCTCTGGCATGATTCCGGGCCGTCAGGACGACATCTTCGGACTGGCCGCCGCCTATGCGCAAATCAGCCCCGCCGCCCGAGGCTTCAATCAAGATGACATAACTTTCAATGGAGACACTGCACCTGTCCGAACATCCGAAATGGTGATCGAAGCGACCTATGCCGCGCAAATCATCCCCGGCTGGACCCTGCAACCCGACTTCCAATATATCATGCGCCCGGGCGCGAGCGCGGCTGATCCCAACAGACCCTATCGGAGCCTGAAAAATGCAGTGGTCGTCGGTCTGCGCACAAGCCTGAAATTTTAGCCCTGGGACGACCGGCCTTCATAATCAGCCCACAAATCCAGCATCAGCTTTTCAAAATTCCGCGCGAAACGAACCGAATCAAAAAGCGGTGACGTCAGCACCTGCCGCCTAAGACCTGAACGGAGCTTCGCAAGCGCGGTGAGGTCTGAAGTGAAAAGAACTGCTTTGCGGATGTAGTCTTCCTCATCCTGCGCGATCCAATCGCTTTGACCGCAGTTATGCGCAATGGTCTCGCAATTGTGAGCGATAAACCGATTCCCCCGTAGCGAGATGACGGGAACCCCCATCCAAAGGCCCTCCACGCTGGTGGTGCCCCCGGGGAACGGGAAGGGATCCAAAGCGATGTCGACGCGATTGAACGCATGAAAATAAGCACGTCTGTCAGACGGACCCTCAAACACCAGACGCCGGGGATCCACACCTGCAATCTGGAACATCTCCATGGTGCTTTGAATGACCGCTGGATCACCCAATTGCCCAGCCTTCAAAAACAGTCTTGAACCGTCGACCGCATTTAACACCTTCGCCCAGAGAGCCACGACGCGCGCATGCAATTTTGCAAGGTTATTAAAACAACCGAAGGTGACAAAACCATTTTCCAACGCGGGGAGAGGCCCAACCTCCACCTCGCTTTGGGGCGGCGTGAAACACAAATAGGTTTCTGGCAATCGGACAACACGTTCGCAAAAATGATGCTCTTCTCCAGGCGGGGCCACATGAGGATCGCCGATGAAAAAGTCGATCTCCGAAACACCCGTAGTCGCAAAGTAGCCCAGCCACGACGACTGCACAGGAGCGGGTTTGCGGGCGAACACCGACAGTCGATTACCAGCGGTATGCCCGGACAAATCAATCAGAATATGCAAACCATCCCCATGGATGAGTCGTGCTGCATCTGCATCATTTTTATCCCAAAGGCTTCTCCACACGGGCACATGGTTCCGGAGACGTTTGGTTAAATCATCATCTGTAGGGTTGGTGGCGTATGCGAACAAATCAAACCTAGACTTATCAATTTTGGCCAAAAGCCCCTCAAGGAAATATCCAACGGGATGATTCCGAAAATCCCCGGAAAAAAGCCCGATCCGGAGCTTATCAGAATGGCCGGGCGACACCCAGGAACCGAATTTTGCGCTCGCCTTGTTCGCGACGCTGCTTCCAAAGCGCAACGCCTCCCGAACCCGAGCGTCAATAGAAAAGGCTTCGACATAATTCATTGTGAAAAGCAGATTGCTATGCGCATGAAAACAGGTGGGATCCACGGCGATAGCTGTTCGAAAATCCTCTATGGCGTCCTCAAACTGCTTCAGATCCTGGAACGCAACTCCCCGATTATTGTAGGCTTCCGCATATCTTGGCGCCAGAAGGACAGCTCTCCCGTAAAAAAGGATCGCCTCCTCAAACCGACGCATTTCCTTCAATGCGACGCCACAATTATTATAAGCCCCAGCATTGTCAGGAGCAAAAGAGATTGACGCTTCTAAAACAGCAAATGCTTCATCAAAGCGTCTCAACTCCTGAAGGACGACGCCGGCATTGCTATAGGCATCTGAATAATCTGGTTTAACAGAAATAGCTTTCTTATAGGACATCAGCGCCTCTTCGAAGCGAATGAGGCCCTTTAACGCATTTCCTCTATTATTATGCGCTTCGGCATAATCGGGCTTTATGGTGATCGCTCTATCATAGCAAAGAACGGCTTCGTCGAAGCGCATCAAAACCTCA
The DNA here is from genome assembly GCA_947456505.1 of Beijerinckiaceae bacterium. Classification (GTDB taxonomy): domain Bacteria; phylum Pseudomonadota; class Alphaproteobacteria; order Rhizobiales; family Beijerinckiaceae; genus Terripilifer. The sequence continues at coordinate 9,316 of CANGTC010000065.1, forward strand.
AGAGCGACGCCACGATTATAATATGCTTGAGCGAACCCCGGGTTGAAAATTGTGGACCGTGAAAAACTTTCCGCCGCATCACTTTGGCGGCCCGAAACTTGAAGCGCCACACCGCGATTATTGAAAGCGGCGAAATAATCGGGACTGATTGAAATCGCTCTATCGAAGTGGACAAGCGCCTCATCAATTCTTCCAAGGTCCTTCAGCGTGACTCCAACATTATTAAAAGCAGGGGCATAATCAGGTTTAAGCGCTATCGCCTGAATATAGCGGTCCAGCGCATCTTCAAACCGGCGCGCTTGCTTGAATGCATTGCCGCTACTGTTATATAATTCAGCTGAATTAGGTTGTATTGTGATTGCCCTATCAAAGGAAACAGCAGCCTCTTGAAACCTCCCGAGCGCCTCGAGCGTGAGGCCTCGATTGTAATAAGCAAGGCCAAAATTCGGCCTCAACATGATCGCCAATTGATACGCAGCGATGGCCTCTTGGAAGCGCCCCAAATCATGGTGGAGCAAACCAAAACTGGAGCATAACGCAGCCGAATCAGCTCTTAATCTACCGGCGTTGGAAAAAAACAGTTCGGCTCGACGAAAATCATTCCGTCTTCGCGCCAACAACCCAAGATTGTGAAGCGCGTCAAAATGCGCAGGATCCCATGACAAGATGCGTTCATAAAGAAGCTTCGCCTCAGTGAAATTTCCATCTCGATGAAAAGCGACCGCTTTTTGGTACAACTGCCCGACAACCTCGTCAGACCGAGACTCCGCGCTGGCTGAATCGCTCGCCCTCTCGAACATAATGCCTCGCAACCTTCCAGAACACGTCCGTAGAAACGGCCGATCCAACGGCCTGACTAAAGGGAGGGGGCTCTCGCGACGCGAACGCCAATCCCAGTATGACAAGCGGCAGGTCAAAATCCAGTAATTTTAGTACATCATACTCCCGAGCACAAAAGACCGGGAGGCCTGCGACCCAAACCCACCAGATGCGCTCATCACTCCCCCATAACGAACCGGGCCAGAAAAAAGAAACCCCGCCAACTGACAGAAGATGTTAACCACAAGAGCGCTACAAAAGGGGCGCGTTGAAACATTTGACGCCCCATGAACTCGACCCCATCACGCCAGAAAAGGCTTAACACTACGAACCCTCTTCTAAGATTCAATGTCGCGAACATGACCTTGGCATTGAGCGTCCCACAAAATGATCGCCCTTCCATGTTACAAGGACCAACTCAATCCCACCTTGTGGCCGGAACAGCCCCCTTTCAGGCGGAAGTGCGCAAACGCCAAAATGAATATATTGAATTCGCCCCGTGAGCGGCGCTTGGAAACAACGCGCGAACCAACTAGGGTACAGAGATTGAAAAGTAGCTGATGTCCGAAACCACCTTGGAACAGAGATCCAGGCCCATCTCGATGGTCGTGACAAACATCTTGACGAGGAGCGACCGCGAAGTGGTGTTAAAGACGCCTCAAAACCGCAACGAGCTCGTGTAAACATGACGCGACAACTGTTCCATGATGCCTTCCGCTTGCATCAGGAAGAAAAACTGGACGAAGCAAAAACCTTATATGAGAAGGTCCTGATTCAGGATCCCCAACATCTCGACGCCCTCCATCTGCTGGGATTACTCGCCCACCAATCCGGTTCCTTAGCAGAAGCAGAAAGCCTCTTCGTCACCGCAATTCGATTAAGACCTGATTTCAGCCAGATATATCTGAGCTACGCTCAGTCGCTCTGCGATATGCTCCGTTTCGATGAAGCCCTCGCCTGCTATTCTAAAGCGCTTTTTCTGAAACCGAACGATCCGCATGCGTATGCAGACCGTGGGATGCTCTATCAGACCCTCAAACGCTTCCCTGAAGCGCTCTCTGATTTCGACAAAGCGATATCCATCGAACTCAATTATGCATTGGCGCATAATAATCGAGGAATTGTCCTGGGAGAATTGCGACGGCTCTCCGAAGCGATTGAAAGCTACGAATACGCCATCAAATTCGACCCGACCAATGCACTAGCTCATTCCAACAAAGCGGCCGCCCTGAATTCTCTGGGAAGGCCAGCCGAGGCAATCACCAGCTATGATCTGGCGATCCATTTTGATCCAAATCATGCTGATTTTCATTACAACAAAGCAAATTCACTTCTAAAACTTGGTGAAGTGGATCAAGCCATCGAAAGCTGGACAAGATCGATCGAACTCAACCCTCAGTTTGCGGAGGCCCACTTTAATCGAGCAAACGCACTGTTTCTTTCCCACAAAACGGCCAAAGCGGTCATCGACTACGATACTGCGATCGCTCTGCTTCCGGACTATGCTGAAGTCTATGCAAGCTGCGGCGAAGCACTCAAGGAGCTGCAACGTCCAAACGATGCGCTCATATCTTTTAATAAAGCTATTCAATTAGCGCCAAATTCTTCAGGCGCATATTACAACAAAGCAAATTTCTTCAATAGCGTGGGATCGCATGAGCAGGCCTTGGTCAATTATCATATTGCGATCACAATCAATCCGAATCATGCTGAAGCCCATTATAATAAAGCGATTCTCTTAAAAAGCCTGGGCCGGGCGAAAGACGCAACGGATAGTTATGAAAAAGCTATCCGGGCCCATCCGACCTATCCCGAAGCGCTTCTCAATTATGGCATATCGCTCATGGAGGCAGGGAGGTACGCTGAAGCGCTTGAAAGCAATGCGCGCGCGATAGCTGCGAGGCCGAATTACGCCGAAGCCTACAACAACCAAGGCTTAATACATCACAACCTTAAGAATTATACTGTTGCATTGGCTCAATACCAAAAAGCATTTTTATTACGACAAGATTACCCCGAAGCATTCTTGAACCTTGGCGTCACTCTTATGGCGATGCAACAATATAACGAAGCCTTGATTATTTTTGAAAAAGCCATAGCGTTGAAGCCGGATTACTCACACGCCTACAATAATCGCGCGCTTACCTTAAAGGATGCCAAGCGTTTCGAACCGGCCATTGAAAGCTGCGATCAGGCGTTGGCAATCAACCCCGACTACGCCGAAGCCTTGAATAATTGCGGTGTGATTCTCAAGGAATTAACCAGACTGGACGAAGCGATAATCAATTTCCAAAAAGCCCTGGAAATTTCGCCCCAGTATTTTACGGCCCACAGCAATTTACTATTTACAATGAACTACATTGAACACTTGCCTCAGGCCGTGAGAACCCAGGAGGCTATCCGCTTTGGAAAAAACCTTACTCGCCATGCGTCGCAAAAATTCGAATCATGGGGCAATCTCGAACATTCGGAAAAGCTTAAAATAGGGTTCGTTTCAGGGGATTTGCAAAATCATCCTGTGGGTTATTTTCTTGAAGGTCTCCTTTCGCAAATTGACAAAACAAAATTCCACTTGATCGGATACTCGACAGATCCACACGAGGACGAACTCACGAGACGCATCAAAGACAGTCTCCATCTCTGGCGCCCCATTTACGAGCGCCCGGATTACAGCGCCGCGAGGATGATCCATGAGGATGGAGTTCAAATATTAATTGATCTCTCAGGGCATACGGCGAAAAACAGGCTTCCTGTTTTTGCTTACAAACCTGCTCCCGTTCAGATCTCCTGGCTCGGTTATTTCGCGACCACCGGCGTCGAGCAAATAGATTTCATTCTTGGCGACCCTTATGTCACGCCACCAGGTGAAGAAAGTCATTTTACCGAAGCAATTAAAAGGTTGCCGGAAACCTATCTTTGCTTCACGCCTCCGACAAACAATATTGAGGTTGCCCCCCTTCCGGCGTTACGTAATGGGCACATAACCTTCGGCAGCTTCAATAACTATTCCAAAATTAGCAACTCCGTCCTCACCCTGTGGGCTCGTGTCCTCGCCTCTGTCGAAGGATCAAAATTATTTATGAAGGCCGCACAGTTTCGTGATGGCGATTTGGTAAGAAATATTAAAGATCAATTTCTCGATTTAGGAATCACCCATGATCGGCTCATCTTCGAAGGGCAGACCAATCGGGAGGATTATTTCAAAGCCTACAATCACGTCGACATAGCCCTTGATCCCTTTCCATATCCCGGTGGGACTACAAGCGTGGAAGGTCTATGGATGGGCGTCCCCGTGATCGCAAAAAAAGGAAGCCGATTCATCGGGCACAATGGGGAAACCATTGCTCATAACACGGGCCAGTCCGACTGGATCGCTTTCGACGAGACTGATTATGTAAAAAAAGCCGTCCATTACGCTTCTGACCTCGGCACTCTGGCGCTCATAAGACAAGGCTTGCGCAAGCAACTTTTAAGCTCGCCATTATGTGATGCAAAACGGTTCAGTCAAAACTTTGAAAATGCATTGAACGAAATATGGTTGAATTTCCTTCATCAAATTCAAGATCATTGCTAATATGCCTGCCGCACATGAAACCAGGTGTGACTTTTGCTGTTATGAGCTATTTAATCCCGCCTGCGATAACCTCTATATCACGAGAAATATCCTCGGCGGATCACAGCTGTGAAAATCCTTGCTCGCATGGTGACTGTGTAATCTTGCAATCCTCTGACTTGAAATTCAAGCGGCGCTTTGTGATTTTTAGATGAGACTGGAGGTTCGCAATCTGCCACAGTCATGTATATTTCCCATTGTTAAAGTAGCTACGGGGATCATCATCAATACGCATAGGGGCCAGAATTGGCGCGGTGTGTATGAACTGCTTCTTCGCAGCTTCAGTCAGCAGCTTGCAGATCATGGCGAAGTAACGCTTCTGTGTCATGTTCACCAAGCCCTTGCGCACCAACGCCATCTTTAACTGCGTAAACGTGTCGGCGTTGGGGTCTTTCATCTCATAATCTCTGAAGAATGTTTTTATGTGTTACTCATACACATACTTGTCATTTTTCTTTTTCGGTGGGGTCAGCTCACCCTGCGCCACCATAACAGCCTGCTGCTCCCACAAACTGCTTGCACCTGTGTGGAGGGCGCGCTTGCTACTGAGCTTGTGCTTGCCCTGCTCAATGCCGTGCTTGTAGGCAGCCTCTCAGCATCAATGAGCTTGGCAAGACGCCGCGCCTCCACAGCGTCCTCAGTCTTCGTGCTGCGCCGCCTCTGCCCACTCTCTAAAAACACACGGGACTGCCAAAACTTGCTGGCTTGGCATTTATAGAGGATGGCGGAGGCGGGAAACTGATTAACCCGCACAATGGCGCCTCTGATTGGAGTGGTGCTAAACTTTTGCACATCCCCAGCTTTAGCGTGGCTGCTATCCGCCTCTGTGTCCAACCGCTTTTCCGCCAACAGTCACTCCCCGCAGCTTTGTTGCTTTTTGACAGTATGCCGGCGAAAAGCTGGGAGGGCACGAGTAGCATAGAGCGTCAGCATGCTGGTTTAGACAAGCAGTGAGCTTTTTAAATATTGATTTTACATGATTAACTGGTGCTGCGAGAGAGGATTGAACTCTCGACCTCTCCATTACCAATGGAGTGCTCTACCACTGAGCTACCGCAGCATGGCCAGACCGGCGCGAACGCACTGGCGACGCCGGGCTTGTGCCATAGGCTCTGGCGCGTGGCAAGCCATGCGGGGTGGAAAAGGCGGGTTGAAAGGCGCCAGCCCTCCATCCCGACGGCGAAGAGGGGCGCAAAGTCGTCGTTTCCGCGCCTTGACGGGGCTCACCTGGCCCTTTCCCACCTCCGCAATCTGGCCTATCCAGAGGTCCAGCGGTCCGCCGGGCCCGCCGGAGATCCCATGAACGACGAGAACGCGCCCCGCACGCTCCCCTCCAAGCCCGCCCACACGGGGGCCCGCAAGGCCGATCCGCGCGCCGCCGAGCGGCTGGCCGCCGCTTTGCGGGAGAATCTGCGCCGTCGCAAGCAGCAGGCCAAGGCGCGGCGTTCGGATGCGGGCCCCGCCGAGGGGCGCGATCAGGACTGAGCCAGCGCCGTCAGGCCATCGGGCCACAGGCCTCCTCAAAAGGCCAATTCCACCGGCTTGCGCCTTGTTTCAGCCGCGTGGCGCGGCTTATAGCTGCTTATGCGCCTGATTCGTCTGCCTGAGCCCCGATTACGCTCAGCCAACAGAGGCGCAGGTAAAGACCAGCGAGGACGAATGGACCGGATCAGGATCGTCGGCGGACAACCCTTGAATGGCGTGATTCCGATTTCGGGCGCCAAGAACGCGGCTTTGCCTCTCATGATCGCGTCGCTGCTCACCGACGCCACTCTCACCCTCGACAATGTGCCGCGGCTGGCCGATGGCGCCCAGCTCCTGCGCATCCTGGGCAACCAGGGCGTCGATTACCGAATCGATGGCAAGCGGCCGGGCGATCACCCCACCGCTGGCCAGACGGTTCATCTGGACGCGCGCCGCATCGTGGACACGACCGCCCCCTACGAGCTGGTGTCGCGCATGCGTGCGAGTTTCTGGGTCATTGCGCCCATCCTGGCGCGCATGGGCGAGGCCAAGGTCTCCCTGCCCGGCGGCTGCGCCATCGGCACGCGGCCGGTCGATCTGCTCATCATGGCGCTGGAGCGGCTGGGGGCGCAGATCGAGATCGAGGCTGGCTATGTCATCGCCCGCGCGCCCAAGGGGCTGCATGGCGGCGAGATCGATTTCCCCAAGGTGACCGTGGGCGGCACCCACACGGCCCTTATGGCGGCCTCGCTCGCCCGGGGTCATACGCTTATCAAGAACGCCGCGCGCGAGCCCGAGGTTGTGGATCTCGTGGACTGTCTCATCAAGATGGGCGCGAAGATCAAGGGCGCGGGGACTTCGGAGATCGAGATCGAAGGCGTCTCGCGCCTCGGCGGCGCCCGCCACACGGTCCTCCCCGACCGCATCGAGACCGGCACCTACGCCATGTGCGTGGCCATGACCGGGGGGGATGTGCTGCTGGAGGGCGCGCGGCCCGAGCTCTTGCAGTCGGCGCTTGATATTCTGGCCCAGACCGGCGCCGCCATCACCGCCACCAGCGAGGGTATCCGCGTGCAGCGCAATGGCGGCGGCATCGCGCCTGTGGACGCCACAACGGAGCCCTTCCCGGGCTTCCCAACGGATCTGCAGGCTCAGTTCATGGCGCTGATGACCCGGGCGCGGGGCGAATCGCGCATTCGCGAGACCATTTTCGAGAACCGTTTCATGCATGTGCAGGAGCTGGCCCGCTTTGGCGCCCGCATCCGCCTCGACAATGACGTGGCCATCGTCACGGGGGTGGAGCGGCTCAAGGGGGCGCCGGTCATGGCGACGGACCTGCGCGCCTCCGCCTGCCTCGTCATCGCCGCCCTGGCCGCGGAGGGGGAAACCATGGTCAACCGGGTCTACCATCTGGACCGTGGCTTCGAGCATCTGGAGCAGAAGCTGGCGGGCTGCGGCGCCATTGTGGAGCGCATCGCCAGCGGGGGCTGAAGCGCAGCTGCCTGCCGCCCCTTAACCGTTTCGTTCACCCTTCCACGCGATTCGAATCGCCCTCGGCGGCTCCGCTTGCTAAAGAGGGGCGCTCATTCGAGGGGATTACCCGTGACCAGCAAGACGGATCAGGCGGCTCAGGCGGATATGACGGCGCGACAGGGGCGAATCATCGCCCATCTGACGCAGGCCGGTCATGTGCGCGCCGAACCGCCGATCCTTCAGCCCGCCGCCGTGTTTCTGGATCTGGCCGGCGAGGACATCCGCGCCCGGATTTTCCTCACCACGGGCGCAGAGGGCGAAGAGCTGTGCTTGCGGCCGGAATATACGATCCCGGTGTGCCGGGCCTATCTGGCCTCGCCTGCGGCGGGGACGGCGGCCTCCTTCTCCTATCTCGGTCCCGTTTTCCGCCAACGCGCTGGCGGGCCGAATGAATTTCTGCAGGCGGGCATCGAGAGCCTGGGCCGCGCCGACCGCGAGGCCGCCGACGCGGAAATCCTGACCCTGGCGCTGGAAGCCGCCTATGGGGCGGACTCCGGCCCGCTGACCGTGCGGATGGGCGACGCAGGCCTCTTCACGGCCCTTCTGGGCGCGCTCGATCTGCCTGCGGCCTGGGTGCGCCGCATCAAACGCGGCCATATGCGCGGCGAAAGCCTCGCAGCCATGCTGACGCCCACCGCCAACGGGACCACCGCCGATCATTCCGGCGTGCTCGCTGCCCTTGAGGGCGTGGACAAGAAGGGCGCCCGCGCGCTGGTGGAGGACCTGCTCTCCATCGCGGGCATCTCCTCTGTGGGGGGCCGCAGCGCGGGCGAGATCGCCGACCGCTTCCTCGAACAGGCCGCGATGAAATCGAGCCACGGGGTCAGCGCGGAAAAACGCGCGGTGCTGGAGCGCTTCCTCGCCGTGGGCGGCGACCCCGACAAGGCCTCCGTCGACCTGCGCGCCCTGGCTAAGGACGCCAGGCTGGATCTGGACGCCGCGCTCGACGCTTTCGACGCGCGCCTCGGCTTCATCGCCGCGCGCGGGCTGGATCTCTCCACGCTGGTCTTCTCCGCGAATTTCGGCCGCAATCTCGATTACTACACAGGCTTTGTCTTCGAGGCCCATCGGCCCGATGGCGAGGCGGGACGGCCCGTCATCGGCGGCGGACGTTACGACGGCTTGCTGCGCCGGTTGGGCGCATCTCAGGACATCCCCGCCGTGGGCGCCGCCATCTGGTGCGATCGGCTCTTTGCTGGCGGAGAGAAGGCGTGAGCAACGACACCCAGACCCTCGTTCTCGCCGTCCCCTCCAAGGGGCGGCTGCAGGAGAACGCCAACAACTTCTTCAAGCGCGC
>CANGTC010000066.1 GCA_947456505.1 Beijerinckiaceae bacterium
GAGGGCATCGGCATGTACGCCGTCACCGCCTGGCTCGAAGGCCGCATGACCGGCTGGGCCTTCCGCTCGCAGCAGAGCGCGGGGGGGTAGGTTGCTGGGCTAACCCGACAAGCCGGCGCCTCATGCCCGCCCCCCTGTGGGGAGGCCCGGGCGCGCCAGCGGACGGGGTGGGGGTCGGGAAATGCTGATCGTCAGCGCTCTTCCGGCTGGTCATCGTCCACGTAGATAGGCCAGACCTTCGCTTCATAGGCAGTTATGAGGTCAGTCAAGACCATGAAGCGATCCGCCTCCAGCGTACCGCGCTTGGGTTCGTTGACGAAATATCCTTCAACCTCCGCCAGGGCGGCGTCGTAAGCCTCTTCGTCGTTGATCGGGGACAAAGCTTCCATCCCACAAGCTCCAGTTTAAGGCGGCCATGAGCAATCCGCATGCTGACGCCATCGCCTCATGACTTTGGCGCCAGCGTGACGCACCCTACTTCAAATACCGCAGATCCACATACTTCTCCCGCGACGCATTGGCCGACTTCACGAAGCCATTGGCGCGCAGGGCGGCGATGACATTGTCGATGTCGGGGTTGGGAACAGTGAGGCCACGGCTGAAGGGATGCAGGTCCTTCATGAAATAATCGTAGGTCTTTTCCACCACATCCATGGGCTGCTTGGATTCATCGGCGAGGATCTTCAGCGCCTTCTCCCGATTGGCGGGATCATAGACCCAATCAGTGCCCTTCGACACCGCGCGCAGATAGCCGCGCGCCACCTGTTCGTTCTTCGCCAGCCAGTCCTTGCGCGCGATCACGGCGATAAAGCCATAGCCCTGCACATAGGAGCCGAAGTCGATCAGCTTGTTAAAGCCCTCGGCGGCGGCGGTGAAATCGATAGGCGAGGTGACGGCGGCGGCGGCGACGGCGCCAGTTTTCAGAGCCGCATAGCGGTTGGGGGTGGAACCGTCATAAACGCGATCGACATCGCTGGCCTTGAGGCCGTTCTTCTGCAGCCAGTCCGTGATGAAATTGTCCATGTCGGATTTGGGCACTGGCAGGATCACCTTCTTGCCCTTGATGTCGGCGGCGGTCTTCACATCCTTGGCCGTCATGAGGGAATAGGGATATTTGATCGCCACGGCGCCGATGATCGAAATGGGCGCGCCGCTTTCGATGGCCTGAACGGCGGTCTCGAAGGTGGTGTTGCCGATGTCGAGGGAGCCGCCCACCACCTGCTGGGCGATGAGGGCCACGTTGCCCACATAGATCGTGTCCATGGCGATGCCCTCGGCCTTCATCAGGCCTTCGGACTCCGCCACAAAGCTCGGCCAATTCACCGCCGTACGCGAGACCTGGCCGACAACGACCGCGGTTTGCGCAACGGCGCTTGCCGCTGTGGCGCAGAGCAGCAGGGCCGCCGCCGACAGGGCTGCAAGATGCTTGTGCATGATCGCTCCTCCTCCTTATGCGTGATCGTGATCGCCACGCTTCATTGCGTTTCTCACCGCCTTGCGGCGGCGAGGGCCTCTTCGGTTTCCCGGCGGATGCTGTCGCGCACCTCTTCCTCGATGAGCTTCCAGATGCGGTCCACATAGGCGCCGAATTCAGGCTTGCGTTTCAACGCGAGTTCACGGGGACGGGGCAGGTCCACAGCCACCTCCTCCTTCAAACGCCCCGGGCGCACGGTGAAGACCAGCACCCGGTCGGAGAGAAACACCGCCTCGTCGATCTGATGGGTGACGAAGAGCACGGTCTTGCCCGTCTCGCTCCAGATGCGCGTCAGCTCCGTCTGCATGATCTCGCGGGTCTGGGCGTCGAGGGCCGCGAAGGGCTCGTCCATGAGCAGCACATCGGCGCCCGCCGTCAGCGCGCGGGCCATGTTGACGCGCTGGCGCATGCCGCCGGACAACTCGTGCGGATAGTGTTTCTCGAAGCCCCGCAGGCCCACCAGCGCCAGATAGGAGGAGGCGAGATCGCGCGCCTCGCCCATGTTTCTGCCCTGCAACTCCGGCCCGATGATCGCATTGTCGAGCACCGTGCGCCAGGGCAGCAACCCGTCCTGCTGGAACACGAAGGCGATGTCGCCGCCCGGCGCCGTCACCTCCCGCCCGTCGATCCAGGCGCTGCCGGAGGAGGCGCGGATCAGCCCGTTCACCAGACGCAGAAAGGTCGTCTTGCCGCAGCCGGACGCGCCGACAATGGAGACGAATTCCCCCTTGGCGATGTCGATATTGAGCCCGCGCAGCACCTCGATGGAGGCGCCGTCCTTCTCGAAGGATTTGCAGAGATCGCGAGTCCTGAGTTTGGGCGCGTTCACATCATTCCTCGTCCATGTTGTTGAATCGCCAGGGCGCGAGGCGGATCTCGATCCATTTCAGAAATTCGACGCAGGCAACCCCGCAGATGGCGAGAATGATCACCGCCACAAAGAGCCCCGCTGTGTCGAAACTCTGGGCCGAGCGGAAGATGAGAAAGCCTAGCCCCGCCCGCGCGCCAAACAGTTCCGCCACCACCACGCCCACCAGCGCGCGCGCCACTGACACGCGCAGGCCCGCGATGATGAAGGGCAGCGCGCCGGGGATGCGCACCTTGAAATAAACCTGCCGTGGCGTCGCCCCATAGGAGCGCACGACCTCCAGCAGAGTCCTGTCCGTGGTCTTGAGACCCGCCAGCGTATTAATGAGAATGGGGAAGACCGCAGTGAGGAAGACCAGCGCGATCTTCGACGCATAGCCGATGCCGAAGGCCAGCATGAACAGGGGGCCCAGCGCGATGGTGGGCGTGGCGTAGAGCATGGAGACCCAGGGATCGAAGAGATCGCGCAGGCGCCGCGAGGCCGCCATGATGACGCCCGCACTGATGCCGACAACGATGGCGAGCCCGAATCCCCCCGCAAATTCAATGAAGCTGACGCGCATGTCCGCAATCAGCTCGCCCGACTGGATCAGCTCGACGAAACGCTCGCCAATGGCGCCGAGGCGCACCAGAAAAAGCTTGTTATCCAGCCACCAGGCCACCGCCTCCCAAAGGATCGCGGCGACGCCGAATGACAAGAACCAACGGCGGATTCCCTGAGACCCCAAAAGCGCGTTCCCCCCCTCGATGCAGCTGTCTTGCGCTGCTTGAGGGAGAGCATATCGCTTAAAGCGGGGATGCGTCCACTGAGGGACGGCGAGATTTCCCGCCCCCCGTGGGGAAGCTTACTCGAAGGTCAAATTCGCCTTCTTCACGACCGCCAGATAGGACTCGATGTCCGCGTCGATGATCTTGCGGAACTCATCAGAGCTGACCCGGCCCGGGTTCACCGCCATGGCTTTCAGCTTGGCGCTCACTTCTGGATCGCGCACGGCCTTCTGCATGGCGTCTTCCAGCTTCCTGGCGATGGCCGGGGGCGTGCCTGCGGGGGCGAAGAAGCCCGCCCAGATCTTCACATTCACATCAGGAAAGCCCGCCTCCACCATGCTGGGGGTATCAGGCAGTTCGGAAGAGCGCTCCGAGCCTGTGACAGCCAGAGCCCGCACCTTGCCATCATTGATCTGGGGGATTGCTGGCGGGCCGTCGGTGAAGGTGAAGCTGCAGAGGTCCTGCATCACGCACTGAACCATTTCCGCGCTGCTTTTCACCGGCACGCCGGTCGCGGGCAGGCCCGTGCCCAGCTTCAGGATTTCGGCGGGGATGAGGAAAGCCGCCGAGGTATGGGCGTAATTGGATTTGTCGGGATTGGCCTTGCCATAGGCCACCAGCTCCGCCACCGTCTTGACGGGAATGTTGGGCGAGCTGACCAGAATGAGCGGGAAGCTCGCGATCATGGCCAGGGGCATGAAATTTTTGGTCGGATGATAGGGCAGCTTGGGATAGATGGCGGCGGCGATGGACATCACCCCGCTCGCGCCCACGAACAGCGTATAGCCATCAGCCGGTTGCTGGATGACGAATTCCGCAGCCACGCGCCCGCCCGCCGCAGGGCGGTTCTCGATGATGAACTGCTGGCCCAGATATTCCGAGGCCTTGGCGCCCACAAGGCGGGCGAAAATGTCATTGCCGCCGCCCGCCGCGAAGGGGACGATGAGCTTGATGGGCTTGTTGGGATAGCTCGCCGCCGGATCGCTCTGGGCCTGAACCGGCGCGCTCGCCATCAGGGCGGCGAGGCCGAGCGCAGCGCCCATCAGCGCATGTCGAAGGGTTGAGGCGACCATGGTTTTCTCCCAATTTTACAGGACAGGCTCGTTCAACCCGCTCCATTGCGTCTAGACCGCGCCAGTTCCATGGCGCAGCAGCTGAAAAGTTCAGAAATTCATACGGTTCGCAAGAGGAGACCGCAACAGGCGCGATCAATTCGTGATTTGCGTATAGCCGCGCGAGCGCATGCACTTCACATAGGCGTCTGCGCTGGCCGCCGCGGCCGAGGCGGCGTAGCAGGCCTGCCGGTCGGCCTGGCCCTGCTTCAGCAGCAAGGGGTTATCCGCCATGCGCTGGCCATCCACCCGCGCCCAGGTATAGGGATCGTTGGTGGCGCTGATCGCGGGAGCGGCGACGACCGGAGGCGTCTGCCCCAGCGGCGCGCCGGGGGCGTCCAGAGGCGCCGTCTCAACCTCGCCGAGCGGTGCGGGGTTGGCGGCCTCGACCGCTGGCGGCGCGGGCTGGCTGCGCCCGAAGCGCCCGGACTGCAAGCAGCCGCCAAGCGCGGCGGTCAGGGTCAGGATCAGAACAAGTCTCATCATTGCTTTTCGGGCCGCATGTGGGGAATGGCTGCACTTGGAACCGTTACGCATACAACTTGGCGGATCCGCAGGCCATCTCATAGCATGATGACCAAAACAAGCCGCCTTCGCTAGTGGCGCTGTGAGCCGCTTGCCCCGTTCTCGCTAGTCTTCCCCCGCAATCCACCGAACACAGGCCCCACCAATCCCAATTTCCCCCATCCTCACATCATTTTGCGCACCGCCGCCGCCACGCGCTCGGGCGTGGGGCGCACGAAGGGCTCCAGCGAGCGGCTGATTGGCACGGGCGTATCGATAGCCCCAAGACGCCCCACGGGGGCGTCGAGCCAGTCGAAAGCCTTCTCGGAGAGGACGGAAGCGATCTCCCCCGTCACCCCGTAGCGCAGGGGCGCGGCGTCCATCACCAGCGCGCGGTGGGTGCGCTTGACCGAATCCAGCAGCAGCGCCTCATCCAGCGGAACCAGACTGCGGGGATCCACAATTTCCGCCTCGATGCCCTCGCGCGCCAGTTCCTCGGCCGCCGCCCGGGCGACGCCCACCATGCGGCCGATGGCGACCAGCGTCACGTCGCGCCCCGCCCGCAGGATGCGCCCGCGCCCCAAAGGCAGGCTCTCGTCGGCGTCGCGGGCCTGCGCTTTGCCGGCATAGAGCAGGCGATCCTCGAAAAAGAGGACGGGGTCGTCATCCCTGATGGCGGCCTTCATCAGCACCTTGGCGTCAGCGGCGTCGGAGGGCACGACAATCTTCAGGCCCGGCACATGGGCCGCCCAGGCATGAAAACCCTGGGAATGCTGCGGCCCCAGCCCCGCGCCAACCCCCATGGTGGTGCGCAGCACCAGCGGCACGGAGGCCGCGCCATTGGACATGTAGCGCACCTTGGCGGCCTGATTGACCAGCTGGTCCATGCACAGGGTCATGAAGTCGCCGAACATGACCTCGAAGACCGGCCGCATGCCAGCCATGGCGGCGCCGATGGCCATGCCGAAGGCGCCGGATTCGGAGATGGGCGTATCGATGATGCGCCGCACGCCAAATTCCTCGAAGAGGCCCTTGGTCTGCTGGAACACGCCGCCCGCCGCGCCCACATCCTCGCCCATGAGGATCACTGAGGGGTCGGCGCGCATCTCTTCGAACAGGGCTTCGAGAACCCCTTCGCGAAAGGTGATCAACTCAGCCATGGACATGCAGCTCCAATGTCTCGAGCGCGGGCTGCGGGGCGGCGCGGGCGAAGGCCACAGCCTCCTTCACCTGACGGGCGACCTCCTCCTCGATCAGCGCGAGTTCATCAAGCGTGACGCGTTTCTCCGCCACCAGTGTTTTGGCGAAGGTGATGAGCGGATCGAGCGCCTGCCAGCGCTTCGTCTCCTCATCATCCTTGTAGTCCTGCTTGTCGCCGGCGTGGTGGCCTCCGTAGCGCCAGGTGTTGCACACAAGGAATGACGGCCCCTGCGCCGCCCGCGCGCGCGCAAGAGCGTCAAGCGTCGCGGCGCGCACCGCCCGCACATTCATGCCGTCCACGGTCACGGAAGGGATGCCGAAGACCTCGCCGCGCGCATTGATGCTGGGCCCCGCGGTCACATCCTCCATGGCGGTGAATTCGCCATATCCATTGTTCTCGCAAACGAAGATGACCGGCAGGCTCCAGATCGCCGCCATGTTCATGCATTCGTGCAGGAGCCCCTGATTGAGCGCCCCATCGCCGAAGAAACAGACCGCGACCTCGCCAGTGCCCCGCGCACGCGCCGCCAGAGCCGCGCCAGCCGCCAAAGGAATGCCGCCGCCCACGATGCCATTGGTGCCGAGGTTGCCGCGCGGCAGATCCACCACATGCATGGAGCCGCTGCGCCCGCCGCAGATGCCCGGCGCCTTGCCCAGAATCTCCGCCAGCAGCAAATCGATGGGCATTCCCTTGGCGATGCAATGGCCATGGCCGCGATGGTGGCTGGCGATATAGTCGCCTTCAGCGAGCGCCAGCACCACGCCAACATTGGTCGCCTCCTGCCCCGAGCACAGATGCACGAGGCCCGGCGTCTCTCCCGCCGCCGCAAGACGGCGCACCGCTTCCTCGAAATGGCGAATGAGCACCATGGTGCGATAGAGGCGCAGGCTGTCTTCGTCGTCCTCGCGCGGTTTCGACCGACGGGCGCCGCTGACGGCGCGCTTGGTGGATGCCCCCAATGGTCCCTCCCCTGTTTCCAGCGAAAGCTAGAGGCTGGGCCGGGAGGCGTCCAGAAAAAACCGCGCGACCTCAACCCTCGTCCGAACGCACCATCCCATCCTCGTCATCGTCGTCATCGACCACCGGGATGGCGTAAGAGCCCTTGAGCCAGCGGCCAAGGTCGATATCGGCGCAGCGGGGCGAGCAGAAGGGTTTGTTCTTCGGCGCCTGGGGTTTGCCGCAGATGACGCAGGGCGCGGCGGCGCGGGGCGCTGGCTCGCCATTGTCATTGGCTGGATTGGGCGCATCCTTCAGCGTCATGACGCGGCCCCCCATGAGCCAAAAAGCGGATAGCCCTCGCCCACCATCAGGGAGGCGACTTCATGGAGGGGCAAGCCCACGACATTGGTGTAGGAGCCGATGAGCGAGACAGGGAAAACGCCAGCCAGCCCCTGAATGGCGTATCCGCCCGCCTTGCCGCGCCACTCGCCGGAGGCCAGATAGGCCTCGATCTCGGCGCTGGACAGGCGCTTGAAGCGAACGCGGGTCTCCACCAGTCGACGGCGTTCGGCCCCTTTGGGCGTGATCAGGCTGACGCCCGTGTAGACGCGGTGCGCGCGGCCGGACAGCAGAAACAGGCATTCCTCCGCCTCTTCAGCCAGCTCGCATTTGGGCAGGATGCGCCGCCCCACCGAAACCACCGTATCCGCCGCAAGGAGATAGGCGCCTGCGCAGCCCTCCCGCGTCTCGGCGACGCGGCGGGCGGCCTGCGCCTTTTCGCTCGCCAGGCGCGTGGCCAGCGAACGCGGCAGCTCATTGCGCTGAGGGGTTTCGTCCAGATCGGCGGGAATCAGCGCGTCAGGCTCAAGGCCGATCTGCTGCAATAGCGCCAGACGACGGGGGGAGCTGGAGGCCAGAACGAGCCGGGGGCGCTGGGTCTTCAAGTCCATGCGAAAGAACGAGCCCCCTGAAACGCGACGCCGCCTGAACTCACTTGAAACGGTAGGTGATGCGACCCTTTGTCAGATCATAAGGCGTCATCTCCACGAGGACGCGGTCGCCCGTCAGCACGCGGATGCGGTTCTTGCGCATCTTGCCAGCGGTGTGGGCGATAATCTCGTGATCATTCTCCAGCTTCACGCGAAAGGTCGCATTCGGCAAGAGTTCGCTGACCACGCCCGGGAATTCGAGCAGTTCTTCCTTCGCCATTTGATCTCGTTTGGTTGCGCCTCGCGGCGGGCCTCGGACGGCCAAAGCCGCAGAATCCGGCGGATCCTAATCGAAGAAGACTGATTTGTGAACAGCCCTGAGGCCCCATGGCCGAAGAACTGACCGATTTCCCCCAAATGGCGCCCAAAAGGAGGGGCTCTGGCTCAGGCCTGGCCCACGACGCCGGGGGCCGCCGCGCTCTCTTTCCCAGCGGAAGCTTCCTCGGCGGCAAGCTCATCCGCCCTTTGAAAGGCCAGAAAGCGGCGCACGGAGAAGGGAATCAGCAGCAGATAGGAGATGCTCAGCACGAACAGCATCTGCATCGTGAACATGACGATCAGCAGCAGGGTCGCCAGAATCCCGAGCAAGACCGGAATGAACCATTCACGCGGCACCCGCCCGACCCGTTTGCCGGAAAAATGCGGGATCCGGCTCGCCATGAGAAAGGCGATGAACAGCACATAGGCGATCTCGAAGGGCACATAGGCCCGGTCATTCGGCATGTTGAGGCCGAAATGCAGATAGAGCGGCAGCATGACGAGAACGGCGCCCGCAGGCGCAGGCATGCCCACGAAGAAATGGCCTGACCAGGCCGGTTTGTTGGGATCGTCGATCATCACATTGAAGCGCGCCAGCCGCAGCGCTCCCGCGATGGCGAAGATCAGGGCGGCGAACCAGCCGATGCTGCGATGTTCATGCAGGGACCAGAAATAGAGCACCAGCGCCGGCGCCACGCCGAAATCGACAAAATCAGCAAGCGAATCAAGCTCCGCTCCGAAACGGCTGGCGCCCTTCAGCGCCCGCGCGATGCGCCCGTCGAGGCCATCGAGGATGGCGGCCACGATGATCGCATAGACAGCAAAGTCAAAATGGCCCTCAATGGCGAAGCGCACGCCCGTGAGGCCAAGGCATATGGCAAGCAGGGTCACCAGATTGGGAAGCACAAAACGCATGGGAATGCGCTGAAAGCGCCGCAAACGGTTGCGGCGGGGCATGGAACGCTCACTCACATGCGATCCATTCTCTTGCTTCACGCCAACTCTCCCTGACCCAGCACGCAGACCCGCTCAGCCAACCTTGTAGCTGCGGTCGCTCGCATTCATACGGGTGTCCGCGAGAATGGTTTCGCCCGCGATGGCCTTCGATCCCAGCCCCACCAGCGGAACGGCTGAATCGGGCATGTAGACATCGACGCGCGATCCAAACCGAATGAGGCCGATGCGGTCGCCCACGCTCACATTTTCGCCTTCGCGGGAGAAACTGATGATGCGCCGGGCGATCAGCCCCGCGATCTGCACGGCGCCGAAACGCCCATCAGGCGTATCGAAAACGAAGCCGTTACGCTCGTTGTCCTCGCTGGCCTTGTCGAGATCGGCGTTGACGAAAATGCCGGGCTTGTAGGCGATGCGGGTGATGCGGCCGCTGACGGGCGCGCGGTTCACATGGCAATCGAACACGGACATGAAGACAGAAACGCGCTGCATGGGCTCGTCGCCCAGCTCCAGCTCCGGCGGGGGCACGAAGCGGCCGACCGAGCAGACATAGCCATCGGCGGGGGAAACCACGAGCCCCTCGCGCAGGGGCGTCACGCGCGGCGGATCGCGGAAGAAATAGGCGCACCAGACCGTCAGCAGCGCGCCAATCCAGCCCAGCGGCGGCCAGACCCAGTGCAGAATCAGCGATCCCACAGCGAAGATCGCGATGAACGGATAGCCCGCAGGATGGATCGGCACGACCTGCTTGCTAATGGAATCAATGACGGACATCAGGGCGCCTCAGCTTCGTCTATGGGTTATCTGCCATCTAATCGGCGAAAAGTCACGGTGTTCCATGGACCAAGGCCGCGCGAGCCCGGCCTGCGGACGCCAGACGTCACACCGCGATGTTCACCTTCACGCTCACGGGCTCTTCCTCGGCGGCGCGGCGGATGGCCTCCTGGGCCGCGTCCACCTCGCGCTGACGGTTCCACATGGCGGCGTAAACGCCGCTTTTGGCGAGCAGGTCCTCATGGCGGCCGCGCTCCACGATCACCCCCTGGTCAAGCACGATGATCTCGTCGGCGTTGACCACGGTTGAAAGGCGGTGGGCGATGACGAGGGTCGTGCGGCCACGCGAGACTCTGTCGAGCGCAATCTGGATTTCCCGCTCGGTGAAGCTGTCGAGCGCCGAGGTGGCTTCGTCCAGCACGAGAATCGGCGGCCCCTTGAGGATGGTGCGGGCGATGGCCACGCGCTGCTTTTCGCCGCCCGAGAGCTTCAAGCCGCGCTCGCCCACCTGCGCGCCATAGCCGCCGGGCACCGTGCGGATGAAATTGTCGATCTGCGCCAGCGCAGCCGCCTCCTCGACCTCCGCCTCCGTCGCCTCCCAGCGGCCGTAGCGAATGTTATAGGCGATGGTGTCGTTGAAGAGCACGGTATCCTGCGGCACCATGCCGATGACGTCGCGCAGACTGCGCTGCTGGATGTCGGAAATGTCCTGCCCGTCGATGGTGATGCGGCCCTTCTGCGGCTCATAGAAACGGAACAGCAGACGCGAGATCGTGGACTTGCCCGCCCCCGATGGGCCGACGATGGCGATGGTCTGGCCCGCAGGCACCTCGAAGCTGACGCCCCTGAGAATCTGGCGTGCGGGATCGTAGGAGAAATGAACATCTTCGAAACGCACTGTCCCCGCGCTCACTGCGAGGGGCAAGGCCCCCGGTTTGTCCTTGATCTCGGGATGTTCGTTCAGAAGCTGGAACATGGTCTCGATGTCGATGACCGCCTGCTTCACTTCGCGATAGAGCATGCCCATGAAATTCAGGGGCTGATAGAGCTGGATCATCATGGCGTTGATCAGCACGAAATCGCCGATGGTGTTGGAGCCGTCGCGGATGCCCGCAATGCACATCACCATGACGATGGTCAGACCTATGGTGAAGATGACACCCTGGCCGGAGTTCAGCACCGCCAGCGAGATATAGCTGTTGACGGAGAGTTTCTCGTAGCGGGCCATGGCCCTGTCGTAGCGCTCGGCCTCGCGGTCCTCGGCGCCGAAATATTTCACGGTCTCGTAGTTCAAAAGGCTATCGATGGCCTTGGTGTTGGCGTCGGTGTCGCTCTCGTTCATGGAGCGGCGGATCGCCATGCGCCAGTTGGTCGCCGCAGTGGTGAACCAGAGGTAGCAGACGATCATGATGGTGGTGATGAGCGAATAGCGCCAGTCGAACTGATAGAACATGACGCCCAGGATGAGGGTGAATTCCACAACGGTGGGAATGCCCGTCAGCATGCTCAGACGCACGATCTGCTCGATGGCCGTGCGTCCGCGCTCAAGCACGCGCGTCAGACCGCCGGTCTTGCGCTCCAGATGGAACCGCAGGGACAGGCGATGCAGATGAATGAAGACCTCGTCCGCAAGCCGCCGCACAGCGTTCATGGAGACGGCGGCGAAGAGCGCGTCGCGGCCCTGGGTGAAGAGCTGCATGAAGGCGCGAAGGAATCCATAGAGAATCGTCAGTGCGATGGGACCCGCCAGAATCGTCGTCAGTTCCGGCTGGTCGATCCCCTTTTCCGTCAGGGCGTCCGTCGCCCATTTGAAGGAGAAGGGCACGGCGATGGTGACGAATTTCGCGATAAACAGCAGGGCGAGCGCGCCGCCCGCCCGCAGATGCAGGTCCGGACGATCCTTCGGCCACACATAGGGCCACAGATTGACGACGGTCCGCACGAGCGAGGTTTCCGTTTTGGGCTTCGCGGCGGCGGGCTTTGCGCTGGCGTGCGGTTGCGTGTGATCCGTCATGAGGTCTTTCGGCGAGCGGGCGTGAATCTGGACAGAATCGTTAATATAAGCCCTCGCGGCGGAAAACGCACCCTTACAAAGCAAGGATCCTGTGGTCGCTTAGGGCGTCGAGGACCGGGGCGCCACCAGGACCTGGCCCGGGAAAATGCGGTTGGGATCCCGGATCTGGGTCGGATTGGCCTCGTAGATCTGGGTGTATCGCTGACCCTGTCCCAAAATCCGGCGGCTGATGCGCCATAGGCTATCGCCGCGCACGACCGTGATGGACTGGAGTTCCGGCACAACGGCCAGCCCGACGGTGGGCTTGGCGGTCGCCGCAGACGCCGGGGTCGCAGCCGAAACCACAAGGGGCGCCGGGGCCTGAGGCGCCGCAGGCTGGGTCTGAGGTGGCGCAGATGGGGTTGGGGGGGCGGCGGGCGCCGGGCTGCTCACCGGCGCGGGCGCGGGCTTGGTGGCCAGCAGTTGCTGTGGATAATCGAAGGGCACCTGTGCGCGGGCGGCGACCTTGCCCCCCTCCTCCACCAGATCTGCCCGGACGTCGTAATGGCCGGGCGACATGCCCCGCTCGACGCGAAGGCCCCAGGAGCCATCGGCGGTGGTCGTCACGTCCGCCACGAAGGAATCATTCAGGTACAGGCGCACGGTCGCGCCGGGGGGGCCCATGCCGGAGGCGAAAAAGGCGCCGTCCTCGCCGGCCTCGACCGTGCGGACGACAACGGCTCCAGGATCCGGCCGGGCGGGCGCGGTGCGGCCTTCGCCCGGCACGCGGGTGGGCTTGTCCGCCTCGATCACGGCGGCGAGAGCCTTCTCAGAGGACTTTGCGGGCACAGAGATCGCCAGGGTCGTGGCCGCCTGCCAGGATCCTGCGCCACTGCGCAGGTCGAGCAAATGATCGCCCTGGCTCAGGGCGGGGGGAATCAGAACGAAATGGCCGAGCCCATCGGTCTCCCCTTCAGCCAGAAGGCGGTTGCCTTCACTCAGCGTCACCCGCGCCTTGGGGCCGGCCCGGCCAGCGATCACCGTATCGCCGCTGGGCTCCACGCGAACCACGTCAAGGCTGGGCTGAACGGGCGACGGGGGCGTTTGGGGTGGCGAGGAAAGCGCGGGGGGCGAGACAGTAGAGTCTGGCGTGGCAGGCGCTTGCGCCACGGGAGCCAGTGGAGCGCTGGGTGCCGCGGGCGGGGCGACAGGGGCGACTCCGGAAGGAGGGGGCGCAGGAGCGGGGCTTGTGGGGGAGGTCTGGGTCTGCCCAAGGCGCAACTCCGCCGGAGGCGACTGAACGGCGCGCCAGCCCATCAAGCCAACCGCCAGAACGCCAGCAGCCGCAATAGCCAGCAAAAATACCCGCGCACCTGACATTCCGCCGCGCCTTTCAAAAACCCTATGGTAATCTAGACGCAATCGGTCCGAAGCGCCACCTTATGCAGGCGGCCAAGCTAAAGCCCAAACAGGACGACTTTATGACCATCTCCCCCTTACGCAACGTGTGTGTCTATTGCGGTTCCGCTTCTGGAAGCGATCCGATCTACGCCGAGGCGGCGAAGGCCCTGGGCGTCGCCATCGCAGAGGCGGGCCTTGGCCTTGTCTATGGTGGCGGCAACAATGGGCTCATGGGAATCGTCGCCCGTTCGGTGCTGGAGGCCGGCGGGTGCGTTACGGGGATCATTCCAGACTTTCTGGAAAAGCGGGAGCTCATGCTGCGCGAGGCGCAGGATCTGGTGATCGTTCCGGACATGCACACACGCAAACGCATGATGTTCGAGCGGGCCGACGCCTTCGTGGCCCTGCCCGGCGGGGTGGGCACCCTTGAGGAACTGGTGGAGCAACTCACCTGGGTCCAGCTGGGGCGCCACCGCAAGCCGGTGCTCCTGGCGGACGTGGGCGGCTTCTGGCGGCCCCTCCTCTCCCTCTTTGCGCATATGCGGGACAGCGGCTTCATCCGGACGGATACGGAGGTCCACTACCTCGTCAGTGAAAAAATCGAAGATATTGTTCCCATGTTGAAAAAAGCCGCCGCCTTCGCAGCCCGCGACGGCGCCGCAGCGCAACAACTGGACAATCGCCTGTGAGAAAGTGAAAGGCGGATTTGCATCTTGGCTGCAGATCATCTTAGGTTAAGAAAGAGTTAATGGAGGCCATCATGAATGTAGTGCGTATCGTCGCTGTCGCGGCGTCAGTTTTGTGTGGAGCCATGACGGCGTCCGCCCAGCAGGCCGCCCCGGCAAAAGCCAAGCCCGCCGCCAAGGCGGCCGTCGCCGATGTGCTGGTGGACAATCGCCGCGAGGCGACCCTGATGGAGCTCACGCTCAAGTCAAAGGCCAAGGGTGCGGAAGAAATCGTGCTCGCCAAGGACCTTGGCCCCGGCGCGAAGCTGACCGCCAAGTTGCCCGCCAAGTCAGGCTGCGTCTTTGATGTTTCAGGCTTTTTCGACGATGAGTCCGTGCTTGAAGTCTCAGGCGTGAACCTGTGCAAGGACAAGCGCCTCACCCTCGTGGAATAAGACGCTCCGAGGTGGAGCGAGGCGCGCGGCGCGCCTCGCTCACGCCCCGGCTTTGAACAGTTTATAGATGATCGCGTCCGTCAGCGCCTGGAACGAGGCGTCGATGATGTTCGCCGATACGCCCACAGTCGACCACCGCGCCCCCGTCTCATCGCCAAATTCGATGAGCACGCGCGTGACCGCGTCAGTGCCGCCCTGGAAGACGCGCACCCGGTAATCCAGCAATTCAAGATCGCTGATGAAGCGCTGGTATTTGCCAAGATCCTTGCGCAGGGCCAGATCCAGCGCATTCACGGGGCCGTTACCCTCCGCGGCGGAGATGAACTCCTCCCCATCCACGATCACCTTGACGATGGCTTCGGAGACCGTGGTCAACTCGCCCAGCGCATTGTGGCGGCGCTCCACATTCACGCGGAACCGCTCCACCTGAAAGTAATCGGGCGTCTCGCCCAGAATGCGCCGCGCCAAAAGCTCGAACGAGGCGTCAGCGCCCTCATAGGCGTAGCCGAGCGACTCCTTCTCCTTGACCTCGTCGAGCAGCCGCCCCACGCGCGGATCATCCTTGGCCACGGTGACGCCGATGCGCTCCAGCTCCGACAGAATGTTCGACTTGCCCGCCTGATCGGAGACCAGCACCTTGCGCTGATTGCCCACAAGCGCCGGGTCCACATGCTCATAGGTGCGCGGGTCCTTCAGCACGGCGGAGGCGTGGATGCCCGCTTTGGTGGCGAAGGCCGAGGCGCCCACATAGGGCGCATGGCGGTCAGGCGCCTGATTGAGCAATTCGTCGAGCGTATGGCTGATCTTGGTGATGACCGCGAGCTTCTCCGCCGAGACGCCAATCTCGAAATGATCGGCGTAATCGCTCTTGAGCAAAAGCGTGGGGATCAGCGAGATGAGATTGGCGTTGCCGCAGCGCTCGCCCAATCCAGTCAATGTGCCCTGAATATGCCGCGCTCCCGCACGCACCGCAGCGAGCGAATTGGCGACCGCATTCTCGGTGTCGTTATGGGCGTGGATGCCCAGATGGGAGCCGGGCACATGCTTGGCGACTTCGCTCACGATGCGCTCGATCTCATGGGGCAAGGTTCCGCCATTGGTGTCGCAGAGCACCACCCAGCGCGCGCCTGACTCATGGGCCGTGCGGGCGCATTGCAGGGCGTATTCGGGATTGGCCTTGTAGCCGTCGAAGAAATGCTCGCAATCAAGGATCGCCTCGCGCCCATGCTGGCGCACCAGCTTGATGGAATCGGCGATGCCATCGAGGTTTTCATCGAGCGAGCAGCCAAGCGCCACATGCACCTGATAATCCCAGGTCTTGGCGACGAAGGTGACCACATCCGCATCCGCGTCCAGAAGGCCCGCGACGCCCGGATCATTGGCCGCCGACCGACCGGCGCGCTTGGTCATGCCAAAGGCGGCGAAACGAGCATTGCGGACAGGCTTCTTGCGGAAGAATTCAGTGTCCAGCGGATTAGCGCCGGGGTAGCCGCCCTCCACATAGTCGACGCCGAGATCATCAAGCAACCGCGCGATCTTGCGCTTGTCCTCAAGCGAGAAATCGACGCCCGTGGTCTGCGCGCCATCGCGCAGGGTGGTGTCGAAGAGATAGAGACGTTCACGCATCATGTCGATGAGACCTTGTAGGGAGCGCTCATGGCTTATCGCCATGGGCGACGAGCGGCTTGCGCATGGTGGTGTTGGCGAGCCATTCGTCGCCGGTCATCACGGTGTTGCGGGATTGGGCGACATAGCCGCGCTTCTCGAAGAAAGGCACGGCATTGTCGCTGGCGTCGCTGATCAGATGGGTGGCGCCGCGCGCGCCGGCCAGCTTTTCCAGAGCGTCGGCCAGCATGCCGCCAAGCCCCTGCCCGGCATAGTCGGGATGCACATAGAGCAGGTCGAGTTTGTCGGCGCCCGCAAGGCTGGCGAAGCCAACCGGGCCGCCATCGGCGAGCACCACGATGGTCAGGCCGCCCGCCAGACGCTTGGCGAATTTGGCGACATCGTCGCCGGCTGCCGCCCAGGCCGCGCGCTGATCGGGATCATAATCATCTTCCGCCAGCACCTCGATGCTCTCCTGAAAGATGGCGGCCAGCAAAGGCGCATCCGCTGGCAGATAGGGGCGCAGGGAGGCTTTCATCGTTTCGCCTCCCAGGTGGTGCGCAACTCGCCGGTGGCGGGATCCTTCGCGTCCTTCAGCGCGACCCCCTTCGCGGCGAGGTCATCACGAATGCGGTCGGATTCCGCCCAGTTCTTGGCTGCGCGCGCGGCGAGGCGGGCCGCGATCATCTCCTCGATCTCGACGGGAGAGATGGCGAGATCGGCCTGCCGCAGGGCGCCCCAGGCGGCGGGCGTCATCTGCAACAGGCCCAGCAGGCGAGCCGAGGCGCGGGCCTGCGCGGGGTTATCGCCCACCATGTTGAAGAGTTCCGCTATGGCGCCGGGGGTGTTGAGATCGTCCTGCAGGGCCGCCATGAAGGCCTCGCCGGGCTGCGCTGCGTCCTCTGCAGGCAGGCTTTCCAGGGCCCCATACCAGCGGTCCAGAGTCTTCTCCGCTTCCTCCAGCGCTTTCACGGTCCAATCGATGGGCTGGCGGTAGTGGGTGCGCAGCATGGCGAGGCGCAGCACCTCGCCCGACCATTTGCGACCACCGAAATTGCTGGTGTGCAGCAATTCATTGATGGTGATGAAATTGCCGAGGCTCTTCGACATCTTGTCGCCCTCGACCTGCAGGAAGCCATTGTGCATCCACACATTGGCCATGCGCGGGGCGTCGAGCGCGCAGCAGGACTGGGCGATTTCGTTCTCGTGATGGGGGAAGACGAGATCGATCCCGCCGCCGTGAATGTCAAACACATTGGCGTCGGCGGGGGCGCAGGTGATCTTGCCGGCGAAATCGCTGATGAGCCGCTTCCACGACATGGCCGAGCATTCGATATGCCAGCCCGGACGCCCCGCCGTGGCGATGCCGCAGGGGGAGGGCCAGCCGGGCTCGCCAGCCTTGGAGGGCTTCCACAGCACGAAGTCCGTGGGCTCGCGCTTGTAGGGGGCCACATCGACGCGGGCGCCTGCGATCATCTCGTCGAGAGACCTATTGGCCAGCGCCCCATAGCGCGGCCAGCCGCCCTTGGCGGCGTCCATGGCGGCGGGGGAGAAGAGCACGTGATCCTCAGCCACGTAAGCGAAGCCCCTGGCCACCAGCCGCTCGATGAGGTCCACCATCTCGGCGATATGCTCGGTGGCGCGGGGCTGCACGTCCGGATCGAGGCAGCCGAGCGCCTGCACATCGGCCTGGAAGACCGCGTTGGTCTGCTCGGTCAACTCCCGGATGGTGATCCCGCGCTCGGCGGCGCGCGCGTTGATCTTGTCATCAACGTCCGTGATGTTGCGGACATAGGCCACGGCCTGCGGGCCATAGACCTGCCGCAGCAGGCGATAGAGCACGTCGAAGACGATGATGGGGCGGGCGTTGCCGATATGGGCGAGGTCATAGACCGTGGGGCCGCAGACATACATGCGCACATGGGCGGGATCGATGGGGCGGAACGCCTCC
>CANGTC010000067.1 GCA_947456505.1 Beijerinckiaceae bacterium
GAGGTCTGAGAACAAAGAAGCGGTAATATTGCTCGCTGAGTGTTCCGGAAATTTCCTTAGGACCCGTATCTACCTGTAACCTGTTACTGCTCAGAAGCTGACCCCCAGTTCAGCGAGGGATAATTCCGCACACCGCCTCATTCAACCGGTCGTTTTTCTGGACCATGGACAATACGACCGGTTGTATATCCCGCGCTTCCAGAAGCCCCACGCTCTACGTGGTTCCAGCCTCGGTTACAGAAGACCCCATGCTGAGGCCTCAAGAAGCCCTCCGACAAATTGTGCGCGAATATCCGCGCATGTTTTCCTGCGTCAGATTTTGACGGGACCTCGAAATGACAATCAATATCGCACTCACCAAGCGCGTCCGCCGTCGCAAGTTAACATCCGGCGCAATCGTGGAGCAGCTCCGCTACGTCCTGAATTGGCGCGACCCCCGCACCGGATCGCGCGAGCAGCGCTTCTTTGAGCGGCAGAAGGAGGCGCAGGACAAGCGCGCCGAACTAACCCTCGCGTATCAAATGGGCAATTACTCTGTGAAACGGGAGTCTCTGACCGTCGGCGATGCCGTCGCCGCATGGCTCGACAACAAGCGCGATGTGGTCCGCGCGAACACTTTCGGGAATTATGAATTCCAAGCCCGCTACGTAGTCGGACCCATGCCCACGACGGAGGCCCGGAAGGCCTTGGTGGCATTGGGCAAGCGGGACAAATCCACCCCGCCATGCCTCACCTTGCTGGGCAAGGTGAAGACGCAAGACCTCACCACCCGCCAGATCCGCGAATGGCACCGCATGATCTCGCAGGAGGTCTCGGTCTACTCTGCCAACAAGGCCCTAATGATATTGAAGGCGGCATTGGCGCTCGCCGCCGAGGACTACGAATTCCGCCCGCCAGCGATGCCGACCGGCCTCCAGCGCCGGACCGACAAGAAGCGCAAGGTGGTGCTGACGCCCGATCAGGTCCACAAAATCCTTTTCGCGGCCAAGTCGGACCCCGAGAGGGGTGTTTATTATGCCGCCCCCTTCCTGATGGGCACACGTCCCAGCGAGCAGCTTGGCCTTATGTGGAATTCGATCGATTTCGACGCCAACCTCATCCGCATCGAGCGGATACAGCTTAAGGACGGGGCACTGAGCGAATTGACCAAGACCGAGGCGGGCCGCCGCGAGATCCCCATGTCGCCGCACCTGCGGGAGATGTTGCTGGAGTGGCGGGTTCGCTGTCCCCGCCGCGAGGGAAACCTAGAGCGGGTGTTTCCGGCGCACGGCCTCCGTGCCGCATGGCCGCTTCATCGGATAGGGAGTGGGGGACCGCTCATCTACAACAATTTCCGCAAGCGGTTCTGGGCTCCCGCCATCAAGGCGCTAGGTCTCCCCGCCGTCACGCCTCACAGCGCCCGACATGCCTTCATCTCCACCCTGCAGGCGCAGGGCGTTGAGGTGGGCCTCGTCGCCAAGTTGGCCGGTCACAAGAATGCCGTCGTCACCCTGTCGCACTATACCCATGCTATGCGGGGAGGGGCGGAGGCGATCAAGGAGCTTGATTTGGCCTACGGGAAGTAGCAGCGTCACGTTGGCATCGACCATTACCCGTCAAATTCAAGTTTTATTCGATGGCTTACGGAGTGCTCATTTTACTGGTACTCGTGCAGTTATCGCGCAGGACATCTTGAATTTTACGTTGGATTTTTCTGATGGACAAAGGGCGGTCACTTTCGATTTCCAAATACCTAAGGGTCGTTCGAATATAACCCTGATGTCTGATAAGATCAGCGCTGCCGATAAGCTCTAATTCTGATGCTAGCACCTCTAACATCTCCTTGTTCAGGGGTAATAGATCGAGGATTTTCTTGCGTGAACTGGGCGCTGAAAATTTGCTGCGGAATAAACCATCCAGGGCTCGTAAGAAATCGTCGTTACAACAAATGCCGCAAGACAGATTGATAGGAATTCCTTGCTCCGATGCCATTCTGAGAAACCTTAACAGCCAGCCATGATCTCCCGTTAAATTATCGAGAGAGGCACCCAAAAATTGGGGTGGCAACTTATCTTGGATATCGCTCATTGATGTATCCTGCCAAGTAACGCTCTTTGTAAATGGCCATCCAGATGAGGCGCTGCTGATCTGTTCCTCAAAAGAGGCCTTATGCTTGGTTTGCATGATCAGGAAAAACACTACGTGTGGCGTTGTCAATGCTAGGATGTCCGCTCTAGAAATCTGAAGCGTTTCGCAAAGGCGTTCGCACTGTGTGTCAATAAATTGCTCGCGCTTTTGATACGTGAAATGCTGATAAATTAATAACGACTTCCCTGCAGTCCAATGGGCTTGCAACTCATTAAGAAGCACATACTTATTGGAATGTTTTCTACCCACTGGGCGAGATTGAGTTTCAATCCCATTGTCCGGATCGAAAAATACGAGGTCAACGTGTTTGAGGTGTTCCAGGCATTGCCTGTGGAACTGGGTGCGCTCGTCTCTTTGGTCCGGCGTTAGTTTGTTAAAAAATGCGATGCCACTAAAAATTTGGTCGGATTCAATTCGGATAAGCTCCCCCTCATCTGGTGGGGATTTTATGCCTTTCAACAAATTGAACAGTGGGCCATCAAGTTTGGCCTTTGTCTCATCAAGCAGGTATTGGCGCTTCCTACCGTCGGTTGACCGGTCATCAGGTGTTAGCAACCAGCAGACCCCAATCTTCAGATCAGGGATTTGCATGAACAGCCTCAAAAGACCGAACTTCCGGTAATCGTTTACATCCCCGAGATATTGAACCTTCATCGCCTTAGACCCCAGCCACTGTTGTTGGGGCAGACTACTCGAAATATCCTATTTTGGGATAATCCGAATTTCGGTTTCTTTGATGTGCCAGCAGAAATCTGGCGCACCAACTTGAGCTCGCTTTTCCCGGAATTCTATGATGCCGCGTTGCAGCAATTGATTTCCGCCCGCCGCAAGGCGCGGATGACGCAGATGGCTGTCGCCCAAGCTCTTGGCCGCCCACAGTCGTTTGTTTCAAAATATGAAAGCGGCGAGAGAGCGCTGGACTTCGCTGAATTCATTATTATCGCTCGAATTGTGGGTGTTGACCCTTACAAAATCCTGAGGGCTGCAGAGGCCGTCAAAGACCAGCCCCCTTCGACCGTTTCGAGTTGATTATTATCGGAAGGAACGTTTTTTTTGCGCTAGCGCGGTTGGCCGGGGGTGCTGAGCCCATCGCGCTAGCGCCAACACTTATTTCGCACTAACATTCCAATCGGACCCGTCGATGGGGGTCAAAAGTGTATGCTTCCGCTTATTAAGCCATGCCTCTATTTCCCAAGCGTTCGAGATCACACTGCGCAGGCATTACCTAACTTTACAATCCCCGGAGTGTACCATGATCAGAATTCGCCGCCGCCACTTCCTGCAAATTGCCGCAGGCGCAGCCACGTCGCCTATAATTTCTCATCTCGCTTTTGGGCAGACCTGGCCAGTGCGGCCAGTGCGCATTATCATCGGCACGCCTCCCGGCGGCCCCATCGATATGTCGGCGCGACTGATGGGACAATGGCTATCGGAACGACTCGGACAGACTTTTGTGGTTGAGAACCGTCCCGGCGCAGGTGGCAATATTGGAACTGAGGCAGTCGTACGCTCGGCGCCGGATGGCTACACTTTGCTCCTGACTGCCGCGTCAGCGGCGATTAACGCCACGTTGTTTGATAAACTCAGTTTCGATTTTCTTCGCGACATGGCACCAATCGCCAGCGTTAACCGCATTCCGTTGGCGCTCATTGTGCATCCGGCCTTCCCGGCGAAATCCGTCCTGGAGCTGATCGCCCATGCCAAAGCCAATCCCGGCAAGGTCAACATGGCGTCGCCCGGCAATGGAACCGCACCGCATGTCGCCAGTGAGTTGTTCAAGATGTTGGCGGGCGTCGATATGGTTCCAGTGCCCTATCGCGGTTCTGGGCCGATGCTAACTGATCTACTTGGTGCGCATGTGCAGGTGGCTTTCGACAGTGTGGCGTCCTCCATCGAACATGTCAGGGCGGGCAAACTCCGGGCTCTGGCGGTCGCGACGGAGCAACGTCTAGATGTAATGCCTGACATTCCAACCCTGAGCGACACTATTTCGGGTTTTGAAGCCAGCGGCTGGTGCGGCATCTGCGCCCCCCGGAATACGCCTGCCGAAATAGTGGACAGGCTAAATGCAGAGATCAACGCAGGGCTTGCTGATCCAAAGGTCAAAGCAAGACTTGCTGATCTAGGCACAACGCCATTTGTAAGTTCGCCCGAGGCATTCGGCAAGTTTATTGCGAATGAGACCGAAAAATGGGCGAAGGTGATCCGTTTCGCGAAAATACAGCCTGATTGATCCAGCGTAGTCATAATCAAGCAACTTTTTCGTGAATACTGCAAGCGACAGTTGCAAATGTTGCGCGTTTAATTGGTCACCCCCAACCAATTTTTTCATGTGACGTTTTCGGGAGTATCACTGGTCTGGCTCCCTGCGCATGGTAACGGTTGATTGTGGTGGTAAAGTCAACCGCGTTACCATGACGGATATTAGGTTACGGTGAGCAAGGTGTGCTGCTTAGGCCGGATTTCCGTTTCATCTTCGCTCCTTGCGACTACGTTGATCCAGGAAATTTTCCGCCCAGAAAGATAGAAAGCTTGTTTCAAAGATCCTGATTGAAGGAATCCGGAAAAAATCTTCGGAATAACCGATCAATGGCTAGAATGCCGTCATTAGTATCTGACGGTATACTCGTCTTCCCGTATGCCTTCTGCCTCTTCAGATGGGAAAATACCTCTGTAGCCAATGAGAAACCACTTGGACGACGCGCGGGTTAGATTCTGCAAACATGAAATGGTCTGCATCGTCTATGATGTATAGTTCGACAGGTGACTTTGCATGTTGATACAGCGAGATCGATTCATTCACTGATGTCACAGAGTCATTACCCGCGTGCAATAACAGAAGTGGTCTGGGACTTATCGAGGCGATCACTGATTCTGGTTGGAAAAGAAACATGCTCAATGGTGTTTCTGCTGTAAATTCCATCAGGCCATCCTGCAGCATAGGCCTTAGGCGTTCAGGGACCGGGACCACATCAAACCGGGATACCATTAAAGATTCTCCAGTGGTCTCGCGGTGTCTGACGCCCTCCGCCAGCATATTCAGAAACTTTGGCCAGGCGTCCGGCAAGGGATGTTGCAGTTGAAATTTTCGGGATCCGCTGCCCCAGCCGCCCTGTGCTATGACGGCAGCGATCCGCTTCTCGATTCCCGCAGTGAATATCGCGACCGCCGCGCCAAGACTCGATCCACATACTGCGATCCGTGATGGGTCCACCTCTTCGCGAGTTAACAGAAAATCTATTGCTGCTTGTACGTCCCGAACCTCTTCCTGACAAACGACGCGCCCGCGCACACCCTCGCTTTGGCCACATCCCCGGAAATCGAACTGCAGGCAGACATACCCCCAATTTAGGAAAGTCTCTGTGGCCCACTTTCCTTGGGCGCCCTCCTTATTCCCTCCAAAACCGTGCAAAATAATAATGGCGGGCAATTTGCCGCCAGTTGTTCTCTCCGGGATTTGCAAAATTCCCGACAGATGCAGGCCCTCAGATTTAAAACGGACGCTTTCCATTTGCTTAGTTCCCCTGCATTAAAAATCATATCGAAAACGCAAGATCGCTCACGTCGGCTTCAGGTTTAAGGATGGATCGACAAAGCTTCCGTGATCGAGGAAAGGCTTACCATCCAGAGTCACGGAGCAATCGCACATGGGAGTATCAATATGTCCCTTTGTATCGCGCTTGCCGCCCATGTCGGAATTTGGTCCCGTGGAAAACAGAAAGTTCCCCGCGAAGACACGACCCGCAGACCCAATGCGTTCCAGATCGTTTCCGTAAAGCAGAATCTGGTCCCAATGGGCGTTAGGATGGAAGCCAACGCCAAGGTGCGACACGGCGTAGGGATCAAGATCGTCTGGGTCGCGTTTATTTCGGTCAAGCCATTTCGTGAAGGCCTTGGCGTCTACGCCACCTTCAACCTTACGAATAAACCCATCGCGGATCTCCAACCGGATCGGAGCTTCTATCAGGCGCACATAAGGGAGAATCCAGAAGTCGCCGGGCTGCAAAACAACGATACCATTCGCCGAGCCCTCGTCCGGATAATTAGTAATGTGCCCAGCGCCCCATTGATCCGCGCTGCCTCGCCTGTCAGCGAACCCATACTGACTTTTGACCCTGAATTCACCGCGCGTCCAAGTCATATCGGTGCCGGCGTCGTTCAGTAATCTTATCTCTTTCGCTGAGCCCCATTGATCAGCGGCCTTGAGAACGGCTTCTTTCAAACCAGGAGGTGATAACAGGCGAGATAACTCATCGGGCGATATAACGACGGAAAGCACACGAACTCCCGCAGCAAGGGCCTCGCGTTGCCATTTAGTGAAGTTAGGCGGCTGAAAGGTACAGACAAGATCCGCGCTCTTCAGCGCCTCCATGAAACCACGCGCTTGGCCGACATCCTTGTTGGTTTTGGTATGGTCGGGAACGCGACTAATGCCGATTTCATAAACATTAGCGCCCAAATCCTCAGCAGCAGCGAAGGCAGCCTCAATATATTCTGGTCGCGTGGACAAGTTTTTCAGGAGAACGACTGTTTCGCCGGGCGCAACTCTCGAAAGTTCGAATTGACGACGAAAGAGACCCGTTAAGTGAGCGGGGTTCAACATCTGGGGTCGCATGATTTCGCTCCATCCGTAGGGATCTCTATGGATCCACAGTAGGTTTGTTATTGATCCAACGCCTTCAGTGCGTCCATGCGAAACCGATCATCCAGAGCGCTTCTTGGATCTGGCTTTTTGGACATGGACCCCTCTCGCACTTGCCAATCAAGAAACAAATCAAGATTATCAAATGATGCGGCACCATCAGCCGGAAGGTCGATTAGAATTGTTCCAGGAGGCAACAGCAAGTCATATGCCGTAAGAATAGTGTCTATCTTAGCGTAGTCCTTGCGCTCAGGTCCGAACGCATCACGGGCGTCGCGTACACCCTTTATATATCCTATCAGAAAACGACGTGCCGCCTCGGGGTTGGCGCGCGCCAGATAGGAACCAACCATGACATAGCCAACCGGGAACATCGGCGCGACCTCGTCCATGCGCAAAACTGGAACCGCACTTATATCCGCAGTGGCGCGCGTTCCAACGGGCTCGTTACCGACGAGGCCATCCACAGCTTTATTACTCATGGCGGGAATGGTGTTTGAATAACCAAGAGACACAAAATCAATCTGATTTTCCGCAATGCCGACTCTGCGGGCAGCCTCCACAACCATCCATTGGCCAGGATTGTGAAGGGGTGCGACGATCTTCATGCCTTTTAGATCGGCCAGGCTCTTGTATCGCCCATTTTCGACGAGATCCTTGCGTATCACCAGAGATAAAACCCCTCGGCCTTTGCTATGGACGCCTGCACCGGCTACAATCGTCAATGGAATGCCACGCTCGCGCGCGTTGAACAGCGGCGTGATTGAACTGCTGGTGGTTGCGTGCAGCGCTTCAACCCCGAGTGCCTGCAGCGAGTCCGTCGCGTTCTTCATCTTCATCAGGTCGATATCAAGGCCTTCAGCCGCAAAATATCCCTTCTCGTAAGCGATCAGGATTGGAGCGTCATACATGGCGCTGATGTAGCCAATTTTCAATTTAACGGGCGGCGACAGTGCTTCACGTGCGTTTGCGAACGCCGTCGGAATTAAGCAAGCGACGAGGATTAGACTCGACAAGCGTCTCCATGAAGTTGTCATCGTTTCCACAGCCTCCCCAAGCGCGTCTAAATAGACTGTCCTGTATTCGGACATTTGACCTTGTCATAGGGTACCTACTTCGAGTGGGCGATGCAACGCTCCACCCAAGTTCCCAACTCTACCAATTCATTCGCCGTTTTTTGGCGGCATGGATTTGGCGCGGTTATGAAGCAAGGCTCAAGGAATGCATTTAAAGAAGGGCCTGCAAATTCCTATTGGTGAGCGGGAAACTTTGCCCCCGCGAGGTGATAGCCGTCCCCATTTATTAAGGAATTACTTGATGTTTTGCGGCGACGGATCGCTGGAGACACCGCTGCCTCGCGGTTTAATATCGTTCACCCGACCTTGTAACCCGCTTGTAACCGAGCCGCCCACCTCGTGCGCGAACGCCCCCGCAGACCCCTCTCGGGCGTCTCAGGAATGCACAGGAGTGCGTTCCCGTGCGCCGAAATGCATGTTTGATGGTTGAAGAAATGGCGCGCCCGAAAGGATTCGAACCTCTGACCCCCAGATTCGTAGTCTGGTGCTCTATCCAGCTGAGCTACGGGCGCGTACCGCTCGAGCGGCCGGGGCCGCAGTGCGAACGGGCCGGTCTGCACCGGCGAGGTTCGTGTAGCGGCTTCGGGTGGTCTTTGCAATAGGGGGCGGCGTCTTTAGAGACCCCTTTTGCGGAGATCTCTGCAAAAGGGCTGGTTTTCGGGCTCAGGCGGCTTCCATGGGCGCTTGTGTTTTTTTGCGGCGCTGGGGGAGGGTGATGCGGAAGGTCGCGCCGCCCAGCGCCCGGTCCGCGCTTGCGGGCACCAGCGTGATTTCACCGCCATGGGCGTGCACCAGGTCCGCCGCTATGGAAAGGCCGAGCCCGGTCCCTCCGGGGCGGGAGGAGCCGCTGAAGGCCTGGAACAGGGAGGCGCGCGCCTGCGGAGGCACGCCGGGGCCATTGTCGCAAACCTCGATTACGGTCAGGCCGGGCTCCTTGCGGGCGCGGATTCGCACCAGTGGCTCCGCGCCGGGCATGGCCCCGGCGCCCATCAGGGCGTCAGCCCCGTTGCGCACGAGGTTGAGCAGCACCCGGAACAGTTGCTCGCCATCCGCGAAGACCTCGAAATCGCGCGGCACGGCGTTGTCGATCTCGACGCCCTGAGCCAGGGGCGCGATGGTCTCGACTACGTCCGTCACCAGCGCATGAAGTCCCAGTTTGGCGGCTTTGGGAGGACGCTCGACAGCCCGCCCATATACCAGCGTCGCCTGGCAGAAGGAGATGGCCCGGTCGAGGGTCGCGACCAGCTTGGGGGCGAGCCGTCGGCCAATCGGGTCGGACATATCCGAGAGGCGATCCGACAGAAGCTGGGCGGAGGCAAGCATATTGCGAAGGTCATGATTGATCTTGGCCACCGCCAGGCCGAGGGCGGCGAGACGTTTCTTGCGGTTCAGTTCTCGCAGCAGGTCCCGTTGCATGATGGCGAGGGCGTCTTCGGCGACGCCGATTTCGTCGCTGCGCCCCGAAGGGGTGATCACCCGGCCGGGGGCCTCCGGGTTGAGGCCGAATGCGGTGATGCTGTTCGTCAGGCGC
Source organism: Beijerinckiaceae bacterium (assembly GCA_947456505.1). Classification (GTDB taxonomy): domain Bacteria; phylum Pseudomonadota; class Alphaproteobacteria; order Rhizobiales; family Beijerinckiaceae; genus Terripilifer. The sequence continues at coordinate 9,377 of CANGTC010000067.1, forward strand.
CGCACTGGACCCAGCACCAGCAGATGGATCGCCAGCCCCGCCAGCAGGGCGACGAAAACCGAGCTGAACAGGGAGAGCAGAAGTTCATTGGTGGCGTAGCGCCGCATGTCGCGCCGCAGAGTTGCTTCGTTGAGGGTGATTTCGATGTGGTCGCCGCCCATGGGCGCCTCGCCCACCACATTCAGCACCCGGTCTTGGGAGGTTGTCATCGTCCGGTAAGCGGACATGATCGACGCCCATTTCGAGGGGTCGCGCAGGTCGACGTTTTCATCGATCTGGCTTGGCATGTCGGAGACCGCGAGGAGGCGGCGCGTGTCCCTGGTTTTCAGAACGATCGTCTTGGCGCCGACGCTGCGCAAGATAGCGGCGCCCACCTCTTCGGGCGGCGTGCCTGTGGGGGTGGCTTCAAAGATCAGGGCCGCCGTATAGGCTGCGCTCAAGCGACCCCGCAGCCAGGCGTTCCTGAAATCCGCGATGGAGGGGATAAAAGTCGCGACCTCCGCCAGCATGATGAAGAAAAGCAGGAGCAAAAGCAGGCGGTGGGCCAGCCCGAAGCGCAGGCTACGCACCGCGGCTGGGTCCGTGGTGGCCTGTCCCTCTGCGATCTCTTGTCCCGGTTTCTGGCCCATGGCGCTCCTGGCCGACCTATGGTCGCCCGCGGCTGACGCCGAGGGCGATCAGCATGGATATCTTGTACCTCGGCTTGGGGCGCAACGCATCCCCCTCTGCGGATTGTCTCGGTGGCCCCGGCCTTTATCGGCAACCAGAGAGCACGCCCTGGCTCATTGACTCCCGCCCGGCCTTGCCCCTATAAGGCGCGCACAGGATTTTGGCTCGCGCCGAAGTCACCCGTCCGCTTGGTCGCCTTCAAGGCGTCCAGTCTGGCGGCAACGCCTAATTTTCTTATCGGGACAGTCTGCGGCTCGCCTTCAGGCGCCCACTGGCCCCATGCAACCGGAGCAGACCCGTGAAGCGGACTTATCAGCCCAGCAAACTCGTGCGCAAGCGTCGCCACGGCTTTCGCGCCCGCATGGCCACGGTCGGCGGCCGCCGCGTGATCGCAGCCCGCCGTGCGCGTGGCCGCAAGAAGCTGTCGGCCTGAGCCGGTCAGGCTTCGCAAGCGAGGGGCTGCGTCCATGGCCGGTCCAACGCCTGAGGGTGGCGACCGGCTCTGTGTCCAGGGTGCTGGCCGCCTCAAGAAGCGAGCAGACTTTGTGAGAGCCGCCAAAGGCGCGCGCGTCACTGCGCGCGCTTTCGCTTTGCAGGCGCGCAAGCGCGAGGCGGACGAGGTCGTCGGCCCCAGGGTTGGCTTCACGGTGACGAAAAAGACGGGCAACTCGGTCGTGCGCAACCGCATCCGCAGGCGGCTACGTGAGGCGGTTCGCCTGGGCCAGACCCTTCCCTTGCGGCGTGATCATGATTATGTGCTGATCGCGCGCCGGGACGCCCTGTCCCTGGATTTTCGCGCGCTCGGCCACGAGCTTGAGCGCGCTCTTCAGAAGTTGAACGACCCGAAACGTGTGGCTGCGGGCTCCCGCCCCGCCCGCCCGACCTGACCGCCGCGCGGCTCCCCCGCCGCATTCCGCACCCCAATCCAGGCTGATCGAGACGATGCGCGAAGACCAGAAGAACCTCTTCCTCGCCATGGGCCTGTCCCTGCTGGTTATCGTCGGTTGGCAGTATTTCTACGCTGGGCCCAAGCAGGAGCAGGCTCGCCAGATCGCCGCCCAGACCCAGTCCGCCGCACCAACGGCGCCCGCGACAACAGCGGCCCCTCAGACCCCGGGCCTGGCTCCGACGCCATCGGCGGCTCCCGCAGGGGCGCCCGTCGCTGCGACGCCAGAGGCGGCCCTGACCCGCGAGGCCGCGCTCGCCGCCAGCCCGCGCATCAAGATCGACACCCCGGCCCTCAAGGGCTCCATCGCTCTCAGGGGCGGTCGGATCGACGACATCGCCCTGAAGGGTTATCGCGAGACCGTGGATCCGAGCAGCCCGAACATCGTGTTGCTCTCCCCGGCCAATGCGCCGCAGCCCTTCTATACGGATACGGGCTTCGTCGGGCAGCCGGGGTCCACCATTCCCCTGCCGAAAGCCGATACGCTCTGGACCGCTGATTCGGAGGCGCTGACCCCGGCCAAGCCGGTCACGCTGACCCATGACAATGGCCAGGGCCTGATCTTCACCCGCAAGATCGCGGTTGATGATCAATATATGTTCACGGTGACCGATGGCGTGCGCAACGTCGGCGCCGCTGAGGTGAGCCTCTTCCCCTATGCGATCGTGGCCCGTCGCGGAAAGCCCAAGACCGATGGCTATGCGGTGCTGCATGAGGGTTTCGTCGGCATCGTCGGCGATTCCCGCGTGCAGGAATATACCTATGACTCCATCGAGAAGGAGACCAAGGCGACCCGATTGATGGAGGGAGCCAGCGGCTGGCTTGGCTTCACCGACAAATATTGGGCGGCCGTGGTCATTCCTGATCAGGCCAAGAAGTTCACGGGCCGTTTCTCTTCGGCTGGCGATGGGGTGAAGACCTATCAGAGCGACGCGCTGCTGGAGACGGTCACCGTCGCGCCGGGAGCGAGCGTTGAGGCGCAGACCCGCGTCTTCGCGGGCGCCAAGGAAACCCGCACCATCGACGGCTACCAGAAGTCCCTCACCATCAAGAATTTCGATCTGATGATCGACTGGGGCTGGTTCTACTTCATCACCAAGCCGCTGTTCTGGCTCATCGACTTTATCTTCGGCATGGTCGGCAATTTCGGTGTGGCGATCCTGATCGTGACCGTCATCGTCAAGGGCGTCTTCTTCCCGCTGGCCAACCGCAGCTATCTGTCCATGGCGAAGATGAAGGCGGTGCAGCCGCAGATGGAGGCCATCAAGGTCCGCTATCCCGAGGACAAGCAGAAGCAGCAGCAGGAGTTCATGGAGCTCTACAAGCGCGAGGGCATCAACCCCATCGCGGGCTGCCTGCCCATCGCTGTGCAAATCCCGGTCTTCTTCGCGCTCTACAAGGTTATCTTCATCACCATCGAGATGCGTCAGGCGCCCTTCTTTGGCTGGATCCGCGATCTGTCGGCGCCCGATCCCACGAATCTCTTTAATCTCTTCGGACTGATCCCCTTCGATCCCACGCAGATTCCCCTGATCGGCCACTTCCTGGTGCTGGGCATCTGGCCGCTGATCATGGGCGTGTCCATGTTCATCCAGATGAAGATGAATCCGGAGCCCGCCGACCCTGTTCAAAAGCAGATGTTCGCCTGGATGCCGGTGATTTTCACTTTCATGCTCGGCGCTTTCCCGGCGGGCCTGGTGATCTACTGGACCTGGAACAACACCCTGTCTGTGACCCAGCAATATTTCATCATGCGCAAGGCGGGTGTGAAGGTTGAGTTGTGGGACAACCTGCGCAAGCTCGTCAGCAAGCCGGCCAAGAGTTGATGCCAGACCAGACGCAAGGCCAGACGTCCGATCCGGTCGAGCAGAGCGAGGCCCAGACCCGCGACTTCGCCGAGGAGGGGCGCAATCTCTTTGCTGGCCATTGCGACTTCATCTGGGCTGCGTCCAAGATCGATGGGTTGCCCCCCATGGGCCCTCCCGAGATCGCCTTTGCCGGCCGGTCCAATGTGGGCAAGTCCTCGCTGCTGAATGCGCTCACCAACCGCAAGGCGCTGGCGCGCACCTCCCACACGCCGGGCCGCACCCAGCAGCTCAATTTCTTCGCCCTTGGCGCTGAACCGCCCAACGAGCGCATGCGCCTCATCGACATGCCGGGCTATGGCTATGCGGCGGTCTCGAAAGACAAGATCTCCGCCTGGACCCGGCTCATGCATGGCTACCTGCGCGGACGGGCCACGCTCAAGCGTGTCTATGTGCTGGTGGACGGCCGCCACGGGCTGAAGGATGTGGATCGCGAGATGTTCAAGCTGCTCGACAGCTGCGCCGTCTCCTATCAGGTGATTCTCACCAAGCTGGACGAAGTGAAGAAGGCCGACCGGGAGGCCCGCATCGCGCAGACCCTCGAGGGTCTCTCCAAACAAACCGCCGCTTATCCGGAGGTGATCTTCACCTCCTCCCAGACTGGCGAAGGGGTGCCCGAGCTGCGCGCCGGGGTGGTCCGGCTGCTTGCGCAGATGGGTTTGTGAGGCGCGCTTTTCGCCCCCCCCCCCACATTGAGCTTTCCCCGCCAAGCCGCTACAACCGCGCGATCCCTCGACGCCGGAACAAGCCATGACCGACGCTTCCAACACCAGCCCCCAGCTTCAGGCTGAAATCCTCATGCAGGCGCTGCCCCACATGCTGCGCTATGACGAGACTATCGTGGTGGTGAAATATGGCGGCCACGCCATGGGTGACGAAGAGGTCGCTCGCAGCTTCGCCCGCGACATGGTCCTGCTGGAGCAATCGGGCGTGAACCCCGTGGTCGTCCATGGCGGCGGGCCACAGATCGGCGCCATGCTGAAGAAGCTTGGCATCAAGTCCGAATTCGCGGCTGGCCTGCGCATCACCGACAAGGCCACCGTTGAAATCGTGGAGATGGTGCTGGCGGGCTCCATCAACAAGCAGATCGTGGGCTTCATCAACGCCGCAGGCGGGCGAGCCATCGGCCTGTGCGGCAAGGACGGCAACATGGTCACCGCCACCAAGGTGACCCGCGTGCATGATCCCGCCCTCAATCAGGAGATCGACCTCGACCTTGGCTTCGTGGGTGATCCGTCCAAGGTGGACACTACGGTGCTTGGCCAGGTTCTGGGCCGCGAACTGATCCCGGTGCTCGCCCCCGTCTGCCAGGGCGCGGATGGCGAGACCTACAATGTCAACGCCGACACCTTCGCTGGCGCCATAGCGGGCGCGCTCAAGGCCAAGCGGCTGCTGTTCCTGACGGATGTGCCGGGCGTGCTCGACAAGGACAAGCAGCTCATCAAGGAGCTCAGCATCAGCCAGATTCGCGCTCTGATCGCCGATGGCACGATCACCGGGGGTATGATCCCGAAGGTCGAGACCTGCATCTACGCCATTGAACAGGGCGTGGAGGGGGTCGTCATCCTCGATGGCAAGACGCCCCATGCGGTCTTGGTGGAATTGCTGACCGATGGCGGGGCGGGGACCTTGATCACGCGATAAATAACTCGCTCTCAAACTATTGGAAACCGGATCGGGGGACTATAGCTTATCTTTTTCCCGATCCGCAGGAGCCCCGTTGAAAATCGATAGAACGGAAGATGGGCCTCTGGTCCCCGAAGGCCCGCTTGCAGGGGGCGCCAATGCGCCCGCGCCTGTGGAGGCGACGTCGGATGCCGAGATCGCCGCCCGCTTCGCCCATGTGGACACCTGGGTCTTCGACCTCGACAATACCCTCTACCCCTCCGACAGCGACCTCTGGCCAAAGATCGACGAGCGGATCACCCTGTTTCTCGCCGAGTTGTTCGGCCTCGACGCCATGTCGTCGCGGGCCCTGCAGAAATATTACTATCAACGCTATGGTACGACCCTGAACGGCCTGATGCTGGAATATGACATCAGCGCCTCGCAGTTCCTGGAGTTCGTGCACGACATCGACCGCTCCAGCCTGGCGCCCAACCATTCGCTCGCCGCCGCCATTGCGGCCCTGCCGGGGCGCAAGCTGATCCTCACCAACGGCTCGCGCGAACATGCCCTGCGCACGGCCCAGAAGCTGGGGCTGGACCATCTCTTCGAGGACATCTTCGACATCGTGGCCGCCGATCTTCTGCCCAAGCCCGCGCAGGAGACCTATGATCGATTTTTCGACAAACACGAGGTTGAGCCATCGCGCGCCGCCATGTTCGAAGACATTGTCATCAATCTCCTGACTCCGCATACGCGGGGCATGGTGACCACCCTTGTCGTGCCCAAAAAGGGACAGGTGGATCACCGCGAGTCCTGGGAGCAGCCGCGCGTCATTCCGTCCCATGTGGATTTCACCACGGATGATCTCGCGGGGTTCCTGATGCGCCTGAAAGGGCGCGCGCTTGCGTGAGCCGCCGGGCTCTTCTATAGGCGGCCCTTGATCATGCCATGGAGGACCTATGTCACCGAAAGCCTTGAAGGCCTCGGGTCTGCTGCTTTGCGCCATCGCCTTTGCGGCGGCGCCTGTCAGCGCAGCCGATTATTACACCGGCAAGAAGGTGGATTTCGTCATCGGTTCGGATGCGGGCGGCGGTTATGACGTCTACGCGCGCAACATCGGCAAGCATCTCGGCCGCTTCCTGCCGGGCAATCCCAATGTGATCCCCCGCAACATGCCGGGCGCTGGCAGCGGGACGGCGGCGGCATCCCTGTTCCGCCTCTCGCCCAAGGATGGCACGGTCATCGGCGCGCTGTTCCCCGGCGTCATCGTCGGGCCGCTGCTGGAAGACCGGGCGCAGAATCTTTTCGACCCCAACAAATTCGAATATCTGGCCACCGCCGACAGCGGCACCCGCGTCTGCATCACCGGCCCCATGTCGAAGGTGAAGACCTTCGAGGACGCGCAGAAGCAGAAGACCGTCATCGGCGCCAGCGCGGCGGGCGGCTCGACCCGCGATTACGCCGCCTTCCACAAGAATGCGGCGGGCGCCCAGTTCGAGATCGTCAGCGGCTACAAAGGCACGGCGGACATCCTGCTCGCCATCGAGCGCGGCGAGGTCGATGGCTTGTGTGGCCTCGACTGGACCAGCCTCAAGTCCCAGCGCCCCACCTGGCTTGAGCAGAAGACTGTAAATGTCCTTGTCCAGGACGGCATCGAGAATGAGCATGAGCTTGACGCTCTGGGCGTGCCGTCCATCTGGACCTTCATCAAGCAGGAATCCGACAAGGCCCCGGTGGAGCTGATCGTCAGCCAACAGGTCTTCGGGCGGCCCTATGTGGCGCCCCCGGGCGTCCCCGCCCAGCAGGTGAAAATGCTGCGGGACGCTTTCGAGGCCGTGATGAAGGACGAGGCTTTCCTCAGCGACGCCAAGCAGGCCCGTCTCGACATTTCGCCTCTGCGCGGCGAAAAGGTTCAGGAGGTCGTCGCCAAACTCTACGCCGCGCCCAAAGAGGTGGTGCAGCGCGCCAAGCAACTCATCACCCCCTGAGGGGGCGAAACCACACGAGGAGCACCCAATGGATTCCGCAGAACTGCGCGCCATGCAGGCCCCCTACAAGGACAAGTACAAGTCCGACCCTGATGCGGCCATCATCACTCTCAAGGCCCAAGGCTCCATCGACGAGTCCAAGATCGCCTGCAAGGTGGAGACGGGCCGCGCGCTGGCCGTGGCGGGTCTGCATCCCGCCACCGGGGGGTCTGGCGCTGAGCTGTGCTCGGGCGACATGCTGCTGGAGGCGCTGGTCGCCTGCGCGGGCGTGACCCTGAAGGCGGTGGCCACGGCGCTCGCCATTCCCTTGAAGGCTGGCGTGGTGCGCGCCGAGGGGGATCTGGATTTTCGCGGCACCCTGGGGGTCGCCAAGGACGCCCCGGTGGGCTTTCGCGAGATTCGCCTGACCTTCGACCTCGACACGGAGGCCTCCCAGGCGCAGATCGACTCGCTGATCAAGCTGACCGAGCGCTATTGCGTGATCTTCCAGACCCTCGCCAGGCCCCCCAAGCTTGGCCTCGCCATCAATCGGGACTGATCTGGTCAAATTTGACGCACCCGCCCCCTGGCGGGACCATCAGCCGCGCTTGCCCGGTTTTCAGGCCTTTTGGCGGGGCCCGGCCCGGTTGCGCCTGAAAATTGTGGCGCCTATATAGCCCCCAAGCTTCGAACACCTGCGCAGGCGCCCTTGTAGTCAGAGCGGGGAATACCAATCTCAGCGGCATCGGGGACCGGGCGGCCCGCGATCCCAGGGATCGCTTCACGCCCGTAGACCGGATCGCTTCGGGGTCCGGGGTTCTGCGAACGGAAAGGAATGTAAAAATGGCAAAAGTGATTGGCATCGACCTCGGCACCACCAATTCCTGCGTGTGCGTGATGGAAGGTTCGACCCCCAAGGTCATTGAAAACGCGGAAGGCGCGCGCACCACCCCCTCTATCGTGGCTTTCACCGACGACGGCGAGCGGCTCGTGGGCCAGCCGGCCAAGCGCCAGGCGGTCACCAATCCCGAGCGCACCTTTTTCGCGATCAAGCGTCTGATCGGCCGCCCCTTCAACGATCCCATGACCCAGAAGGACATGGGTCTGGTTCCCTACAAGATCGTCAAGGCTGGCAATGGCGACGCCTGGGTCGATGCGGACGGCAAGCAATATTCCCCCTCGCAGATCTCCGCCTTCACCCTGACCAAGATGAAGGAGACCGCCGAGGCCTATCTGGGCCAGA
>CANGTC010000068.1 GCA_947456505.1 Beijerinckiaceae bacterium
CCAGCGGTCCATCTGGCCCTGATTGATCTGCTGGGTGCCGTGATAGAGGCCCGAGGTGTCGCCAAGGCCCACCGTATTGGCGGTGGAGAAGAGGCGGAAGGCGGGATGGGGGCGAATGACCCGGTTCTGATCGAGCAGGGTCAGACGGCCCGAGAGCTCCAGCACGCGCTGGATCACGAACATCACGTCGGGACGGCCCGCGTCATATTCGTCGAAGCAGAGCGCGATGTTGTTCTGCAGGGCCCAGGGCAGGATGCCGTCACGGAATTCCGTGATCTGCTTGCCGTCCTTGAGCACGATCGCGTCCTTGCCGACGAGGTCGATGCGCGAGACATGGCTGTCGAGGTTGATGCGCACGCAGGGCCAGTTGAGGCGGGCGGCGACCTGCTCGATATGGGTCGATTTGCCGGTGCCGTGATAGCCCGTCACCATCACGCGGCGGTTGCGCGCGAAGCCCGCCAGAATGGCCAGCGTGGTGGGCTTGTCGAACAGATAGTCCGGATCAAGATCGGGCACATGTTCCGTACGCTCGGAATAGGCCGGGGTCTCCATGTCGGAATCGATATGGAAGGTGTCGCGCACCGAGATTTTCTTGTCGGGCATGCCGGGCGTCGTGGTCTTAGCGGTTTGCATCATTCCTCCATACCCGTCCGCTTCACGAAGGGGCGCAAGCGCTGGCCCTGGGGAGAAGCCCCGCGGGCGGTGTGGCCGGAACCCCGGCCGGGATGCCCCGCCCGCCGTCAGACGAGCTTGGCTGTTCTGAGATAATTATAGGCCTGGATGATCTCGCGCAATTTATCTTCCATCGACCGGTCGCCGCCGTTGGCGTCCGGGTGCAGTCTTTTCACCCATTCCTTGTATCGGGTCTTGATCTTCTCCGCATCGGCCGTGTCGTCAAGGCCCAGAGTGGCGAGGGCCTTCATGGCGGCGACGCCGAATTTCGGCTGGCGCGGCGGGTCTGCGGCGCGCGCCCCCATGCCCTGCCGGAACATACCCAGCGGATCGACCACAGGATCGACCCCATCTTCGCGGAAGCCGCGGGCGGCGCGATTGACGCCCATGGACCAGGTGGGCCGGTGACCAATCACCGCCTCCTTCTGGAAACGGGCCACGTCGTTGTCGCTCATCCCGTTGAAATAATTGTAGGTTGCGTTGTATTCGCGCACATGGTCGAGGCAGAAGCAGAAATATTGCCCCTCCCGCAACCGGCCCATCGGGGCCTTGAACTCCCCTGCAGCTGCGCAGCCGGGATGGGCGCAAGCCTGCTTGGGCTTCGGTTCGATCACCGGCGCCTGCTTGGACTTCGTCCTGATTCGGTCGAAGAGTGGTGAATTCAGATTCATGGATGAGACATTATGAGTGTAAACCTTGCTCCGCAAGCAGCACGGCGTCGCCGGGCGAAACTTCGCTAAGGGATGTCCCGCAAGGGGCGCATGAATGGAGGCTCGATGATGAGCGTGAAGGCACGAATCGAAGGCAAGCTGGCGGCGGCCCTCGCGCCCCTCGCCCTTGAGGTGATCGATGACTCCCACAAACACGCGGGACACATCGGCCATCCCGGGTCGGGACATCCCGGCGCCCTGTCGGCGAGCGAAACGCACTTTACAGTGAAAGTGGTGTCCGGCGCCTTTTCCGGCAAGCCCCGGCTGGCTCGCCATCGGCTGATCAACGAGATCCTGGCGGAGGATCTGCGCACGGGCGTGCACGCCCTTGCCATTGAGGCGCGCGCGCCAGGCGAATGAGCGGCGCAGGTTCAGCTGCGGCGTCTGGGCCTGGCCTGAGAGACGCCGCAGCCACGATTTCGCCGCAAGGCGTTGATTGATGGCCTTGCGCCCCTGCGGGCGCGCTCCTAGTCGGATGCTTTGCATTTTGATCGGGGGCGGCTACCAATGCGGCTCCTTACGACCTTCGCATGAAGATTCGGCGCAGATCGCATTCAACGTCAGCTCATTGCGTCCGCATCTACCGGAAAAGGGTGAAATGCGCATCCAGAACCGATTTTTGAGGCTCGCCGCCTGGTCCCTGGCCGGATTGGCCTGCGCCGCCGCCCAGGCCCGGGCGACGCCCTTCATCGTGCTCGACGCCGCCTCCGGCAGGGTGGTGCTTGAGCAGGAAGCCACGCATCGCTGGTATCCCGCCTCTCTGACCAAGCTGATGACGCTCTATGTGGCTCTCAGTGCGGTGCGCGAAAAGCGGGTGACCCTGGATACGCCCATCGTCGTCTCCTCGCGCGCCGCTCGCATGCCCGCCTCCAAGATGGGCTTCAACCCGGGCTCGGAGGTCACGCTCGACAACGCCATGAAGATGCTGATGGTGAAGTCGGCCAATGACATCGCCGTGACCATCGCCGAGGGGCTTGGCGGCTCCGTCGAGGGCTTCGCCGAACAGATGAACGCAGCGGCGGCCCGGCTCGGCATGAACGAGTCCCACTTCGTCAATCCCAACGGGTTGCACAACGACAATCACTATTCCTCGGCCCGGGACATGGCGATCGTCGGCAGGGCGCTGTTTCGCGACTTTCCCGAATATTCCGACTATTACGGCATTGGCGCCCTGCGCCTCGGGGCTCAGATCATTCCCACCCACAATGGCCTGCTGGGCCGCTATCCCGGCGCCGATGGCATGAAGACCGGCTTCACCTGTCCGGCTGGCTTCAATGTGGTGGCCTCCGCCACGCGCGGCGGACGGCGGCTGATCGTGGTGGTGCTGGGCTATCCCAACGCAAAGGCGCGCACTCTGAAGACCGCGAGCCTGCTCGACGCGGGCTTCGCCTCTGGTTCAGGCTCGATCCCCGTCGCGACCCTGGCTGCTGCGCCCGGACCTGCGCCGAACATGCGCCCACGCGTCTGCGGCGCCCATCGCGATCAGGTGGCGGAAGATGATTTCGCGGTCCCGGTCGTCCAGCGGCCGGGCGATGGCGATCATTCCGCCGCCTTTTTCGCCAACAATGGCGAGGGCGCGCCCGGCAACAGCGTCGCGGCCATTCAGGAACAGATGCATATCAGGCCGAGCTTCGAGCCTGTGGATGTCTATGTGGGCCGCGCCCCCGGCTGGAACGGGCCGGTGCTGGCGGCGCGCGGCGATGCGCCCCGGGCTGATCTGGGCGCCGCTCCGCAGCCCGCAGCCAAAGCCATGGTCGCCAGGGCCAAAGGCAAGCCTCTCGCCAAAGGCAAGAAGGCGGCGAAAAAGAAGCCGGCCCCAAAGGCCAAGGCTGAAGCGAAGCCCAGTCCCCCAGCCCGGCCGAAGACTGCCCAACATTGACGAGGAGTTGAGGCTTGACCGAAGATTCGCAGGCCCGCCGTCCCCCGCCGCCGATCCCCGTGACTGTGCTGACGGGTTTTCTGGGCGCCGGCAAGAGCACGCTCCTGAACCGCCTTCTGAAAGACCCGGCGCTGGCCGACACGGTCGTCATCATCAACGAATTTGGCGAAGTGGGCCTCGATCATTTGCTGGTGGAGGCCGCTGACGGGGACATGCTGCTGCTGTCCTCGGGTTGTCTGTGCTGCACCATCAGAGGCGATCTCATCACCACGCTGGAGGACCTGCTGCGCCGTCGCGACAATGACCGCATGCCCGCCTTCAAGCGCGTGGTCATCGAGACCACGGGTCTGGCGGACCCCGCGCCCGTGCTGCACACGATCATGTATCACCCCTATCTCCTCATGCGCTTCCGCCTCGATGGCGTGGTGACGCTTGTCGATGGGGTGAACGGGGCTTCGACCCTCGACGTCCATGAAGAAGCCGTGAAACAGGCGGCGGTCGCCGACCGCATCGTGCTCACCAAGACCGATCTTCTGGTGGGCGAGGCGGGCGCAGCCGCTCTCGCCTCCCTGCGGCGGCGCCTGAATGCGCTCAACCCCTCCGCCATGATCCTCGATGCGGCGAAGGGCGAAGCTAGCGCGAAGGCTCTGCTGGATCTCGGCCTTTTCGACCCCGAGACGAAAATTCCTGATGTCAGGCGCTGGCTGAATGCGGAGGCGTTCGAGGACCACCACGATCACCATCATCACGGCCACGATCACGGGCATGATCATCACCACCATGATCACGCCCATGGCGGGCAGGATCCCCATGACGTGAACCGCCATGACGCGCGCATCCGGGCGTTTTGTCTTGAGAGCGACACGCTCATGCCCAAGAGCGGCTTTGATCTGTTCCTCGATCTCCTGCGTCAGGCCCATGGGCCTCATCTGCTGCGGGTGAAGGGCATCGTGGGGCTGGACGACGAGCCCGACCGTCCCGTGGTGATCCACGGCGTACAGCATGTCTTCCATCCGCCCGTCAGCCTCGACGCCTGGCCGAGGGGCGAGCGGCGCACGCGGATCGTCTTCATTCTGAAGGATATGGAGCCGCGCTTCGTCGAAGGCCTCTGGCGCGCCTTCACTGGCGAGGTGCGCCCCGACCAGCCCGACCGCGCGGCGTTGGTGGGCAATCCGCTGAAGCCGGGATCGGGCGGCTTGCTGGGCTGATCAGCCCCTTGCGCGCAACTCCCGCCGGATCACCTTGCCGGTGGTCGTCAGCGGCAGGCGGTCGATGAAGGCGACTTCGCGCGGATATTCGTGAGCCGAGAGGCGGGTGCGCACGAAGCTCTGGATATCTGCGGCCAGATCCGCCGAGGGCTGGAAGCCGGGTTTCGGCACGATGAAGGCCTTCACGATCTCGCCGCGGATAGCGTCGGGCTTGCCAACGGCGGCTGCAATTTCGACGGCGGGATGGCGCAGCAGGCAATCCTCGATCTCGCCAGGCCCGATGCGATAGCCCGAGGAGGTGATCACATCATCGTCGCGGCCGAAGAAGAAGACATAGCCATCCCCGTCGCGCCGACCCTGATCGCCCGTCGTCATCCAGTCGCCGATGAATTTGGCCTCGGTGGCTCTCTCGTTGTTCCAGTAGCCCAGGAACATCACTGGGTCTGGCCGCAGCACGGCGATCTGCCCGGGCTCGTCTGCCTCGCAGCGGGAACCATCGGGGCGGATCACGTCGCAGACATGGCCGGGCACAGCCTTGCCGATGGCGCCCGCGCGCGAGACGCCCATGGCGTTGCAGGACGCCAGCACCAGGTTACATTCGGTCTGGCCGTAGAATTCATTGATGGTGAGGCCGAAGGCCTCGCGGCCCCAGGCGTAGGTTTCCGCGCCCAGGGATTCGCCGCCGGAGGCCAGCGTGCGCAGATCCACGTTGTAGCGTCGCCCCGCCGCATGAATGGCGCGCAGCATGCGCAGGGCTGTCGGCGGTATGAAGGCGTTGCGCACCCGCATATGCGCCATCAGATGCAGCGCCGCTTCCGGATCGAAACGATCAAACCGCCGCGCCACCACGGATACGCCGAAATAGAGGCTGGGCAGCAGCACATTGAGCAGGCCTCCCGCCCAGGCCCAATCGGCGGGGGTCCAGAAGCGGTCGCCAGGTTTGGGGAAGCCCTCATGGGGAAATTGTACGCCCGGCAGATGGCCCAGCAGCACCCGATGACCCTGCAGCGCGCCCTTGGGCGGACCTGTGGTGCCGGAGGTGTAGATCATCATGGCGGGATCATCAGGTCCCGTGTCTGCGGCGGGGAAGGTGGGGGAGCCGCGCTCCAGCATCTGCGCGAAGCCGAGCGCCGCGCCGTCAGGCCCATCGGTCGAGACCAGCAGGTCCAGTTGTGGCAGATGGGCCCGAATGGGCGCCACCTTGGCCAGACCAGATGCGTCGGTGATAAGCGCCCGCACCCCCGCATCCGCGAGTCGATATTCGAGGGCGTCAACCCCAAACAGAGAGGCCAACGGCAGGGCGACGGCGCCCAGCTTGTAGATCGCCACATGGGCGATGACGACTTCGGCCATCTGCGGCAGCAGGATCGCCACCCGGTCGCCTCGCGCCACCCCCGACAGACTCAGCGCATGGGCCAGCCGGTTGGAGCGCTCCGCAAGCGCGCCGAAGGTGAGAGTCTCCAGCGCGCCGCCGCGCAGGTCGAGAATCGCTGGCCGATCTGGCTCGGTCGCCGCCCAGACATCTGAAACGGCGGTTCCGATGTTGAAGCGTGCGGGAATGCGCCATTGGAACCTGGCGGCGAGCTGCGGGTAATCGCTGATCTCAGGCAGCACGGCGGCTTTCCCGTTCAGTCAATAAAAAAGCCGGGACGAGCCCGGCTTTCCAATCCAGGCGAATCGCCGGGCCTCAGACGTTGAGAACCGCGCGAACCTCGCGCAGTTGGGCGAGCTTTTCCGCAGCGAGGCGCTTGCCCTCATCGGTGCCAGCGTCCTTGAGGTCCTCCTCGGCGTCCTGGATCTGGGAGTCGAGCCTGGCGGCGTCGAGTTCCTCCACGGGGATTGCCTGGGCGGCCAGAATGGTCAGGCCGCTCGAAGAAACGTCGGCGAAGCCGCCGCGCACGAAGAGGCGCTGCTTCTTGGTCTGGGTCTCGTCGACCTCGATCACGCCGGCTTTCAGCACCGCCATGACCGGGGCATGGTCATGGAGAACCGTGAATGCGCCCTCGGCGCCCGGCACGACGACAGCCTCGACGTTGCCGGAGAACAGCAAGCGCTCCGGCGAGACGAGTTCGAAGTGGAAAGCGGCCATTGCTCAATCTCCGGGGGACGCTCTGGCTCAGGCGGCTTCAGCGGCGAGGCGCTGGGCCTTTTCGACGGCTTCCTCGATGGTGCCGACCATGTAGAAGGCGGCCTCGGGGAGGTGATCGTATTTGCCTTCCACCAGACCCTTGAAGCCCTTGATGGTGTCGGCGAGTGACACCAGCTTGCCGGGGGCGCCGGTGAAGATTTCCGCCACATGGAAGGGCTGCGACAGGAAGCGCTCGATCTTGCGGGCGCGGGCGACGGCGATCTTGTCGTCTTCCGACAGTTCGTCCATGCCGAGAATGGCGATGATGTCCTGAAGAGCCTTGTAGCGCTGCAGCATCTGCTGCACCTGACGGGCGGTGGCGTAATGCTCCTCACCCACGATCATGGGGGAGAGCATGCGCGAGGTGGAGTCGAGCGGATCCACCGCCGGATAGATGCCCTTTTCCGCAATCGAGCGCGACAACACGGTGGTCGCGTCCAGATGGGCGAAGGAGGTGGCGGGCGCCGGATCGGTCAAGTCGTCGGCGGGGACGTAAATGGCCTGCACCGAGGTGATCGAGCCCTTGGTGGTGGTGGTGATGCGCTCCTGCAGCATGCCCATGTCGGTGGCCAGCGTCGGCTGATAGCCCACCGCCGAAGGAATGCGGCCGAGCAGAGCGGACACTTCCGAGCCCGCCTGGGTGAAGCGGAAGATGTTGTCCACGAAGAACAGCACGTCCTGGCCCTTGTCGCGGAAATGCTCGGCGACGGTGAGGCCGGTCAGAGCGACGCGCGAACGGGCGCCCGGAGGCTCGTTCATCTGGCCATAGACCAGCGCGCACTTGGAGCCGGCGCCTCCGCCCTTCTGGTTCACGCCGCCTTCGATCATCTCGTGATAGAGATCGTTGCCCTCACGGGTGCGCTCGCCCACGCCCGCGAACACGGAGTAACCGCCGTGGGCCTTGGCCACGTTGTTGATGAGTTCCATAATGAGCACGGTCTTGCCGACGCCCGCGCCGCCGAACAGGCCGATCTTGCCGCCCTTGGCGTAGGGAGCGAGCAGGTCCACGACCTTGATGCCCGTCTCGAGAATCTGCGCTTCGGTGGACTGGTCGGCGTAGCTGGGGGCCGGCTGATGGATGGCGCGGGTGGTTTCCGCATCCACCGGACCAGCCTCGTCCACGGGCTCGCCGATGACGTTGATGATGCGGCCGAGCGTGCCGTCGCCGACGGGCACCATGATGGGGGCGCCCGTGTCGGTCACGGCCTGGCCGCGCACGAGGCCTTCCGACGTGTCCATGGCGATGCAGCGCACGGAGCTTTCACCCAGATGCTGGGCCACTTCCAGCACGAGGCGCGCGCCCTGGTTGCTGGTCTCCAGCGCGTTGAAGATCTCTGGCAGATGGCCCTCGAACTGCACGTCGACGACGGCGCCGATGACCTGGGTGATTTTGCCGGTGGCTGTGTTGGCGGTGGCCATTTCGTTCATCCTCTTGACTTCGGTCAGAGCGCTTCAGCGCCCGAGATGATTTCGATAAGTTCTTTGGTGATCATCGCCTGACGCGAACGGTTGTAGATCTGCGTCTGCTTGCGAATCATCTCACCGGCGTTGCGTGTGGCGTTGTCCATCGCGCTCATGCGCGCGCCCTGTTCGGAGGCCGCGTTCTCAAGCAGCGCGCCAAACACCTGCACCGATATGTTGTGGGGCAGCAGGGAGGTCAGGATCTCGGCCTCGTCCGGCTCGTAGTCATAGGCCGCATGGGCGCCTGTGGAAGAAGCCTGGGCGGGCAAGGCTGCGGGGATCAGTTGCGTCGCCGTCGGGATCTGGGCGATCACAGACCGGAAGCGCGAGAAGAACAGCGTGCAGACGTCGAACTCACCCGCCTCAAACAGCCCGATGACCTTTTTGCCGATGGGCTCAGCGTTGCTGAAGGCCACGTTGTGGATCGAGCGAAGTTCAATCAACTCCATGATCTGCTTGTCGAACTGGCGACGAAGCTGATCATAGCCCTTCTTGCCCACGCAAATGATCTTCACCGTCTTGCCGCGCGCCATCAGGCTGAGGGCGTGTTCGCGCGCCATGCGCACGATCGACGAGTTGAAAGCGCCGCAAAGGCCGCGTTCGGCGGTGCAGACGAGCAGCAGATGCACGTCGTCCTTGCCGGAGCCCGCCAGCAGCGCCGGCGCCTGGGAGCCAGCGTCAAAGTTGGACGCCAGATGGGCGAGCACTGTCTCCATGCGCTTGGCATAGGGACGCGCCGCCTCCGCCGCAGTCTGCGCGCGACGCAGTTTCGCTGCGGCCACCATTTGCATGGCCTTGGTGATCTTCTGCGTCGATTTGACGGAGGAGATCCGGTTTCGCAGATCCTTAAGCGAGGGCATGGGTTTCCGCTCTGGTCAGAGGAGCTGGTTACGCGAAGGACTTCGCATAGGTCTCCACGGCGCTCTTCAGCTTCGCCGCATCAGCATCCGAAAGATCCTTCGAGGTGCGGATGGAGGCCAGGAGATCGGCATGGCTGGTGCGCAGCAGGGTCAGGAAGCCATCCTCGAAAGCGCGCACCCGGTTGACCGGGATGCCGTCGAGGTAGCCGTTGACGCCCGCGTAGATCACGCAGCACTGCTCTTCCATCTTCAGCGGGGCGAACTGCGGCTGCTTTAGAAGTTCGGTCAGGCGGGCGCCGCGATTCAGCAGGCGCTGGGTCACCGCGTCGAGATCCGAGCCGAACTGGGCGAAGGCGGCCATTTCGCGATACTGGGCGAGCTCGCCCTTGATCTTGCCGGCGACCTTCTTCGTCGCCTTCGTCTGGGCGGAGGAGCCCACGCGCGACACCGACAGACCGACGTTCACGGCGGGACGGATGCCCTGGTAGAACAGATCAGTCTCGAGGAAGATCTGGCCGTCGGTGATCGAAATCACGTTGGTGGGGATATAGGCCGACACGTCGTTGGCCTGGGTCTCGATGACCGGAAGCGCGGTGAGCGAGCCATTGCCATTCTCGTCGTTGAGCTTGGCGGAGCGCTCCAGCAGGCGGGAGTGCAGATAGAACACGTCGCCGGGATAGGCTTCGCGGCCCGGCGGGCGGCGCAGCAGCAGAGACATCTGACGATAGGCGACGGCCTGCTTGGACAGATCGTCATAGACGATCACGGCATGCATGCCGTTGTCGCGGAAATACTCGCCCATGGCGCAGCCGGAGAAGGGCGCGAGGAACTGCATGGGGGCGGGATCAGACGCGGTCGCCGCGATGATGATCGAATATTCGAGCGCGCCGCGCTCTTCGAGCACCTTCACGAACTGGGCGACGGTGGAACGCTTCTGGCCGATGGCGACATAGACGCAATAGAGCTTCTGGCTCTCGTCCGTGCCTTCGTTCACCGCCTTCTGGTTCAGGATCGTGTCGAGCGCGATGGCGGTCTTGCCGGTCTGGCGGTCGCCGATGATCAGCTCGCGCTGGCCGCGGCCGATCGGGATCAGCGCGTCCACCGACTTGAGGCCGGTGGCCATGGGCTCATGCACGGACTTGCGGGGAATGATGCCGGGCGCCTTCACGTCGACGCGGGCGCGCTTCTCGTAAACGACCGGGCCCTTGCCGTCTATGGGATTGCCGAGAGCGTCCACCACGCGGCCCAGCAGACCGCGCCCGACGGGCACGTCCACGATGGCGCCGGTGCGCTTGACGGTCTGGCCTTCCTTGATGTCGCGGTCGGAGCCGAAAATCACGACGCCGACGTTGTCGCTCTCAAGATTGAGCGCCATGCCGCGCGTGCCGTTCTCGAACTCGACCATTTCGCCCGCCTGGACGTTGTCGAGACCGTAGACGCGGGCGATGCCGTCGCCCACGGAAAGAACCTGGCCCACTTCCGTGACCTGGGCTTCATTACCGAAGTTCGCGATCTCATTCTTGAGGATCGCAGAAATCTCTGCGGCGCGGATATCCATCAGCCGACCTCTTTCATGCGTGTGCGGATCGAATTGAGTTTGGTCTTGACCGAGTCGTCAATCATGCGAGACCCAAGCTTGACGACGATGCCGCCAACAATCTCGGGGTCCACCTTGACGGCGACGTCAACGGATTTGCCGCCGGAAACCTGCAAGAGGGCGCTTTTCAGCGCCTCGAGGTGTTCGGCGGCGAGAGACTCGGCGACAGTCACGTCAGCGCGCGTCACGCCACGGGCGGCGTCATGCAGCTTGGCGTAATTGGCCGTCATGTCGCCGATGGCGAACAGGCGGCGCTTTGTCGCGACGAGCTTGATGAAATTGGCGGCCAGGCCAGTGATGCCGACGCGGTCGAAAACAGCGCCGAGGGCCTTTACCTGCTCATCGGAGGAGAAAACGGGGCTGCGCACCAGACGCGCAAGATCGGCGCTTTCCGCGATCAGAGCGGCGAAGCTCTTCAAATCGGCGGCCACCCGATCCGTCGCGCCCTGTTCGAGCGCGAGCTGATACAGGGCCTGGGCGTAACGCCCCGCCATGCCGGTTACGATCGAATCGTCTTTTGCCACGCTTGGCCCCTGAAAATGGCGAACTGCAGCAGGCTTGCCGCAAGGTTTCGGAAGTCACCCACACCTGATGGAGTGGTTTACCGCCGCAGCGTGAGCCGCAACCTCGACGACATGCTGTGAGAACGGTGGCGAACAAGCGCAAGCGCGCATTCCCCCCGAAGGCGGCCGTGACCTAACACATGGCTATTGGCCGCGCAACCCTGCCAAGCCTCCAGATGCCGGAAGATGGCCCCTTTAAGGCGCGCAAACCTGGGGCGTGGCCCAAAAACGTCCATCGGCGAAATAGGTTCCCCCCATCGCCGAAATCATTTTCCAGATCGGCTCTGCTTCGATATGGTCGCCTTCAACAGAAGCGAAACAGTTGCGTCCTGTGGCGCGATCATTGGCGAGGAGCCTTCATGCTCAAGCGTTTTGGAGCCTTTCTCATGGGAGCGGCCCTGGTCTCGGCCCTGATCCCGAAAAAATCGAAAAAGGTCGTGGAGCCCGCCCCGCCTTCCCGGCCCAAGCCGACGTCGCGGCCATTTTATGCGCTGGTGCAGACGGCGCCCCAGGCGCTGGTCCTCGCCATCAGCGATTCGCCGTCGGATCTCGAAGCGGAGATGGTGGAACTGAACGAGACCTGGAATCGCTCGGATCTGCGCACCCAGCAGCATGGCTATGAGATCCAGCGGGTCTGTCTGTTGCAGACGGACCGGGACCCCTTCCTCAAGATGACTAACGCCTAAGTCTCTGTTTTTCAGAGTATTTCAGGCTCAGGCTTCGGCCTTCGAGGGTCGCGCCAGCAGGGCTTCCACCGCCGCATCGACCCCGATCCGGCCCGCCACTATGGCCTCCACGCTCTGGGCGATGGGCATGTCGACGCCCCGGGCCTTCGCCAGTTTCGCCAGCACCGTCGCCGTGAAGGCGCCCTCGGCCAGTTTGCCCTGCATGGCTTGTTCCGGCGTCTCCCCGCGCCCGATGGCGTGGCCGAAGGAAAAATTTCGCGATTGGGTCGAACTACAGGTCAGCACGAGGTCGCCCAGTCCCGAAAGCCCCATCAGGGTATCGGGCCGCGCCCCGTAGCTGCGGCCAAAACGGCTCAATTCCGCAAAGCCCCGCGCCACCAACGCCGCCCCGGCGCTGGCCCCAAGGCCGCGCCCCGCCGCGATGCCGCAGGCGATGGCCAGCACATTTTTGGCGGCGCCGCCAATCTCGGCCCCGATCACATCGCTGGAATGATAAAGCCGAAACGAGGGGGCGGAGAGGGCGCCCGCTATGGCCTTGGCGAGTGCTTCGTCCTCGGCCGCCAGGGTCACGGCGGTCGGCAAGCCGCGCGATACGTCAGCGGCGAAACTGGGTCCGGAGAGCACCGCCGCAGGATTGTCCGGCAGGGTCTGGGCCAGAACCTCGCTCATGAAGAGGCCGGTGTCCCGCTCGATCCCCTTGGAGCAGAGCACGATGGGCGTGCCCGGGGCCACGAGGCCTTGAAGCCGTGTCGCCAGTTCGCGGGTCGCCTGGGCCGGGACCACCGCCAGCAGCAGATCGGCGTTGGCGGCCCTGGCCAGATCGCTCTGTGGCGTCACCGCCGCATCGAGGATCACGCCGGGCAGATGGGGATTTTCGCGGGTCCGGGCGAGAGCCGCCATGGCGGAGGCGTCACGCCCCCACAGGCGGACCTCATGGCCCGCCCGCGCCGCCACATTGGCCAGCGCCGTCCCCCAGGCGCCTGCGCCCAGAACCGAAACCGTGCGGAATTCCACCTTGCGCCTCATGCGTTGCTCCGGCGCCGAACCTAATCCACTTCCGGCTCTGGCGGAACCGCTTCAGGGACGAAAGGGATCGTTGTCCCGCCGCGTCCAGATCTGCTGGAATTTCAGGGCGAAGGCGCCCACCGCCTCGGTGCTTTCCAGCACGATGATGTCATTGTCCTGCCGCCGCGATCCCGAGAAGCTGAAATTGGCGGAGCCCGTGCGCAAGAAGCGCCCATCCACCTGATAGGCCTTGAAATGCATGATGTCCCGGCTGGTAGCCTTGAAGCGGGTCTCGACGCCGGGCATGCGCAGCAGGGCGGCGAGACGCTCCCGGGGCTCGCCATCCTGGGGGTCGCGCTGGTCGGCGTCCAGATAGAGCCGCAGCTTGACCCCGCGCCGCACGGCCGCCTCCAGCGCGTCGATCACCGGACGCTGGGTCAGAACATAGGCGGCCATGTCGATGCTGCTGCGCGCCCGCCCGATCAGGGCGGGATCGACCTGATCGAAACCCTCGGAGGGGCCATAAAAGATGCGCGTCGCGGCCATGGCGGGCTCGCGGTCGAGCGGGCCGCGCGCCGCGCCTGGCGCGAGGCTCAACAACAGGGCGGCGGTCAGGACAAGGGGTCGTCGCATGGGAGCCCGCGAATCGGGAGCTTAAGCTTTTCCATTGTGGAGAGGCGTGGCGCTGGCGTCGAGGGGCCAGCGGGGCCGGGGGGCGAAGTCCATGCCGTCGGTCAGGCCGAGCTGCAGCCGCTCCAGTCCCGCCCAGGCGATCATGGCGCCATTGTCGGTGCATAGCTGCGCCGGGGGGACCATCAGCTTGACGCCGGTCTGGGTGGATAACCGCGTCAGGGCGTGCCGGATCGCCGTATTGGCCGCCACCCCGCCCGCCACCACCAGCGCACGGGGCGGGCCGAATTGTTCGCGGAACAGGCGCAGGCCCGCGCGGGTGCGGTCGCCAATCACATCCACGACTGCGGCCTGGAAGGAGGCGCAGAGATCGGCGACCTCGCCGGGTCGGGGCGTGTGGCCGAGCTTCTCGATTTCCAGCCGCACCGCCGTCTTCAGACCGGACAGGGAGAAATCCGCGCCGGGGCGCCGCAGCATGGGTCGGGGCAGGTCGAAGCGCGCCGGATCGCCCTCCATCGCCGCCTTCTCCACTTGCGGGCCGCCGGGATAGGGCAGGTCGAGCATCTTGGCCACCTTGTCGAAGGCCTCGCCGATGGCGTCGTCCACTGTGGAGCCGATGCGGGTGTATTGGCCCACCCCCCGCACCGCGATGAGCTGGGTATGGCCGCCCGAGACCAGCAGCAGCAGATAGGGAAACTCCACGCCATCGGTCAGGCGCGCGGTCAGGGCGTGGGCCTCCAGATGGTTGATCGCCATGAAGGGCTTGCCCCCCGCCAGCGCCAGAGCCTTGCCGGTGGTCAGCCCCACCATGACCCCCCCGATGAGGCCCGGCCCTGCGGCTGCCGCGATCCCGTCAAGCTCCGCGAAAGCCACGTCCGCCGCCTCAAGCGCCCGGCGCACCAGGTTGTCCAGAAGCTCCACATGGGCGCGCGCGGCGATCTCCGGCACCACGCCCCCATAGGCCGCGTGTTCGGCGATCTGGGAATGGACCACGTTGGACAGAATCGTTCCGCCGCCGCCCGCCTTCAGCTGCACCACGGAGGCCGCCGTTTCATCGCAGGTGGTCTCGATCCCCAGAACGCGCATCACTTCTCCTGATTCCCCGTCTTTCGCCTCAGCCCGCAGCACCCTATAGTCCCCCCCATCCTTTCGGCAATGATTGTGGCGGGACGACAAGAGATCATGACAGACACCTTCCTGAGAATTGGCACGCGCGGCTCGCCTCTGGCGCTGGCCCAGACCCATATGGTGCGCCGTCTTTTGGCGGAAGCCCATGGAATCGCTGAGGACCGCATTGAGGTGGTGGTGATCCGCACCACCGGCGACGCCATTCAGGACCGGCCCTTGTCGGAATCCGGCGGCAAGGGCCTCTTCACCAAGGAGCTCGACGCCGCCCTGCTGGAGGGGAGCATCGATCTGGCGGTCCATTCCTCCAAGGATCTCCCCACGGTTCTGCCTGACGGCCTCTGCGTCACCGGTTATCTGCCGCGCGAGGATGTGCGCGACGTGCTCATCACCTCCCATGGCAAGAGCTTCGCCGATCTTCCCAAGGGCGCGAAGCTGGGCACCGCTTCCCTGCGCCGGGGCGCCCAGGCCAAGCGTCTGCGTCCTGATCTGGAGCTGACCCTGCTGCGCGGCAATGTGGAGACGCGCCTGCGCAAGGCCGAGACCGGCGAAGTCGACGCCACCTTGCTGGCGCTGGCGGGCCTCAAGCGCCTGGGCCTCGCGGCCCGCGCCACCGCCGTGCTCAATGTGGATGACTTCCTCCCCGCCGTCGGCCAGGGCGCCATCGGCATCACCTCCCGCACCGAGGATCACGCCACCCGCGTGGCCCTGGGCGCCATTCTCGACGGCGACACGGGCGTGGCTCTCACCGCCGAGCGCGCCTTTCTGCGGGTGCTGGACGGCTCCTGCCGCACTCCTATCGCGGGCCATGCGCGGGTTATCGATGGGCGCATCCAGTTCAAGGGCACGGTGCTGCGGGCCGATGGATCGGAGGCCTGGGATGTCGAGGAGACCGGCCATCCCGACGAGGCCGAGGCCGTGGGCGCGCGCGCCGGGCGCCGCCTGCTCGATGTGATGCCCTCGGACGTGCTGCCCTGACATGAGGGTGATCGTCACCCGGGCCAGGGGCGATGCGGCGCGAACCGCCGCCGCCCTGCGCGCCCGGGGACACGAAGCCCTGCTTTCGCCAGTTCTTCAGATCGTCGCCACGGGCGCGGCGATCAACCCCGGGTCAGCGCAGGCTTTGATCGCCACCAGCGCCCATGCTTTTGAGGTGTTGCCGCAGGCCGACGCGGCCCGGCTCGCCCATCTTCCCCTTTTCGTGGTCGGCGCCCGCACGGCAAGCGCGGCCGCAAAGGCGGGCCTTGCTCCGCCCTGCGTGATCGCGGCGAGCGCCTTGGAATTGGCGCAGCAGATCGCCGAGACTCTGCCCGGCCCGGCGCATCTGCTCTATCTGGCGGGTCATGATCGCAAGCCCGACCTTGAGGCCGCGCTTCAGGCGCAGGGCCATGCCATTCACGTCATCGAGATTTATGAAGCGCGCGCGGTCGAGGCGCTGTCGCTGGAGGTCGCGCAGGCCTTGGCCCAGAACGAGGCCGACGCGGTGCTGCATTTCTCCCGCCGCAGCGCCCAGCTTTTTGCAGCCTGCGTGGCCAAAGCGGGTCTTTCGACGCAAGCCGCAGGGCTGCGCCATGTCTGTATTTCCCGGGATGCAGCTCTTGGCGAGGACGCCGTCATCGCCCTGACGCCTGATGGTCCGGGCCTGCTCAAGGCCCTTGAACAAACGTGAGGCGCAAGACAAGATCAAATCAGAAAATTCTGGAGGCAGCCCCTGATGAGCATGACCAAAACCCGCCGCGCCGCTTTGGCGCTGATGGCCCTTGCGGGGCTTGGGCTGGGGCCCCAACAGGCGGCTGCGCAATCGCAGGAGGAATTCTACAAGGGCAAGAATGTCCGCATCGTCGTGGGCTATGGGCCGGGCGGGGGCTATGACATCTACGCCCGCATGATCGCGCCCTATATCGGCAAGGCGCTGGGCGCCAATGTGATTGTCGAGAACCAGCCGGGGGCGGGGGGCATCACGGCCCTCAACCGCATCTCCACCGCCCCGCCGGACGGGCTGTCCTTCATGCTGGTGAATGGTCTGGGCGCGGCGCTTTCGCAGCTCACCGAGCAGGTGGGCGTCCGCTACGATCTGGGCAAGCTCAGCCATCTCGGCACGGTCAGCGCCTCCCCCTGGGTCTGGCTGGTCTCGTCCAACTCGCCTTTCAAGACCCCGCAGGACGTGCTGGACCACAAGAAGCGCTTCATGTGGTCTTCCAGCGGCCCCATCGACGGCATGTCCGATGGCGCTGCCTTCACCTGCGCCGCGCTGAACCTCGAATGCTCCATCGTGCTGGGCTATCCCGGCAGCAACGAGGCGGCGCTGGCGGTGGCCAAGGACGAGATGGACATGATCTATGTCTCGGACACCTCCGCCAACAACTATGTGAAGGCCGGTCAGAACCGGGCCCTGGCCACCATGGGCCGCACCAAATCCCGCTTCTTCCCGGATTTGCCGACCATTTTCGAGGCGTTGAAGGTCTCGCCGGAAGGCGCCGCGCTGTTCAATTTCCACTCCACCGCCGAAAACCTCGGTCGCATCCTCGTGGCCCCGCCCGGCATGGCGCCCGACCGCCTCGCCCACCTGCAAAAGGCCATCGAGACCGCCATGCATGACCCCGTGCTGGTGGCCGAGGGCGAGCGCACCCAGCGCTACGTGGATTTCATCGACGCGGAAAAGACCCGCAAGGCGACGGTGAGCGTGGTCTCGGACATCCCGCCGGAGCAGAAGAAGAAGATGATCGCGATTATTGCGAGCGCGGAGAAGAAGTGAGGGGATGGGTGCTTATACCCCTTTCCTTGACTCCCCCGCCCCCCGGGCCTACAAGCCACGAGTTCTCGTCAGAGATCCTGAAACCCTGACGCCCACCCGCCCTTGAGGCAGGGGGTCAACGCCCGGCAGCGCGATGCGCCCCCGGGCGCGTTTGGCTTTGGGGCTTTGGCGAGCCGCCCCCCTCCGGGGGCCATGCGAGGAGCGATCATGTTCGAGGGCCTGTCCGAAAAGCTCTCCGGCATCTTTGACCAGCTGACGCGTCGTGGCGCGTTGAGCGAGGCGGATGTCGACACCGCCATGCGTGAAGTGCGCCGCGCCCTGCTCGAGGCGGA
>CANGTC010000069.1 GCA_947456505.1 Beijerinckiaceae bacterium
AGCGCACCGCGCTGGCGGTAACGCGAGCGGCACGGCAAGCCCCACCGGGAGCAAAACCGAATAGGGATGACACGAGGCCGCCAGGAAACTGGTTTGGCCTCAGGCCCGTCTCCGGGTCGTCGTCCGGGTTGGTTGCTCGAGGCGGTCGGCAACGATCGTCCCAGAGGAATGGCCGTCACGCGTGGGTCGAAAGATCCGCGCCATACAGAACCCGGCTTACAGGCCGACTGGCGAAGTTTTCGGGGCCTTGCGGCTGCGCGGGCAAGGCGAATTGGGCAAGTCATCTGGCCTGGTTCAGGGATGAAGAAGCCCCGGGCTTTCCTTCGCCCATGGCGTGAAGGCCAATAAATCCCTCATGTTTTAATAGATTTTCTGGCGTGACCTTTGTCCGCCGTATTGTTAAGATCACGCAATGGCGAGCTCCGGGCTCCCCTTTCAGAGGGTTTTGCGCGGAGCAGGGCTGGATCCCCAGGATTTAAGGGCCTCGATGGCCGCCGGGATATGAGGCGCGATATGGCATTTCGATTTTCGGCCCTGCTTCTGGCTGGCCTGATTAGCTCCGGGGTCGCGCTGGCCCAGACTCCCGCGCAGCAGCCTGCGCCTCAACCGCCCGCACAACCTCAGGCCACGCAAATCCAGACCGGGCCTATCGACCGCCCCGGCGCCTTTTTGTTGATGCGCAACGCCCTGCTGGCACTCGATCACGCCAACAAGGCCAATGACTATGGCGTTTTCCGCGCCATCGCCAGCACGGCCTTTCAAGTCAACTCCGCCGCCAAATTGTCGGATATTTTCGCCGGCCAGCGCCGCGATGGGCTGAATCTGGCCTATGCCGCGATTCTGGAGCCGCGCTGGACCGTGGAGCCGCAGATCGAGGCTTCCGGCATGATCCATATGGCCGGCTATTTCGAGGTGAACCCGGTTCCGGTGAACTTTGATCTGCTCTTCACCCAGCAGAATGGCCAATGGTTGCTCTTTGGCCTCACCGTTGGCTTCGCCCAGCCCGCGCCGCAAGCCTCCGCACCGCCGGCGCCGGCCGCTCCGCCGCCGGCGAAAGGCGCCGCAACCAAGCCAGCGGCGCCCGCCGCGCCCAGGCCCGGGCCGAAACCTGCCGCGGATGTTCCGAAGCAACCCTGAACGAAATCGCCGGGCCTCCTTGAGGGGACCCGGCGCATTTCTTGTCAAACGAGCCGCACGCCTTATCGAGGCGCGTGCGCTCGACCTTTAGCGGCTGAACTTCTTGTACTTCAGGCGATGCGGGATGACGCTGTCGACGCCCAGGCGCCGCTTCTTGTCTTCCTCGTAATCGGCGAAGTTGCCCTCGAACCATTCCACATGGCTGTCGCCTTCGAAGGCGAGGATATGGGTGGCGATGCGGTCGAGGAAGAAGCGGTCATGGGAGATCACCACTGCGCAGCCCGCGAAGTCCGTCAGGGCGTCCTCCAGCGCGCGCAGGGTGTCGACGTCCAGATCGTTGGTGGGCTCGTCGAGCAGCAGCAGGTTGGCGCCGCTCTTCAGCATCTTGGCGAGATGCACGCGGTTGCGCTCGCCGCCCGAAAGCATGCCCACCTTCTTCTGCTGGTCCGCGCCCTTGAAGTTGAAGGCGCTGCAATAGCCGCGTGAATTGATCTCGCGCTTGCCCAGGTAGATCACGTCATAACCGCCGGAGATTTCCTCCCAGACGGTTTTCTTGTCGTCCAGCGCATCGCGCGATTGGTCCACATAGCCCAGATGCACGCTCTCACCGACGGTGATCTCGCCCGAATCGGGCGCCTCCTGCTTGGTGATCATGCGGAAAAGGGTGGTCTTGCCCGCGCCGTTCGGCCCGATCACGCCCACGATGCCGCCGGGCGGCAGCTTGAAGGAGAGATCGTCGATCAGCAGCTTGTCCTGGAAGCCCTTCGACAGATGATTGAAGTCGATCACATTCTGGCCGAGGCGCTCGGCCACGGGAATGATGATCTGGGCTGTGGTGAGGGTCTTGTCGTTCTGCTTGGCGACCAGTTCCTCATAGCGCTGGATACGCGCCTTGGACTTGGCCTGCCGCGCCTTGGGCGAGGAGGAGATCCACTCGCTTTCGGCCTCGATGGCGCGCTGGCGCGCCTCGTCCTCGCGGCCTTCCTGCGCCAGGCGCTTCTGCTTCTGATGCAGCCAGGCGGAGTAGTTGCCCTCATAGGGAATGCCCCGGCCGCGGTCGAGTTCAAGGATCCAGCTCGTGACATTGTCGAGGAAGTAGCGATCATGGGTCACTATGAGGATCGCGCCAGGGTACTGGCGCAGATGGCCTTCCAGCCAGTTCACGGTCTCGGCGTCCAGATGGTTGGTGGGCTCGTCGAGCAGCAGCAATTCGGGCTGCTCCAGCAGCAGCTTACAAAGGGCCACGCGGCGCTTCTCGCCGCCCGAAAGCCGGTCCACCGCCCAGTCGTCCGGGGGGCAGCCGAGGGCTTCCATGGCCTGATCGACCTGACTGTCGAGATCCCACAGGCCCTGGGCCTCGATCTCGTCCTGCAGGCGGGTCATTTCATCCGCCGTCTCGTCAGAGTAGTTCATGGCGAGGTCATTGTAGCGGTCAAGGATGTCCTTCTTGGCCTTTACGCCGAGCATGACGTTGCCGCGCACATCAAGGCCATTGTCGAGCTGGGGCTCCTGGGGCAGGTAGCCCACGCGGGCGCCCTCGGCCGCCCAGGCCTCGCCATTATATTCCTTGTCCATTCCCGCCATGATCTTCAGCAGGGTGGACTTGCCGGACCCGTTGACGCCGAGCACGCCGATCTTGGCGTCGGGGTAGAAGGAGAGATGGACATTCTCCAGCACCTTCTTGCCGCCGGGCCAGGTCTTGGAGAGGCCTTGCATGTGGTAGATGAATTGCCGCGCCATAGGCTGATGAATCCTGAAAAGGGGAAAGTCGCTGGCCTCCTTTTACCCATGCGCTGCGCGGGGGTCCAGCATCATCGACGCCCGTCCACCGTCGCGCCACCGGTTTCGCCCGGTCATCCCGCCCTATTTGGCGGGGGGCTCCGCCTTTGGGGGCTCGCCCTTGGGCAAGTCCTTTTTGCGTACGAATAGATTGGCGATGACCGCATGGGCGATATGCTCGGCCATGCATTGATAGCCCATGTCGTTCAGATGCAGCCCGTCGTTTGTCATCAGATCCCCGCCATCGGGATGGTTGCGGGCGATGAACTGCATGGCGTCGTAGCGGCGGACATAGAGCACGTTCTGGGCGGCGGCCACGCGCCGCAGGGCCTCGCGTATGGCGAAATAGTTGTCATCGCGCGCGAATTGGGGCGTGTATTGCAGGCCCACGAGAACCACGTCGATCTTGTTGGCCTTCAGCCATTCCAGGGTCGAGGTGACTGTTTTTTCGAAGTCGCCGGGTTGGACCCGCGCCAGCGCGTCATTGGTGCCAAGCTGCCAGAGCACCACATCGGGTTTTTCGATGGCGATTTCGGTGCGCAGCCGATCCGCTGTGGTCTGGGCCACTTCGCCGGAGACGCCGCGGTTGGTGATGACGGCCTCGGTTCCCTTCAGGCTGCCCTCCAGAATGCCGCGAAGCTGGGCCGGGTAGGTCTTGCGCTTGGAGGTGGCGCCGATTCCGTAGGTCGAGGAGGAGCCGATGGCGAGGATGCGCAGCTTGCCGCCTTGTTCCAGGCGCTCGGTCAGGTGGGGCAGGGGCGCCACATTGGAAATGTCGGCGCCAGGCGCCTCGCATTGCGGGCTCAGGGGCGGCGGGCCGTTTTGGGCGCTGGCGGTGGCGCAAACCGCCATCAGCAGCAGATATGTGGCTGCGAAGCTCCTCATGACGCGCGGCTACGCACCCTCCACTCGACGATCCATGCCGTCAGGCCCATGGATATTATGCCCATAAGTAACACAGCGCTGTCCACCAGAATACTGCCCTCCAAGACGAAGCGCCCAAATTGGGACGCGAGCGCCACCAGAGATCCCACGCAGAAGACATGGAGCGAATTGCGACCGAGCATGGATAAAAATCGGGTCAGGGGCGCGATCCAGACCTCCAGGTGAGCGAAGAGGCCATTGAAGAGCGCCACCAGGGCGAGCAGGTGGAGGATCCGCGCCGGGGTGGCGAAGGTCTTGTCAAACATGAAAAACAGCTTGGGCTCGGGAACGGCGAGGGGGTCTGGAGCATAGTCGTTCACGCCAATGGCCACCCCCGCCGCCACGATCGCCAGCCCCAGCCAGCGCAGGGCGCCTTTGTGACGGCGCAGCGCCGCCAGGGGTCCGCGCCCATCGGCCAGCATGTAGCCCAGCACGAAGACCAGTTGCCAGGCGAAGGGGTTGAAGTACCAGCGCCCTTCCACTGGCCATGTCGGCAGATTGGCGCCTGTCCACAGAATCGTCCCATAGAGCGCCAGCGATAGGACCAGCGGCAGCCATTTCCAGATTCGGTCGCTGATGACGCACAGGGGCGCCCCCGCGATCAGCACGACATAGAGGGGCAGGATGTCGAAGAAACCCATCTGATGGCTGAGCAGGACGATCCCCACCTGGGTCTGAAGCGGATCCTCAAAGGCGGCGGAGGCATTGTTCCATTCAAGAAAAAGCGGGTTTTCCAAGAGGATGGACCCCGCCGCCGTCAGGGCCAGGGCCATTTGGGTGATGATGAGCTGGGCGAAGAAGATGGTCAGGGCCCGGGTTTCCAGCCGCATGATGGCGCTGGGCAGGCTCATGGGCTCCTTGCGGCCGTCCATCAGCAGCCGCAGCGACCAGCCCGCCAAGAAGACGAAGAGCTCGGCGGCGTCGCTGACGCCGAAGTAGCGCATGGTGTAATTGGCGAAGATGAGCCCGGGGACATGATCAATGAAGATCGTGAGGAGCGCGAATCCCCGCCAGAAATCGATTTCGTTTGGGCCGCGCATGAAGGGTTTCGTTCTCCGTGGGCCTGCTTTGGCCCGGTCGTCTGGCGTTCTGACCTAGCATGGTCTGGGGATGAGGCAATCAAATGGCGGCGGCTTCTGGTTCACAATCCGGATAATCCTGAGCCATTTCAGGACATATGAACCATTCCTTAACACTAACAATCTCTAATCGGGGTCTGTGCGGGCCTGTCCCGTTTCGACTCATACCTACGTTGACGCCCATATCATCCCATGCTATCCCAAATCATCCCGTTCAGAGTTGTGTGCGCGTCAGCGTCGCAATCGCGCCGTTCCCCAACGGCGCGTGCGGGATATGGGCCGGCCGTGGTGGCCTGCCGGGTGAGTTTGTCCCTTGGATCGTTTTGTTTCCCACTTCACCAACCGGCTCGACGCAAAGGGCCGGGTGTCGATCCCGGCCTCCTTTCGGGCTGTGCTGGCGCTGGATGGATTCGAGGGTCTGTACGTTCATCCTTCGCTGGAGGCGGAGGCGCTCGACTGCGGCGGCCACGGGCTGCTTCGGGAGATCGACGGGTTGCTGGATACGCTCTCTCCCTATTCGGAGGAGCGGGACGCGTTCTCGACGGCGCTGCTCGGCGCCAGCGAGGTGTTGAAGGTCGATCCGGAGGGCCGGGTCATCCTGACGGAGCGGTTGAAGGCCTATGCGGGCATCACCGAGGAGGTGACCTTCGTGGGTCAGGGCCAGAAGTTTCAAATCTGGGAGCCGGGGCGGTTCCGTGCGCATCTGGAAGAGGCCAGAAACCGGGTGCGCGACCTGCGGAAACAACTCAGCGCCAGACATGCGGCCAGCGCGCCGCATCCTCGGGGAGCACGGGAATGAAATCGGGCCGCGGCGATGACCAGGATCTCGCCGCAGGCGGACCGGCCCGGCACATTCCTGTGCTCCTGGACGAGGTTCTGGAGGCCCTCGCCCCCCAGGAGGGCGGCGCCTATCTTGATGGCACCTTTGGCGCTGGCGGCTATGCCCGCGCGCTTCTGGCGACCCCTCAGATCCGGGTCCTTGGCCTTGACCGCGACCCCGACGCCATTGCTGGCGCAGCGCCTCTTATCAACGAATCCGCCGGGCGGCTGCGTGTGGAGCAGGCGCGCTTTGGGGATCTGGCCGATGTGGCCCGACGCACCGGCTTCGCCCCTCTGGATGGCGTGACCCTGGATATCGGCGTCTCTTCGATGCAGCTCGACGAGGCCGCGCGCGGCTTTTCCTTCCGGCAGGATGGCCCGCTGGATATGCGCATGGAGCAGGCGGGCCGCAGCGCCGCCGATATCGTGAACGAGGCCAGCGAGGAAGAGCTGGCGGACATTTTTTATTATTATGGCGAAGAGCGCATGGCCCGCCGCATCGCCCGCGCCATCGTCGCGGACCGTGCGGCCAGGCCTTTCCTCACCACGCGTCCCCTGGCCGAGCTGATCGGGCGCCTGGTGCCTCACAAGCCCACCGAGATCCATCCCGCAACCCGCAGCTTTCAGGGCCTGCGAATCGCGGTCAATGACGAGCTTGGTGAATTGGTGCGGGCGCTGGCGGGCGCCGAAGAGATCCTCAAGGAGGGTGGTCGTCTGGCGGTGGTCACCTTCCATTCCCTCGAAGACCGAATCGTGAAGCAGTTTTTCGCAGCCCGCTCTGGTCGAGGTCAGGCGCGCTCGCGTCTCCTGCCCGGCGAGCCCGTGCCCCCGCCAGCCACCTTCGATCTTGTGGGTCGGCAGCCAGTGGTCGCCGGCGCCGAAGAACTCGCCCGCAACCCCCGCGCTCGGTCAGCCAAGCTGCGCACGGGACAACGCACCGCCGCTCCCGCCCGAGGCCTCGACGCCGACCTCGCCGCCATGGCCGCCTTGCCGGCTCGATCTGGAAAGGGTCGCTGACATGATCCGTTATCTCAACGTTCTGTCGGTCGCCGCCCTCGTGGGGCCCGCGATCTTCGCCTATTCGATCAAATACGAAACCATGCGCTATTCAGCCGAGATCGTGAAGCTGCAGCATTCCATCGAGCGCGAGAATGACCGTATGGGCATGTTGCGCGCCGAATGGGCGCATCTGACCCGTCCAGGCCGGATACAGGCGCTGGCGGATCGTCATCTCGACATGCAGTCGGTCAATGTCGATCAGATCGTCACGGCGGCTGATCTGCCCGAGCGCGCCGTACGCATCGACGCCATTGGCCGCAAGCTTGAATTGCTGGGCCTCGCTGAGCCAACGGCGACCCCCAATGAAAAGCGCGCGGGCGCGACGACGCCCTCGTCCGGTCGATAGGGGAGAGCTGAGATGAGCGAGCCCATGGATCCGCAAGGCGCCCCGGAAACCCCACAGCCTGAACCGCAGCGCCCAAGCCTGCGCAGCAGGCTGGCTCTCCATGCGCACAATCTTGTGCATACGCATATCGACAAGAGCACCTGGCGCATTCGTCTGGTGGCTCTGGGCTTCGCCTGCCTCTTTGGCGTCATTGGCGGGCGCCTCGTCTATCTCGGCTTCAAGCCCGAACAGCAGAGCCTGCGCCGCGCCGCCTCCGAGGCGGTGTCGCGTCCGCGTCCGCAAATTCTGGATCGCAATGGCGAAGTGCTGGCCACCGACATCAAGGTTATGTCGGTCTTTGCCGAACCGCGCCGCATTGTCGATAAGGATGAAGCGGTGGAGCTGCTGACCGCAGTTCTGCCGGACGTCAACGCCAAGGAACTGCGCGAGCGGCTGGGTTCGCGCAAGGGCTTTGTGTGGATCAAGCGCGGAATCAAGCCCAAGGAGCAGGAAGAGGTGTTTCGCCTGGGTCTGCCAGGGGTTGGCTTTTTGCCTGAAAACAAGCGCGTATATCCCAATGGGCCCTTGGCCGCCCATGTGCTGGGCTTCACCAATGTCGACAATATCGGCATCGCCGGCATCGAGAAATATATCGATGGCATGGGCCTGAATGATCTCACCATGGCGGGCTTTCGCCTTGATCCCGCCGATTTGAAGCCGGTGCGCCTGTCGCTGGATCTGCGCGTGACCCACGCCATTCGCGACGAATTGATCAAGGGCATCGACCGCTTCAAGGCGAAGGCCGGCGCAGCGGCGATCCTAGATGTGAATACGGGTGAGATCATCGCTTTGGCTTCTTTGCCGGACTATGATCCCAACAACCCCTCGGATGCGCTGGAGCCCCTGCGCATCAATCGCATGAATGTGGGCGTTTACGAGATGGGCTCCACCTTCAAGGCTATCTCGATCGCCATGGCGCTGGAGGCCAACAAGGTAAACCTGAATTCCCGCATCGACGCGCGCGACTCCCTGCGTTACGGCAAATTCACCATCCACGATTTCCACGCCCAGCATCGCGTGCTGAGCGTGCCGGAGGTCTTCACCTATTCCTCCAACATCGGCACCGCGCGCATGGCGCTCATGGTCGGCGTGGAGGGGCATAAGGCTTTTCTGCGCAAGATGGGACAGCTTGAGCGTTTGCGCACGGAACTGCCCGAGAGCGCGGAGCCCCTGGTTCCACGCCGCTGGGGTGAGCTGAACACGATCACCATCGCCTTTGGTCAGGGGCTGAATGTGGCGCCGTTGCAGGCGATGATGGCGGTCGGCGCTCTTTCCAACGGCGGACAATTGATCACTCCCACCTTCCTCAAACGCAGCGAGGAAGAGGCGCGGGCCAATGCGCCCCATGTGGTGCGGCCCGAGGTGTCGGAAGCCATGCGCTACCTGATGCGCCTCAATGCGGAGAAAGGTTCGGCGCGCACGGTCGACATCCGTGGCTACTTCGTGGGGGGCAAGACGGGAACTGCGGACAAGATTATCCGCGGCCACTACGCCAAAGATCGTGTTTTCACCACATTCATGGCGATAGCTCCCTCCGACAAGCCGAGGTACCTTTTCTTGACGCTGATGGACGAACCGCAGGCCTCGGCTGAAACCCATGGCTACCGCACGGCGGCCTGGAACTCGGGCGTCGTGACCGGAAAAATCATCGAGCGTGTCGCCAATATGCTCAACCTGCCGCCCAGGCTTGATCTGCCGACGCAGCCCTTTCCGCTGCTCGCCAAGCTTGGCTATGGCTATGTCAACACGCCGTCCAAGGGAAACTGATGATCTCGCTGCGCGAGCTTCTTCCTGACGCGCAAGCGCCCGCCGATGCGGTGGCGTGCGAAGTCGCTGGGCTGACGGCGGATAGTCGCGCCGTGAAGCCCGGCTTTGTCTTTTTCGCTATGCCCGGCGCGCGCGCGGATGGCTTGACCTTCGCGCAGGCCGCGATCATGGCGGGCGCAGCGGCGGTCGTCGCTGAACGCCTTCCCGCGCAAGCCCTCACCGGGGCGCCGCTGATCGTAACGCCCAATGTGCGCGCCGCTCTTTCGGCGGCCGCCGCGCGTTTTTACCCTGCGCAACCCGCCACCATCGCCGCCGTCACCGGCACCAGCGGCAAGACATCCGTCGCCGCCTTCACGCGACAGATCTGGGCGCAACTTGGCCATCGCGCCGCCGCATTGGGCACGACCGGCGTCATCACGCCCGATGGCGAAACCTATGGCTCCCTCACCACGCCTGATCCCGTCACGCTGCATGAAACGCTCGACAGGCTTGCGCGTGAGGGCGTTACGCATCTGGCCATGGAGGCCTCGTCCCATGGTCTTGACCAGCGCAGGCTCGACGGGGTTCGCTTGAGCGCGGGCGCCTTCACCAATCTTTCGCGCGATCATCTTGATTATCACCCCGACCTCGCCGCCTATCTGGCGGCCAAGCTGAGGCTGTTCGAAGACTTGCTGCAACCGGGCCAGCCCGCCGTCATCGATGCTGACAGCGATGTGGCCGCGCAGGTCATCGAAGCCTGCAAAAGGCGGGGATTGCGCGTGCTCACTACGGGCGCCAGGGGCGACGCCCTGCGCCTGCTTGCAGCTAAGCCACGGCCTGCCTCCACCCTGCTGCAAATAGCCTGCGATGGGGCGACCCACGAGATCGAATTGCCTTTGGCGGGCGCTTTCATGGCTTCGAACGCGCTTGTGGCGGCGGCCATGTGCATCGCCTCCGGCTCGCCCGCCGGGCCGGTGCTGGAAGCCTTGGCCCATTTGCGCGGCGCGCCAGGGCGCCTCGAAAAGATCGGCGAGCGCGACGGCGCGCCAGTCTTTGTTGATTATGCTCATAAGCCGGACGCGCTGGAAAAAGTGCTCGCAGCCTTGCGGCCGCTGGCGACCAACCGCCTTATCGTCGTTTTTGGTTGTGGAGGCGATCGGGATCGCGGCAAGCGCGCGATCATGGGCGAAATTGCGGCGCGCAATGCGGACGTCGTCATCGTGACCGATGACAATCCCCGCTCCGAAGATCCCGCCGCCATTCGCGCCGCCATTCTTGCATCGGCGCCTGGCGCCCTGGACATCGCCGATCGCGGCGCCGCCATCGCAGCAGCCGTGCAGATGGCGCGTGCGGGCGATGTTCTGGTCATCGCCGGAAAAGGGCATGAGACCGGTCAGATCGTCGGCGACAAGGTTCTGCCATTTTCCGATCATCAAGCGGCGCGCGCCGCGCTGGAGGATGTCGCCTCATGACAAGCCCCGTTATCTGGACACGCCTCGGCCTCGTCGCGCCCCTCTACGCCCGTATGAACGGAATGCCCGCGACCCCCGTGTCGGGAATTTCCATCGATACGCGCACGCTTCAGCCCGGGGATCTGTTTTTTGCGATCCGGGGCGATCATTCGGATGGACACGACCATGTTGCGGCCGCATTTGAAAAAGGCGCGGCCGCCGCAGTGGTGGATGAGGCGCATGCAGGCGCGCTGTTCACAACGGGTCCGCTTTACATCGTGCACGATACTCTCGCCGCCCTGCAATCGCTTGCTCTGGCGTCTCGCGCGCGCACTGGCGCCGCCATTGCTGCGGTTACGGGCTCCGTCGGCAAGACCAGCACCAAGGACGCGCTGGCTCTGGTGCTGTCCGCGCAGGGCCCCACCCATGCTTCCGTCGCATCCTATAACAATCACTGGGGCGTGCCGCTCACGCTCGCGCGCATGCCCAAGGAAAGCCGCTTTGGCGTATTCGAAATCGGCATGAACCACGCAGGCGAGATCACGCCCCTGGTTGGCATGGTGCGGCCCCATGTGGCCATCATCACCACCATCGCGCCCGTTCATCTGGAGTTCTTCGACTCTATTGACGGCATCGCCGACGCCAAGGCGGAAATCTTTTCCGGACTGGAGCCGGGAGGTTCGGCGATCATCAATGCGGACGTCAAGCAA
This sequence comes from Beijerinckiaceae bacterium, assembly GCA_947456505.1. Taxonomy (GTDB): domain Bacteria; phylum Pseudomonadota; class Alphaproteobacteria; order Rhizobiales; family Beijerinckiaceae; genus Terripilifer. Next base: position 11,090 of record CANGTC010000069.1, read on the forward strand.
TACGTGCGCTTGCGCAAGGCCGCCGATGAATCCCCGGCAGGCCAGGTCTTGACCTTCGGCTCGCGCAAAGGCGCGGATGCGCGGTTCGAGGACGCCGTGACCATCGCTGAGGGTACGCGCGTGCAAGCGCGCATCATGGGCCGACGTTACAACTACATTGTCGGCGCGCCGGGCCGCCACATGGCGATGAATTCCCTCGCCGTGCTGCTTGCGGTCGAGGCCCTTGGCGGCAATCTGGACCAGGCGGCGGCGGACTTCGCCCGATTTACACCGCCTACGGGTCGGGGCGAGCGCACCATTTTTGCTCTGCCCTATGGCGAGTTTACGCTGGTCGACGAAAGCTACAACGCAAACCCTGCGTCAATGCGCGCCGCTTTGAGCCTTCTGCGCGAGACGCAGGTGGGGGGCAAGCGCATCGTTGCGCTCGGCGACATGCTGGAGCTTGGGCCCCAGGGGCCCGATCTCCACAAGGACCTTGCGGAAGCCGTTGTGTCGGCGGATGTGGATCTCGTCTTCGCCGCAGGGCCCCTCATGAAAAACATGTTTGATGTTTTGCCGTCGAAGATCAAAGGCGCGTGGGCCGAGACTTCCGCCGAAATCGAAAAGGCGCTCATCGCATCCATTGGCCCCTACGACATCGTGATGATCAAAGGGTCGAATGGCAGCCGCATGGGGCCGGTGGTCGCGAAGATCAAGACCGAATTCGCCCCGCGTGACGCCGACAAAAGCGCTGAAGGGTAATGATATGCTGACCTATCTTTCCGACTTCTCCGCTGTTTTTGGGCCGCTGAATCTGTTCCGCTACATCACCTTCCGCACGGCGGGCGCCACGGGAACCGCTCTTTTGTTCGTGCTGTTTTTCGGTCCCGGGATCATCTCGGCGTTGCGCTTGAAACAGGGAAAGGGCCAGCCCATTCGCGAGGATGGTCCCCAGTCGCATCTGCTCACCAAAAAGGGCACGCCCACCATGGGCGGATTGATGATCCTCTCGGGCGTCATTGTCTCCACGCTGCTCTGGGCCAATCCGCGCAGCGCCTATATCTGGATCGTGCTTTTCGTGACGCTGGGGTTTGGCGCCATCGGCTTTTATGACGACTATCTGAAAGTCACCAAGCAGAGCCACAAGGGATTCTCCGGCCGCGCCAGGCTCATGGGGGAACTGCTGATCGCCGCCGTCGCCTGTTACCTCATGATGTGCGCCAGCCTCACCCCGCCAGTTTCCTCCATCGGCGATTTCTTCTCGGCGCTTGCGGCGCCTTTCAGCGCCGGCGCCCCCGCCACCAAACTGGCGGTGCCCTTCGTCAACGGGTTCCTTTTGAATCTGGGCTGGTTCTTCCTGGGCTTTGGCGCCTTTGTGATTGTGGCGGCGGGCAATGCGGTGAACCTGACCGATGGTCTTGATGGTCTGGCCATCGTGCCGTCAATGATCGCGGCGGGCGCCTTCGCCATCATCGCCTATCTTGCGGGCAATTCGATCTTCGCCTCCTATCTCGGCATCAACTATGTGGCGGGCACGGGCGAATTGGCGATCATCTGCGGTGCGCTCATCGGCGCGGGCCTTGGTTTTCTGTGGTTCAACGCCCCGCCGGCGCAGATCTTCATGGGCGACACGGGATCGCTCGCTTTGGGCGGGTTGCTGGGCGCCGTGGCGGTGGCCATCAAACATGAGATCGTGTTGATCATCGTGGGCGGACTCTTCGTGCTCGAGGCCCTCTCCGTCATCGTTCAGGTGACGAGTTTCAAGCTCACGGGCAAGCGCGTGTTCAGAATGGCGCCGATCCACCATCACTTCGAACAGCTCGGTTGGTCGGAGCCGCAGATCGTCATCCGCTTCTGGATTGTTTCCTTCGTTCTCGCCCTCATCGGGCTGGCGACGCTCAAGGTGAGGTGATGACGCCAGCCACCAGCTTCCGTGAACGCACTGTCGCGCTCTTTGGCCTCGGCGGCTCCGGGCTTGCGACGGTGCGCGCGCTTGTCGCGGGCGGCGCGACAGTGGCCGCATGGGACGATGGCGAAGCCTCGCGTCAGCGCGCCATCGCGCAGGGCTTGCCGGTGGTGGATCTGGTCACCGCAGACTGGTCTCGCTTCGCCGCGCTCATTCTTTCGCCGGGCGTGCCGCTCACCCATCCGTCGCCCCATTGGACTGTTGGCAAGGCCAAGGCGGCGGGGATCGAGATCATCGGCGATGTCGAGCTTTTCTGCCGTGAGCGCGCCCGTCTTGCGCCGGATGCTCATTTTGTCGCCATCACCGGCTCCAATGGCAAGTCCACCACGACGGCGCTCATAGCGCATATTCTGCGACAGGCGGGTCTTGATGTGCAGCTTGGCGGCAACATCGGCACGCCGGTCCTGGACCTGGAACCGCCCGCCTATGGCCGCGTGCATGTCATCGAATGTTCATCCTTCCAGATTGATCTGACGCCTTCGCTAAATCCTGACGTTGGCGTCCTGCTCAATGTCACGCCTGACCATATCGATCGCCACGGAACGCTAGGGAATTATGCGGCTGTAAAGGAGCGGCTCGTCGCAGGCGCCGATCATGTCGTTCTTGGCGTCGACGACGAACACTGCCGCGCCATGTTCCGGCGATTGCTGGCGGCGGGCAAAACTGTGACGCCAATCTCCAACCGCCCTTCGGATCTGCTGGGCTGCACCCATTACACGGGCCTGGGGCTGCACCGTTCCATTGCGCTGGGAGCAGGGCGAAGGCTTGTCGAGCCGCTGGCGTCGCTTGCTCAAGCGCATGCTCTGCGCGGCGCGCATAATGGGCAAAACGCCGCCGCCGCCTTCAGCGCTTGCGAGCGGCTGGGCGTGAACCATGGCGCCATTTGCGCAGGCTTCGACAGCTTTCCCGGCTTGGCCCATCGCATGGAAGAGATCGTTCGTATCGGTCCCGTGCTCTTCATCAACGATTCCAAGGCGACCAATGCGGACGCCGCCGAGAAGGCCCTTTTGTCTTTTGACGATGTTTTCTGGATCATCGGCGGCAAGGCCAAGGATGGTGGAATCGAGTCCCTGCGTCCGCTCTTCTCAAAAGTGCGCAAGGCCTATCTCATCGGCGCCTCCAGCGATGACTTTGCACGCACCCTGGGTCATGCGGTCCCCCATGAGTATTGCGGCGCGCTGGACATAGCCACCGAACGCGCGGCGCGCGATGCGCTCGCCTGTGATGCGCCCGAGCCTGTGGTGCTGCTGTCGCCCGCCTGCGCCAGCTACGATCAATTCGCCAATTTCGAGGCGCGCGGAAACGCGTTTCGTGAACTCGCCAGCGCGCTCGCCGCGCGCCTGCAGCAGCCCTGAGGAGAAGCCATGGTCTCGCGCGCTGAACGTTCGCCCTTCGCCGATTGGTGGTGGACCGTGGATCGCTGGCTGCTCGCCTCGCTGGCGGGCCTGATGGTGCTGGGCCTTGTGCTGACCCTGGCGGGCTCCCCGCCGGTGGCTGAGCGTCTTGGTCTGCCCACGTTCCACTTCGTCAATCGGCAGGTGCTCTATCTCGTCCCGGCGGCGGTTTTGATCATCGCCACCTCCTTCCTGTCGCCGCGCCTCGTGCGCCGAGCCGCTTTGCTTGTCTTTTGCGGGGCCATGGCGCTGGTGATCGCCGCGATCCTTTTCGGTGTCGAGGTGAAAGGCGCAAAGCGTTGGATCTTCGGCATTCAGCCATCTGAATTCGTCAAGCCAGCTTTCGTCATTCTGGCGGCCTGGGCTTTCTCCGAGGGCGCGCGGCGGCGCGATGTGCCCGCCAATCTCATGGCCTTGCTGTTGTTGCCCGCCACCATCGTGCCGCTCATCCTGCAGCCCGACTTCGGACAGACCATGTTGATCTCGCTGGTCTGGGCCGCCCTGTTCTTCATGGCGGGCCTGCACTGGTTCTGGGTGGCCGGCATTGGCGGCGTCGGGGCCGCAGGCGTTTTGCTCGCTTATAAATTCGTTCCCCATGTGCGTATGCGCATCGAGAAGTTCATCGATCCAGGCGCTGGCGTTGGCGTTGGCGACACGTTTCAGGTCGATACGGCCATGGAGAGTTTCATCTCCGGCGGTTGGCTCGGCAAGGGACCGGGCGAGGGCACGCTCAAGCGCGTCCTGCCCGACAGTCACACCGATTTTATTTTCGCCGTCACCGGTGAGGAGTTCGGCGTGCTCTTTTGCATCGGCATCGTCTCGCTATTCGCCTTCATCGTGCTGCGCGTTCTTTGGCTGGCGTCCAAGAACGAAGATCCCTTCTGCCGCTTCGCCTCGGCCGGGCTGGTCATGCTCTTTGGCCTGCAGAGCGCCATCAACATGGCGGTGAATGTGCATCTCATGCCCGCCAAGGGCATGACGCTGCCCTTCATTTCTTATGGGGGATCATCGTTGATCTCGCTGGCGCTCGCCATGGGCTTTCTCATTGCGGTGACGCGGCGCAGGCCCAAATCAGAGATCATCGGGCGGGTCATGGAATGAGCGAGCGCCCGGTTCTTCTGGCTGCTGGCGGCACTGGCGGCCATCTTTTTCCAGCGGAATCGCTGGCGGTGGCGCTGGCGCGGCGCGGCTTGCCCGTGGAGCTTGTGACGGATGATCGTGCGATCCGTTATGGCGGCGCCTTTCCCGCGCGCGCCATTCACACCATCTCATCGGCGACGCCGCGCGGTGGTTCGCTCATCGCCAAGGGTCTGGCAGCGCTGACCCTGGCGCGCGGCGTGGTGGAATCCCTTGGCCTGCTGCGGCGTGTGCGGCCTTTGTGCGTGGTTGGATTTGGCGGTTACCCCACAGTGCCGCCGCTGCTCGCCGCCGCCCTGTTGCGCATGCCCTCGATGCTGCATGACCAGAACGCGGTGCTGGGCAAGGCCAATCGGTTTCTTGCTTCCAGCGTGAACGCTATCGGCTGTGGTTTCCCCACGCTCGGCGGCGTGCCCGAGAGCCTGCGTTCGCGCGTGACCTGCACCGGCAATCCCGTGCGCCCCATGGTGCTTGAAGCCGCGAACATTCCCTACCCCGATTTCGCCGATGGCCGCTTTCGTTTGGCTGTGACGGGCGGTTCGCAGGGCGCCAAGGTCATGTCCGACATCGTGCCCGCAGCGATAGCCTTGCTTGATCCTGCACAGCGCGCCAGGCTCATCATCGTGCAGCAGGCGCGAGGCGAGGACGAGGCGCGTGTGCGCGAGGCCTATCAGGGGCTCGGCGTCCATGCGGAAGTAGCGCCCTTTTTCTCTGATTTGCCCGCGCGCATCGCGCAGGCCCATCTTGTCATTGCGCGCTCTGGCGCATCCACGGTTTCCGAGCTTGCAGTCATCGGGCGGCCCAGCATTCTCGTGCCATTCCCCTTCGCGCTCGATCAGGATCAGGCGGCCAACGCGCAGCATCTGGCGGCCACGGGCGCAGCCTTGGTGATCGTGCAGAAAGATTTCACGCCGGAATGGCTGGCTGCGCAACTGGCGCAGGCCATGGCGGATCATTCAAGTTTAACACAACGCGCGCAGGCGGCCAGAAACGCTGGCGCCCCAGACGCCGCCGAGCGTCTGGCCGATCTGGTGATCGACATCATCGAACGCGCCCGAAAACCGGAGACAGCGGCATGAAACTTCCGCGCGAGCTTGGCCCCATTCATTTCGTTGGCATCGGCGGCATCGGCATGTCAGGCATCGCCGAGGTGCTGCTCAATCTCGGCTATGAGGTGCAGGGCTCCGACGCCAGCGATAGCGCCAATGTGAAGCGCCTGCGCGACAAGGGCGCCACGGTTTTCATCGGGCACGACGCCGCCAATCTTGGCAAGGCCGCCGTCGTGGTGGTGTCCACCGCCATTCGCCGTGACAACGCGGAATTGGCGGCGGCGCGCGAGCGACGCCTGCCGGTGGTGCGCCGGGCCGAAATGCTCGCCGAACTCATGCGCCTCAAGCAGTGCATCGCCATCGCGGGCACCCATGGCAAGACCACGACGACGTCCATGGTCGCGACCCTGCTCGACAAGGGCGGCTTTGATCCTACGGTCATCAATGGCGGCATCATCAACGCCTATGGCACCAATGCGCGCCTTGGCGAGGGCGAGTGGATGGTTGTGGAGGCGGACGAGAGCGACGGCACTTTCCTGAAACTGCCCGCCGACATCGCCATCGTCACCAATATCGACCCCGAGCATCTCGATCATTTCAAAACCTTCGATGCGGTGAAGGAGGCCTTCCGCACCCTGGTGGAGAATCTGCCCTTCTATGGCTTCGCCGTCATGTGTCTCGATCATCCCACGGTGCAGGAACTGGTGGGCCGCATCGAGGATCGGCGCGTCATCACCTATGGCGAAAATCCTCAGGCGGATGTGCGCCTGCTCGATGTGGAG
>CANGTC010000070.1 GCA_947456505.1 Beijerinckiaceae bacterium
GCGTTGGTCTCGAACTTCTCGGTGTCCACGGGCACCAGCTGCTCATGCAGGTTCAGGCCCCAGTCGGCGATGGGGCCGAGCTTCATGGTCAGGCCGAAGAAGGGCAGCATGCGGTCGCAGGCCACATCCGTCACGCCCTCGGCGGTCTTGACGGTGACCGCGCTGAGTTGGCCATCCTCGCCCTTGAGGCCCGCGATCTGGCCGATGAGCAGATCCATCTGCTTGCTGGCCACCAGCTCGCGCATGGCGTTGACCGAATGGGGCGCGGCGCGGAAATCATCGCGGCGATGCATGAGGATGATGCGCTTGGCGATGGGGTGCAGGTTCAGCGTCCAGTCCAGCGCCGAGTCGCCGCCGCCCACGATCAGCACCGTGCGGTCGCGGAAATCCTCCATCTTGCGCACAGCGTAGAAGACAGACTTGTTCTCGTAGGTCTCGATGGTGGCCACCGGCGGGCGCTTGGGCTGAAACGAGCCGCCCCCCGCCGCCACGATGACAGCCTTGGTCTCGAATACCTTCCCGCCATCGGTGCGCACACGGAAGGCCGGCGCCTCGGGCGTGCCCAAGACTTCGAGACCCTCGACCATCTCGTTGTAATGGAAGGTGGGGCCGAAGGGCTCGATCTGCTGCAACAGATTATCCACAAGCCCCTGCCCCGTGACCATGGGGAAGCCGGGAATGTCGTAGATGGGTTTTTCCGGGTAGAGCTCGGCGCATTGGCCGCCGGGTTTGGGCAGGATGTCGATGAGATGGGACTTGATGTCCAGCAGGCCCAGTTCGAACACGGCGAAGAGGCCGGTGGGACCTGCGCCCACGATCACGACGTCCGTCTTGATGATCTCGCTCATGATGTCCTGTTCCGTTATGTCCGATGATCCCGAGCCGTCGGCGCCGACAGCCCGTCGGGCAGCCGCGCGTAGCAAGTCCGCCGCAGCCCTTTTAATTCAACAAAGGATTTATGGGAAGAAAATGTAATCACAAATTTTATTTGTGATTACATCCATGCCCTCAGCCCTGCTTCTCTGGCGTGGTGACCGTGAGGCCGTCCAGCTCCGGACGGACCTTGATCTGGCAGGACAGGCGGGACGATGGCCGCACGTCGAAAGCGAAGTCGAGCATGTCTTCTTCCATCTGTTCGGCCTTGGGCAGCTTCTCGACCCAGGAGTCATCTACATAAACATGGCAGGTGGCGCAGGCGCAGGCGCCCCCGCATTCCGCTTCAATGCCCGGGACTGCATTCTTGAGCGCCGTCTCCATGACCGTGGAGCCGTCTTCCGCATCAACCGTGCGGGATTGACCAGCGGCGTCGATAAAAGTGATCTTTGTCATCAGGTTAACTCGCGAGGCGCGGGATCGCGCGGAAAAGGGACGGCCTTGCCGCGAGCCCTCATATCAAAAGTGAACCCATCTTGGCGAGGCCATCCACGCGTTCCCCGGGGCCAAAGCCGTTGAAAATCGGGGGAACAGCATGCGGGAGAAACCCACAGAAATCAGCAATCAACAGCTAAGTACATGGTTAAGCTTGCTTTTTCAGAACAGCTCAGTGAGGTTGCGGGACATGAAATCATGCCGCCGGGAAAGAATCGGTTCAAATGGTCACCGCCGCGTTAACGACGTTTGTGTTTAACCGTTCCCCCCGGTTTCATTTCTCACGGCTGGCAGGTACATTTACAGTTGGTTAAGAAGCGAGTCATCGGACGGCCACCCTGGTTTCTCGCGGGGGTCGCCACGTTCGGCGACAGATGCGTCTTTTCAAGTGAGGCGGTTTGATATGGCGATACAACCCAAAGCCACGGATGATGCCGAGGGCCCCCCCGTGGAGGACCGCATCCGCGCCTTGCGTGCCCGGATCGATCCCATGATGGGCGCAGACGTCAACACGGACGCTTCGGACGCAACCCTGTCCGCCATAGAAGAAGCCCTCAATCTCTCGCCCCAGACTGGCAAGGCGGAAACATCGCGCATGCCCAAGATCGACGACGCGCAAGACCTTGCGAGACGCCTCAATTATGACGAGCCTGTCAGGCGCAGGGTCGATCCGGAACCCTCGCCGGTCAGTCCCTCCAGCAAACCCGCCAATGACGACCGCCGCTCCGTCGGCCAGATCCTGCAAACCCTGCAATATCGTCCCAAGCGTACAGGCTATGTCATCGCCAGCCTTATTTCCGCTGGCTGGCTGGGGATGGTCGGCGTCTACGCCGCTGGCGCCAGGAGCCACGGTCTGGGTCAGTCCGAAATGGCCATGCTCGCCCTCGCCGCCTTTGGGCCGGTCGCCTTCTTCTTTATCGTCGCATCCCTGTCCCAACGCCTTCAGGAAATGCGCCATACGGCCCGCTCCATGAGCGAAGTCGCCATCCGCCTCGCCGACCCCGGCAGCTTCAGCACCGAACAGGTGATGATCCTGTCGCAGGCGATCCGCCGTGAAATCGCCTCCATGGGCGATGGCGTGGAACGTGCGCTGGCGCGCGCTGGCGAACTCGAATTGATGGTGCACACCGAGGTCTCCAACCTCGAGAGGTCCTATGCCGACAACGAGCGGCGCATGCGCACGCTCATCGATGAGCTCGCCTCCGAACGCGAGGCCATCGTGGCCAATGCGGACCGCGTGCGCCAGTCCGTCGCCAACGCCCAGGAAACGATCTCCCGCGAGGTCGTGGAAGCGGGATCGCGCATCACCGAACATGTGAACGACGCAGGGGCCCAGATCAACACCCTGCTGGAAGGCCAGGCCGAGGAGCTCGCCCGCCAATTGCGCACAACCGGCGAAGCGCTGGTCCGCACCATGAGCGCCCAGGGCGAAGGCTTCATCAACAAGCTGACCGATACAGGCGAAACCCTGACCACGCGCCTCTTCGATTCGACGAAGCAATTCACGTCGACCATGGAGGAGCGCGCCCAAGCCGTCGAACTGCAGTTGCAAGCCTGCTCCGGCATGCTCAGCGAGCGCATCGACAGCGCCGCGATGCGTGTGGCGGAGACGATTTCCGAACGCAGCGAAACACTGGTGATGCGTTTCGATGAAGCGAGCGAACGCGTTCACAATTCCATCATCGTGAATGGCGGAGAGCTGAGCAACACTCTCGCCGCCTCGGGCGATCAGCTCGCTTTGCTGATCGAGCAGCAGACAAAACACGCAACCTCAATCTTCGAAGCCGCCAGTCAGACCTTGAGCCGGTGCAACAAGGATTTCGAGGATCTGTTTGTCGCGCGCAACCGCGAATTCGACGAGTTCTTCGCCGCGCGCAACCGCGAGTTCGAAGACGTGACGGGACGCGCCCGCGGCGATCTGGTCGTCGCCAGCTCGGTGATCGAGAACGCTCTGTCCGACAACATGAACCGTCTCCACGACATCCTCAGCGCATCGCGCGAGGATCTGGCTGAAACCGGAAGCCATATCAATTCATTGTTGCAAGAGCGCAGCTCAACCGTTCAAGAAGCCATCAGGGCGACCAAAGACGAACTCGCGCTGGCGAATAACGAGCTGCAGTCGAAACTTGATGAAGGCAAGGTCATCTTCGCCCAAACAATCGACAGCGCGCGCGACGTTCTGGTCGCCGCCAGCGACGATCTCAAGAACGAAATCGACACACGCACGCATGTCGCCACCAACGCCATCTCGGCGGCCTTCGACAGCGCGCGCGGCATCCTTGTCGCCACAAGCGACGAATTCAAATCTGAGATCGAGGCCCGGACGAAACTGATCACCAGCGCCGTCGCCGCCTCGCGCGAAGGCGTCGTGGAGATTGCGACCCAGGTTGAATCCACTCTCTCGCTGGCCCATGATTCGCTGCGCTCAACTCTGGAAGAGGGCAAGGCCGCCTTCGACGAGGCGGCCAGCTCCGCTCGCGCGCAGATCTTCGAGACAAGCAGCGAACTCGCCAGCGTCGTCGACGAGCGCACGACCGCGATCGTCAACGTCATCGCCTCGTCTCGTGACGGCCTCCAGGAGGCTTCCGCTCAAGTGGAGGCCACACTCGCGAACGCCAACGAAACGCTCACGTCAAGGCTTGAAGAAACCAGGACCTCCCTCAGCGGCGCCATCGTCGATGCGCAAAGGGTCCTTGGCGAGGCCACGACGGAGCTGGGCGTGGCGGTGGACGCGCGCGCCAACGCTGCGACGAAACTCATCAACACGTCGCGCGAAAGCATCCTGTCAGCGACATCCCATGTCGAATCCGCTATCGCGCATCGCACCGTCGCCCTGCGCGAAATTCTCGACAACTCGCAGGTTTCGATCTCGGAAAGCTCCGAACAGCTCGCAGCGTCCTTCAATGACAGCGTCGCGAACCTGCGCGAGACCCTGGCCTTCTCCCAGCAGTTCGTCTCTGAAGCCGGTGAGCAGATATCCAGCGCGATCAATGAACAGACGGCCGCCGCAACGAACGCCCTCAATGAGCAGACGATAGCCGCCCAGGCGGCTCTCAATGAGCAGACGACGGCCATGCAATCCGCCATCACCGAGCAGACGATGGCTGTGCAATCCGCTCTCAACGAGCAGACGACAGCCGCGCAAGCAGCTCTGCTCGAGCAGACCGAGAGTGCGCATGCTTCCCTCCTGCAACAGCAAGCGGACATCACGCAGGCCAGCGAAATGATAACCGCGACGCTGCTGGACAACATGACCTCCGTGCGCGAAGCCCTCATGGATACGCGCGCCGGCTTCATTGAAGCGGGAGACGATGTGGCCAAGGTTATTGGCGAACGCATCGACGCCGTTCACGCCGCCATTCAGGCGAGCAGCCAGGAACTCATGGCGGCCGGCGAACATCTTGCGGGTCTGGTGGACAAGCAAACCGACCTGGCTCGCACGAAACTGTCCTCGACGGGACAGGATCTGCTGGAGATCAGCACTCGCGTCGCCAACGACCTGACGGGTCATGTCGCCGCGACGCGCGAGGAAATCGAGGCTGCTCATCAGTATCTGAACAGCCAGCTCGAAACGCATCGCCAGTACCTGCGCGACTCGCTCGCAGAACATGCGGCCGCCGACGGCGCCAACTTCGCAGACGCCACGAACGAGATCATCTCCGCCATGGCCGTTCATTCGGAACGCCTGTCGGAGAGCCTTGCTTCGCGCGCCGTCGACTTCAAGGCGGGCGTCGAGCAACTCAGCGACATGCTCGCCGACAAGATCTCCGGCCAAACCGATCGGTTGGGCTCCGAGATCACCAGCCGAATCTCCACGCTCGAATCCATCATCACGAAGGAAGGCGACGCCTTCGACAAGAAGTTTGGCGCGCGCTCCCGCGAAGTCTCGGCGGTGTTCGACAAACAAATCGACGAATTCGAGTTGCGGGCGTCTGTGCGCACGCAAAATGTCTCGAACGCCATCGAAAGCCTCGTCGAGCGGATCGAGACTGGTCTTGACTCCCGGTCGAAGTCGCTCTCCGAGACGCTGGCTGGCAGCGCCTTCGATATGACCCGCCGCATTGGCGACGCCATCCGCGAGATCAAGGAGTTGCTGAGCCCCGGCACCCTTGAGGCGCAACTGTCCGTCAACATCGACGAGCTGAACAGGACCCTGTCCCTGAGGATTGGAGAGCTGCAGAGCGCCATCGACGCGGGCGCAGGCTCGCTGGATGATCGCTCGTCGCGGATCTTCGAAACCATCAGCGAACACGCGCGCCTCATTCACGAGACGCTGGAGACGGCGAGTCAGTCCGTCAATGAGAACATGGGATCGCGCGCCCACGAACTGCACGAGCTTCTCGAATCCACGTCCCGCAAAATGCTGGAGACCTTCGCCACCGTCACCACGACGGGGACGGACCTCTCCGGCGAGGTCATCAAGCTGGGCGAGGTCGTCACCAATACGATCGAGAGCCGCGCCAACGCGATCATCAGCCACCTCAGCGACAAGCAAAACCAGTTCACCGACGCCATCACGACGACGTCGGACGGCTTGCTGGAAGTCGCCAGCGCCACATCGAACACCCTGCGCGAAGCGATCGAGCAGAGCGCCACGAATTCGGCGCACAGCATGATGACGCTGGGCGCGAAGCTCGAAACCGAGTTCCTGGCGACCCTGTCGAAGCTGGAGACCACCGGCTCAAGCCTGAAGAACCTGATCCAGTACACCGACGAAAATCTGAGCGGCATCGACGGGTCGCTCAACGACAGCGTGTCGCGTCTGCAAGGCGCGCTGGGAGCGGTGTCCACTCAGGTCAACACGCTCAACCAGACCGCGTCCAACACGCTCTCCGGTATCGACCAGCTCGGCGAGCAGATGCGCAGCCACAACGCCGAGCTTGCGCATGTTCTGGCCGACCTCAACCGCACCCAGCAGGAGCTGGACGCAAACCTCGAAGGCCGTCGCCGCGCCATTTACGATCTGCTCATGGGTCTTGAGCACAAGACCGAAGAGATCGACGCGGTCACCAAGGAGTTCAATAAGCAACTGGAAGGCTCCTTCCAGGATGCGGAGAACCGCGCGCGCGACATTCGCACCCTGCTCTCGCGCACCAGCGAAAATGTGGTCGGCATCCTCTCTGAACAGCTCGCCATCGTGCGCTCCGAGTCCACACGGGAGCGTCATCTGCTCGAAGGCGCGTTCCAGGAGGCCGAGGCCAGAGCGCAGGACATCGGCGCCTTGCTGTCCCGCTCCAGCGAGAACATCGTGGCGACACTCGCCGAGCAGTTCGCCATGTTGCGGAGCGAGACCTCCAAAGAGCGCGAGGCCACCATCGATACGATGCAGTCCGCAATCGAGATGGCCAACAACGACATCAAGCAGCTCTTCGGTCAGGCGCTGGAGCGCTTCCGCAGTTCCGCGACCGAGATGCGCGGCATAGCTCAGGAAATCCAGCGCGAGATCAATCTCGCCCGCGATGAAGTGCAACGCGGCGCCGCTGATCTGCCCCGCGACACCACCGAACAGGCGGCCGCCATGCGCCGCGTCGTGGCCGAGCAGATCAAGGCGCTCGGCGATCTGAACGAGGTGGTGCAGCGCTCCAGCCGCAACCTCGACATCGCCGAACCAAGCGTTCACACGCCGACGCGCGTCGAGCCGCCTCGCATGGAGCCCCCGCGTATGGAAGCTCCCCGCATGGAGCCGCCTCGGGTTGAGGCGCCGCGCATGGAGCCTCTTCGCCCGGTTGAGAAACCCCAAATGCCCGCGGCGGACTTCGCAGCTCCGGCGGCGCCCCTCATGGTGGAAGAGCCCGCCCGCCCCCGGCGCCAGAGCGCACCTGGCTGGTCGGCCTCGCCTGAACGCGGCCCGGGCTGGCTCAGCGACCTCCTCGCTCGCGCCTCCAAGGATGAAGCCGAGCCCGCGCAGGGCGCCCTGTCCGGCGCGGCGGGCCTGAAGGCTCCGACCCGCAGCGGCGCCGCCTCGCTCGACTCCATCGCCGATGGCATCTCGCGCATGGTGGACAACGCGGCTCTGGTCGACGCCTGGGACCGGTTCTACCGCAACGAGCGCAACGCCTTCTCGCGCCGGATCTATATCGGCCAGGGCCAACAGACCTTCGACGAGATCCGCCGCCGTTATGCGGGCGACGCTGATTTCCGTGCGACCGTCGATCGCTACACTCAGGAGTTCGAGCGGGTGCTGACGGATGTGGCGCGCGATGATCGCGACGGCACGCTGGGGCGCGCCTATCTCGTCTCCAATCAGGGCAAGGTCTACACCATGCTGGCCCACGCCTCCGGCCGCATCGAATAGGAGCCTGCCACAGAGTAATCAAAAGGCGCAGTTTTCGGACTGCGCCTTTTTTATTGAGAGCTTGCTATGGCGACCCCTTCGCCCGGATCAGCCCTACACCCGCCCCGCCGTCCAAAGGACGATCTGGCCCATGACCTCGCGCAAAGCGGCGTCGAGGGCGGCGGCGATGGAGGCTCCATCCTCACCCGTGGCTGGGGCGCGGGCGCTGAAGATTTTGGCGGCGACGATGCGCCCTGCGCCCTCCTCCACCAGCTTGGTGGAGATCTCCACCAAGGCTGCGCGCCGGCTCAAATCCAGATCAAACCGACGTATCTCCGTGTTGAGCGAAAATTGCGCGACCACGCGCCCATCAGGTCGGCTGACGAAGCGCAGCAAGCGGGCGTTTTCGAAGCTCTGCAAAAGCCGCGTCTGAATGAGGCGGGGCAGGCGTTCGGTCCATTGCGCGCCGCTGAGGGTGGCGAAGGTATCCGGCGTCGGGCGCACCACGATGCGGTCCGAATCCCCCGGCGCGGTGGCGACGGGCTCTGTCACGACCACCTGGGCGCCCAGAGCGCGGGCGGGCCGTGCTGAGGCGTTCGCGGACAGATCATAAGTCGCCGGGGGGCTGCTGGCGCATCCCGCGAGCGGCAGGGCCAAACTAAGGGCCAGAGCTGCAATTCGTGGCGCCCCAGGCATGCGCATGGCCATGATCGCGCGAAACCGGCGGCGGATCATGGACACATCTGGGATCACTGGACACTCCAGAAAAAATTCAGGGCCCAAACAGGGACGTCGCCTTATCAGGATAACACAGGCGCAAGGGATGCAAGCGCCCTCCTCCCCCATAGCACGCCATTTCCCCCGAATAGATCACCCCCAAACCTCCGGGCCGAAGGGCTGGATCACAGATTCCTCGTAGACGAGGTGCGGGCTGCGGTCCTGCGCCAGAAGCAATGGGCCGTCGAGATCGACGAAGCGGCAGCGGGGCGCCAGCAGCAGCGCGGGGGCCATGGCCAACGACGTGCCGACCATGCATCCCAGAAAGAGGCCAAAGCCCAGGCGCTCCGCCTCACCAGCAAGTAACAGGGCCTCCGTCAGGCCGCCGGTCTTGTCGAGTTTGATGTTGATGAGATCGTACCGCTCGCGCAGGGCGGCGAGGCCAGCCCGATCATGGATGCTCTCATCAGCGCAGACGGGAATGGTGCGCGGGCGCTGGATCAGCGCCTCGTCGCGCCCTTCCGGCAAGGGCTGCTCGATCAGCAATACGCCAGCAGCCTCGCAGGCGGCGAAGAGGCGAGGCAGATCGTCAGGCCGCCAGGCCTCGTTGGCGTCTACGATGAGATCGCTATGGGGCGCGGCTGCGCGCACGGCTGCAAGCCGCGCCTCATCGCCCGCCCCGCCCAGCTTCAGCTTCAACAGGGGCTTGTCCCCATGCTGCGCCGCCTGCGCCGCCATGGCTTGCGGGGGACCCACGGAAATGGTGAAGGCGGTGACCACGGGCGCCATGCGATGCAGCCCCGCCATTTCATAGGCGCGCACGCCAAGCCGCTTGGCCTCGAGATCCCACAGGGCGCAGTCGATGGCGTTGCGGGCCGCGCCAGCGGGCAATAGACGCTGCAACGTCTCCCGATCAAGCCCCTCCTCCAGAGCGCCCCGAAGCCCCTCTATGGCCGCCACAGCGCTTCCAAGGGTCTCGCCGAAGCGACCATAGGGCACGCATTCGCCGCGCCCGCGAAACAACCCCTCCTCCAGAGTGACAGTCACAACCTCCGCTACGCTTTTGGCGCCGCGCGAGATGACGAAGGGCGCGACGAGATCGAACCGATCCACGCTCACGTTGAGGCGCCGCGCCTGCGTTGATGACATCCTGACCTCCCCGATTTGATGTTTATAAAGGCAAACGTCCGCGCGCCCAATCGGCTCCGGCTCGACTTGCGCAGGGCGTTGGGCTTAAGAGAAGAAGCAGGCCCTGTGGCCGCCAGCCAGGCGACTGAATGACCGAGCATCCCTCCTTCGCGACAGAGCCACTCGCAAACGGCCTGAAACTGCGCCTGAGCGGGCGCTGGACTGTCGAGGCGCCCCAACTTGAGGCGCAGGCCGACGCCTTGCTGCGCGCCGTAGCTGAGCGACCTTTGATCGTGATTGATCTGTCCACCGTAGAGGCCATGGACACAGCAGGCGCATGGCTCATTGATCGTGCGCGCGCCGCCGTTGTGGGCCTCGGCGGACAGGCCCGGCTTGAGGGCGCGCGACCGGAACAGGAGATCCTGCTGGTCGAGGCGCGGCATCGCACCTTTGAGCCCGTGGCGGCGCCGCGCGGATCGACAATTGTGAATCTGCTGTCGGGCGTGGGCGTGGCGGTGGCCGGCGTCGGGTGCGACCTTGCCGATGGCCTCGTGTTTCTGGGGCAGATCATCTCCGCCTCCCTGCGGATCCTTTTCAAGCCCGCGCGGCTGCGCACCACCTCCGTGGTTTTTCACCTTGAGGCCTTCGGCCTGCAGGGCGTGCCGATCATCGCCCTGATCAATTTTCTGGTGGGCTGCATCGTGGCCCAGCAGGGCATCTTTCAATTGCAGCGCTTTGGCGCGGCGACGTTCGCGGTGGACCTCATCGGCATCCTTGTGCTGCGGGAGCTGGCGGTGCTGCTCACCTCCATCATGGTCGCTGGGCGCTCGGGCTCGGCCATCACGGCCGAAATCGGCTCCATGAAAATGCGCGAGGAGATCGACGCCCTGCGGGTGATGGGCATGGATCCGGTGGAGGTGCTGATCGTGCCGCGCTTCCTCGCGCTCCTGATCGCCCTGCCCTTGCTGACCTTCGTGGCGGATATGGCGGCGATATCCGGCGGGCTGGTGGTGGCCTGGGGCTATGGCGGCGTAAGCCCGGACGTTTTTCTGTCGCGCTTGCAGAATGTGATTCAGCTGAACACCTTTCTGGTCGGGCTCATCAAGGCGCCCTTCATGGCCGCGATGATCGCGCTGATCGCCGCCGTGGAAGGCTTTGCGGTGCAGGGGTCGGCGGAGTCTCTGGGACGACGCGTCACCGCCTCGGTGGTGAAATCCATCTTCATGGTGATTGTGGTCGATGGCCTCTTCGCCATGTTCTTCGCAGCGATCAAATACTGATATGAGCGACACGCCCCGCCCCCTTCGCACAGAGCCCCGCGCGCCAGAGGAGGTCGCCATAAGGGTGCGCGGCCTTGACCTGGGATTTGGCTCGCGGTTGATCCTGCGCGGCCTCGATCTTGAGGTCAGACGCGGCGAGGTCCTCGGCTTCGTCGGCGGCTCGGGCGCCGGCAAATCAGTGTTGATGCGCGCCATTCTCGGACTGGCGCAAAAGAGGGCCGGACGGATCGAGGTCTTCGGAGAGGATCTGGATGCGCTGAGCCCGCGCGAGCGACAAACGGTGGAACGGCGCTGCGGCGTGCTGTTTCAGCAAGGCGCGCTCTTCTCGGGCCTCACCGTGCTGCAAAACGTGCAAGC
Source organism: Beijerinckiaceae bacterium (assembly GCA_947456505.1). Lineage (GTDB taxonomy): Bacteria > Pseudomonadota > Alphaproteobacteria > Rhizobiales > Beijerinckiaceae > Terripilifer. The sequence goes on from CANGTC010000070.1 coordinate 11,125, forward strand.
CCCCATGCGCGAATATCTCAACCTCTCACAAGGGCTGATGGATGATCTGGCGCGGCTGAAGATCGCCATGGTGGGCCTGCGGCCAGACGCCGCCGAAAAATTTCCATCGGAGTTGTCGGGCGGCATGATCAAACGCGCCGCCTTGGCCCGCGCGCTGGCGCTGGATCCGGAGATCCTTTTTCTGGACGAGCCGACCTCGGGCCTCGATCCCATTGGCGCGGCGGAGTTCGACGAGCTCATCGCCACCTTGCAGAAGACGCTGGGGCTGACAGTCTTCATGGTGACCCATGATCTCGACAGCCTCTATTCCATCTGCGACCGGATCGCGGCGCTGGCCGAGGGCCAGGTCGTCGCGGTGGCGCCGCTGCAGGAGATGCTCGCCTGCGAGCATCCCTGGGTGCGCTCCTATTTTCATGGAAAACGGGCGCTGCGGTTTGCGGCGCCCCCAGCTTCCAACAAAGCGGCGCCTTGAAAGCGCTATGAATCGCTGCGAGGGTCACGTCCTGCCCGGAGTGGAAAGCCTATGGAGACCAAAGCCAATTACGCCCTGATCGGCGCCTTCACGCTGGCCGTGCTGGCGGGCGCTTTCGGCTTCGTGTTCTGGTTTTCCGGCGGGGACAAGCCCGCGAACCGGAAGGTGTTCCGCGTGGTCTTCTCCAGCTCGGTCTCGGGTCTCTCACGCGGCGCGCAGGTGCTGTTCAATGGCTTGCGGGTGGGCGAGGTGACCAAGATCGATCTCGCCGACAACCCCTCCTTCGTCTACGCCCTGGTGGAGCTGGACCCGCGCACCCCCGTGAAGACCGACACCCGCGCCCGCCTCGAATATCAGGGCCTCACCGGAGTCGCCTCGGTGGCGCTGACGGGCGGTTCGACTACCGCCACCGAACACGTCAGCAAGGACGCGGCCCCACCTGAAATCATCGCAGACCGGTCGGATTTCCAGAACATTCTGGAGACCATGCAGAACCTCTCGGGCAAGCTGGACAAGATGCTCGACAAGACCGACCGGCTCGTGGACGAGAATGCGGGCACCATCAGCAGCATCCTGAAAAACGTCGATTCCTTCTCAAGGACCCTCGCCGACAATTCCTCGGGCCTGCAGGAATTCACCGCGACGCTGGCGGATGTGGGCCGCAGCCTGAAACCCTTCGTGGAGACGCTTGACCGCAACAGCGGCAATATCGACGCCATCATGAAGGACACGCGGGAACTCGCCGCCCGCCTCAATGGCGCATCGGCCAAGCTTGACGGCCTGCTGGGTCCATCGGGGAGCCCGGGCCTCTTCGACGATGTGGCGGACGCGGCCAAGTCCATGCGCAAGCTGGCGGACAACCTGGAGGTGCGCACCCGGGAAATCGCCACCAGCGTCAAACAGTTCACCGGACCAGGTCTGCGCCAGTACGAGGCTCTGGCGACCGAGGGACGCCGGACCCTCGAGGAGATCAACCGGGCTGTGAAATCGCTGGAGAAGAACCCCCAGCAGTTGATCTTCGGCGCCAAGCCTCAGGTGCCCGAACACAGCGGACGGTAAAGGCGGCTGACCACACGAAATTTTGATAAAATCCTATTAATTGAGATTTTTCGATTTTTGCGTTGCCAAGGGCAAAAGCTTGGGCTATTCACCTTTCAGCTCTTAAGTGAGCGCTCTGGAGATCGCAACCCTCCCGCGATTCTCTGGAACCACCTCAACCGCCCCCACGGCTTGCCGTTTCGGGGCGGTTTTTTTTGTGGCTGGCGAGTGCGCGTCCTTGTTTCAGATCAGAGCCAAAAAACGAAAATCAGTATTTATTTTCAATGGGGAGCTGACTCAGAGCATCAGGAGCATGTCATGAGATTTCCCAGTCTGTGGACCGGCCCGGACATCGCCGACCCCTTTCGGATGATGCGGCGCGAGATAGATGAACTCTTCAGTGATTTCGCCCAGCGCATGCCCATGACCGAAGGCGGGCTTCGGGTTCCCGCCATCAATGTGGCGGAGACCAATGGACAGATCGAGATCACCGCCGAACTGCCGGGCGTGGACCAGAAAGACATCAAGCTCGCCATCGAGGGCAAGCGGGTGGTGCTGACAGGCGAAAAGAAGCATGAGACCAAAAAGGAAGAAAAAGGCTGGCATGTGATGGAGCGCAGCTTAGGCTCCTTCCGCAGGGCCATCGACCTGCCCTTCGAACCGCCTGCCGATTCGGTGGAGGCCAGCTTCGAAAATGGCGTGCTCTACCTGAGCGTGAAGAAACCCGCCGCTCTAAAGCAGCAGCAAAAGACCATCGAAATCAAGGCTGGCGCTCCCAAGGCGCAGATTGCACAAGGGCAGACCGGGGAGCAGCCGGGCAAACAGGGCGGCAAGGCGGCCTGAGCCCTACTCCATCACCGCCGCGCGCAGGATGCAGACCATCGTGGCGCGCGCCGGTTCCCTGGAGAGGTTGCGGATCACATGCGGGCGGTCGCAGCGGTAGCGCAGCGTCTCGCCCGCCTTGGCGGTTTCGCGCACGCCGGCCACCTCGACCTCCAGCTCGCCCTCCAGCACCGACAGGCATTCCACCGAACCATGCTGGTGGGGCTCGGAGGCGAGCACCCCGTCCGGCTCGGCGCTGAACATGTACCATTGCAGCCATTCCACCGTCTTGATCCAGCCAATGATGGCGAGGTGGCATTTGCCGTCTTCGGAGACGAGGTTCGGCGTCTCGTTGCGGGTGGATTTCTCGATGAAGGGCTCATCCTCGGAGCCCTGCAGGACCCGGTCGATGGAGACGTCCAGCGCCTGCGCGAGACGCCAGATGGTGGCCAGCGTGGGGTTGGTCTCGTTGCGCTCGATCTGGCTGATGATGGATTTGGCGACGCCGGAGTGGTCTGAGAGTTCGGACAGGGACATGCTGTGCGCCTTGCGCAGGCGCATCACCGCGCGGCCCAGTTGGCCCGACAACGCGAAAGCGCCGGCCTCCAGAGCCTTGGCTTTATCCTTACCCTCAACGCCCATAAACTCGCCCGCACTGTTTGCTGGATGCTCCACTTCCGTTCTTTATACAGAACAGAATGAAACTTGCCCACAGGGGAAATGGCCCACATCAGCGCCGATCAAAGAAATTTTTTGCTCTTCTCGCCCCAGATCACCAGCAACCCCGCGACGGTGACGATGGCCGCGCCCAGCAGCACGGTAAGAGTGGGAAATTCCCCCAGAAAGACCATGCCCAGCGCCAGGATCCAGATCATCGAGACATATTCAAAACAGGCGATGACGGAGGCGTCCGCCAGCACATAGCCGCGCGTCATGAGGATCTGGCCGAGGCCTCCCAGAAGGCCCGCGCCGATCAGCAAGACCCAATGGGAGGGCTCGCTCGGCGTCACCCAGGCGAGGCTCTGCATGGCGGAGGCCAGTGGCCAGGACGAGGGCCACAGGGCGCCCACCAGCATCATCAGCAGGCCGATGCAGCCCGCCGTGAACTGAAAATAGAATACCACCGCGCCCATATGTTCGGACTGCACCAGACGGCTCGTCTGGATCATGGCCACCGCCACACAGAAGGCGGCGGCGAGCGCCATGCAGGCCCCGATGGCGCCGCGCGAAAAGCCCTGATCGCCCGCGCCCAGATGCTCCCACAGCATGACCACGACGCCGACAAAGCCCAGCGCCACCCCGAACCAGCGCCCCGGCCCCACCCGCTCCCCGAGCCAGATGGCGGCGAGGATCACGATGATGAGCGGCGCCGCATAGCCAACCACCGTCACGTCGGCCAGCGGCAGAAAGGCGAAAGCGCCGAAATTCAAGGTCATGCTGCCCGTGCCCGCCAGCGAGCGCAGCAAATGCCCGCCGACGCGGCGCGTGCGCAGGGCGCCCGGAAACTCGCCGCGTTGCGTCAGCCAGACCACGAGCACAATCAGCGCGAAGAAGGACCGGAAGGCCACCAACTCGCCCACGGGATAATGGGACAGGCCCTTCATGATCGCCATCATGCAGGCGAAAACGAAGGTGGAGGCGATCTTGTAGGCGATTCCGGCCAGCATCCCCTAGAACGCGCCCGGGAAGGTTCCACCGTCGATGAGGAAATTCTGGCCGGTGATGTAGCCGGCCTGGACGCTGGCGAGATAGGCGCAGAGCTGGCCGAACTCTTGCGGGTCGCCGAGGCGCCCGGCGGGGATGGTCTTGGTGCGCGCCGCCAGCACCTCTTCAGCGGTGGTTCCCTGCGCCTTGGCGGCGCCCGCCGCTATGGTGCGCAGCCGGTCGGTCAGGAAGGCGCCAGGCAGGATACTGTTGATGGTGACGTTGGACCCCGCCACCTGCCGCGCCACGCCCGCCACGAAGGCCGTGAGGCCCGCGCGGGCGCCCGACGAGAGATCGAGTTGGGGCAAGGGCATCTTCACCGAGCCCGAGGTGATGTTGATGATGCGCCCGAACTTGCGGGCGACCATGCCGTCGATCACGCCCTGAATGAGCTCGATGGGCGTGATCATGTTGCTCTCCACCCCCGCCACCATGTCGGCGTGGGAGAGCTGGCGGAAATCCTTCGGCGGCGGGCCGCCGTTGTTGTTGACGAGAATGTCGACCTCCGGCAGCGCCGCCAGCAGGGCCTTGCGGCCTTCCGCCGTGCCCACATCGGCGGCGACGGGGATTACATGAGCGCCCGTGGCCTGCGCGATGGCCTTGGCGGTCGCCTCCAGAGTGGCGGCGTCGCGCCCGTTGATGACGACCTCGCAGCCCGCCTCGGCGAGCGCCGTGGCGCAGGCCCGGCCCAGGCCCTTGCTCGATGCGCAGATGATGGCGCGCTTGCCCTTCAGTCCCAGATCCATGCCGCTCGCTCCCCTGTCAGCCCGTAAGGACCTGTTCGCCCGCTCCCGCCCATTCCAGCATGCCGCCAGTGAAATGGGCGCGAATGTCCATGCGGCCAGACTCCTGCGCCAGCCCCAGCGCCGTGACGGACCGTCGTCCGGAACGGCAATGGAGCACGATGCGCTGACCGGGCTTTGCAGGGGGCAGAGCGGCCGGATCGAAGACCGAGAGCGCGTTGAGGCTCGCGCCGGGAATGCGGCCTGCGTCCCATTCATTGGGTTCGCGCACGTCTATGAGGACGATGGAACCGTCCGCGAGGCCTGCTTTGAGTTCTGCGAGGCTCACGTCCTCGACCACGATCCTGTCCATGGGTCCTCCAGGGGTTTGTGCATTCTGCGTCTGGAATAGCCCAGCGCGGCCTGCGGGGAAAGCTCAGGGGGCGGCGATGGGCCAGAACCCCGCAATTTCCGACGCAACGAAGAGCGCAGCGCCCGCAAAAAGCATCACGAAGGGATGCAGCTTGGGCCGCAAGGTCAGCACAGCGCCAGCGCCCATAGCCGCCGCCCAGGTGAGCATGCTGTTGCCGGACAGGCGAATGATGGAGATGGCGCCCGCGAAGATCAGGCCCACCGCCACAGGCGCCAGCCCCGCCTCCAGGGCCGTATGCCAGTCGCGGCCCCGGTAGCGGTCATAGACCCGCGCCACCATGAGGGTGAGGATGGAGGCGGGCACGAACATGGCGAGGGTCGCCACAATGGCGCCCGCCCAGCCCCCGACCTTCCAGCCGATGAGCGTGGTGAGCATGGCCCCCGGCCCCGGCGCGACCCGGGCGATGGAGAAGAGATCGATGAACTCGCGCGCCGTGAGCCATTGCATGACATCCACGACCTCGCGTTGCAGGGGCGCGAAAATGCTGGGTCCCCCGCCAATGGACAGAAGCGAGAAGGGCACGATGATGACCGTGAGGCCAAGGAGCGGGTTGTCACGCATCGCGCCGCCCCCTGGGCCATGCCAGCGCCACGCTGAGGGGCGCCGCCACCAGGGCCACAGGCGCCAGCGGCCATTGCAGGATGCCGATGGCCACAAAGACCCCCAGGGCGATCACCGCCGGCGCCGCCTTGCGGCAGCCATGCAGGGCGCCCATGGTTCCCATGCGCAGCACCATGCCTACCGCCGCCGCCGCAATGCCATCCATGGCCGAATGAAAGCCGGGGATCTTGATGGCCTCGTCGTAGAGCGTCGCCACGGCGATCACCAGAAAGAAGGGGCCCGTCAACACCGCCAGCAAGGCCACACAGGCGCCCAGCGGACCACGCAGGACCTGGCCGATATAGACCGCCATGTTCGAGACATTGGCGCCCGGCAGCACCTGCCCCAGCGCTAGCCCCGCGAGAAACTTCTCGTTGGTCAGCCAGCCCCTCTGCCCCACGGTGATGCGATGCATCCAGCCGGTGACGCCGCCGCCGAAGCTGGAGGCGCCAACCGTGAAAAA
>CANGTC010000071.1 GCA_947456505.1 Beijerinckiaceae bacterium
CAGACGCCGGATCTTCTTTTGCAGGAGCAGAACCCCATACAAAAGCGCCTCGGCGGAGGGCGGACAGCCCGGCACATAGATGTCGACCGGCACGATGCGGTCGCAGCCACGCACGACGGAGTAGGAATAATGGTAGTAGCCGCCGCCATTGGCGCAGGAGCCCATGGAGATGACGTAGCGGGGCTCCGGCATCTGGTCATAGACCTTGCGCAGGGCCGGCGCCATCTTGTTGGTCAGCGTGCCAGCCACGATCATGACGTCTGACTGACGGGGCGAGGCGCGCGGGGCGAAGCCGAATCGCTCGGCGTCGTAGCGCGGCATGGACATCTGCATCATCTCGACGGCGCAGCAGGCCAAACCGAAGGTCATCCACATCAAGGATCCCGTCCGGGCCCAGTTGATGAGGTCGTCCGTGGAAGTGACGATGAAGCCCTTGTCCGCGAGCTGATCGTTCAGGCTCATGAAGAAGGGATCGTTGGCGCCCACGGGCTTGCCCGTATTGGGGTCGATGATGCCCTGCGGCTGCTGGGCGAACAAGGTCTGGTTCAATCCCATTCGAGGGCTCCCTTGCGCCATTCGTAGATGAAGCCGATCGTCAGCACGCCCAGAAACAGGATCATCGACCAGAAGCCGAAGAGCCCAACATCCTTAAACGCGACCGCCCACGGAAACAGGAAGGCCACCTCGAGATCGAAGATGATGAAGAGCAGCGAGACCAGATAAAAACGCACATCGAATTTCATGCGCGCGTCGTCGAAGGCGTTGAAGCCGCACTCATAGGCCGACAGCTTCTCCGAATCCGGAGCCTTGAAGGCCAGCACGAAGGGAGCGACCAGCAGGGCGGCGGCCAGAAAACCGGCGACGCCCATGAAGATCACGAGAGGCAGATACTCTTCCAAATAAGACGGCATCTAAGCATCCGGAAGCTCGAGGAGAGCGTACGACCTTACGAAGACACTGCGACCTGATCGCAGAACGACCACGGCGACCGCCGCCCCGCACGACGTGTGGACCACTACCGCAGCGCACATAATGGCGCAAGATGGACCTTCGCCGCAGGGGCGCCTTTTCGGTTCATGATGAAAATCGACCCCGACCGCGCCGGGGCCGAAACGGCTCAGGCCAGGCCCATCAAGCCGAGTCGATAGGCGGCCACGCCGACCAGAGCGCCGGAGCCAATCACCCAAAGCGGATTTCGTTTCATGTAATGCATGAATAATGCCGTAAAAAGCGTCAAACCGTAACCAACGGCGTCGTGATTGGCGGCCCGGGCCGTGATGGTGCCCGAGGCGAGCATCAGACCAACGACGACCGGCGCGAGGCCCACCTTCACCGCCTTCAACCAGGCTGCGTCCTTCAGCCGCTCCATGCCGCGCCAGCTGAAATAGGCGATGCAGCTGGGCGGCACCACGATGGCGAAGGTGGAGACCAGGAGCCCGGGCAGCCCGGCCACCTGCCAGCCAATCAGGCTCACGATCAGCATATTGGGCCCCGGCGCGATCTGCGCCAGAGCTACGGTCTTGGCGAAATCGGGGCTGGTCATGAAGCCGTGGAGATCGACGATCTGCCGGTGAAACTCTGGAATCAGAGTGCTGGCGCCGCCCATCGAGAAGAAAGCGGAGGAAATGAAGATGATCAAAAGGCCAGAGAGCGCGTCGTCATCCTTCATGAGCGCTTCCCCATCCGGCTCGCCATCAGGATCGAAGAAGACCCGATAACCAGGATGACCAGCCACAAGGGCGCCCGGAAAAAGCTCACGGCTACGAAGGTCGTCAGCGCGAAGGCGATAGGCGCAGCCCGCCAGACGACCCCAAGCCCCAGCTTGGTCGCGGTCGCCACAATCAGGCCCGCCGCAGCGGAGGCGGCGCCACCCATGGCCGCCCGCACATCGGGCAGATAGGAGAAATGGTCATAGGTCATGGCCACGGCGATGAGAATCAGCAGAGGCATCAATAAAAGGGCGCTCATGGAGACCACCGAGCCCAGCGCTCCCTGGTAGCGCGCTCCGATCATGATGGTGCAGTTCATGATATTGCCGCCTGGCAGAATCGAGCAGATGGCGAAGAGTTCGGAGAATTCCTTCTTGTCGAGCCAACGCCGCTTCTCGACAATTATATAATAGGCGGACATGGCCAGCCCCCCGAAGCCCAGCAGGCCGATGATGAGGAAGCCCGTGAACAGCTGCGAAAGGCTGACTTCGCGCGCAACAGCGCTCTGAGATGTCGTCTGATCCAAGATGGGCCTCGTGGGGATAGGTCCCTTTCCTACAGGCCAGCGAGGCGCGTGCAAAGAGGCGCACCATCATGATGGGAGCAAAGAGGGAAATTCCGCTGGCATGGAGCTATTTTTCCACCTCGGCGCTGCAGTTGGGGAAAAGAACAACGGATTGCCCTTGACTAGCTCTTCCCCCTGCCTTAATCCGCAGTTCTCGCATCTGACGCGCCGCTGGCGCCGATGCTCTGCGGGGGAGTAGCTCAGTTGGTTAGAGCGCCGGCCTGTCACGCCGGAGGCCGCGGGTTCAAGTCCCGTCTCTCTCGCCATTTCCTCTTGGAAATCAGGTAATTGTCCAGCGCCATCAATCTGGCGCGCGGTCTGGCCGGTTATGGGCTGCGCTGAAGCCGCGCCTTCGCCGTCGCTCCCCTCCCTCTGGCGCTTCGCCCCTCGCACGCAGTGGAATTGGGTGACAGATCAAAGGACAATTGCGCCCCAAAAGGCGGCTAACGCGCCTTTGACGCACTCAGGGCAACATGAGGAAAAGCCTCGCCATGGCGCTCGCGGGGTCATCGCTCCCCGGCCCCGCCTGAGTGTCCAAAGATCGCCCCAAACTCCCAAAAATCGGGCAGTTTTTGGGGCCCCTGCACATTATTTGGCATTGCGAAATCGCATTGTGCATCGCACAATCGGCCAACAATAGGCGTTGATCGGATCGCCGGTCATTCTCGGCGCTAGGGAAAAGGCGGCCCATCGCAATCCTTTACTTTCGCGCGTCTCCCTCACGCAAACAGACACGTCGCTGGAACAGGCTATGATGGAGAAATGACATGGCGGATTTCATGCAGCCCAACCCCCGACTGGCTGGTCTTCTCCATCCGAACGGCGAGCCCATCCGCCTGAACAAGCAGAAATTTGTCGCGGTCGACCGCCAAGGCGACGCCCAATATCAGGCGAGCTATCGGCCGCAGGCGCTTTATAACCGGGCTGAACATGGCTTTCACGCCAATAACGAAGCTTTCCTGCTTCATGAGGTGGCGACCAATCTGCCCATTTATCGGGAGGACACCGGCCCGACGGACTTCCATCTGCATCTGCCGCCAGGCGGCTTTCAGCTCGTGCTGGTGACATCCGGCGTCTTCACCTTCGATTATGACGGAAACATCTTTTATGTCGGCCCCGGCGCTGTGATGCTGCAAAGCGCCATCGTGCATCGCCAACTCTTCTATACCTGGTCGGGAATGTCGACCGCCGACAATCTCAAAACGCCCCAATCCATTGTGCCGGACGCCCTGACCATGGGCTACTCCGGCAAATTCATCGAAGCCTTCGTGACGGACCCAACGACCTTCCCGAACCCGACCATCGTCGGCGCCGGGCAGATCAACGAATACGAAACAGCCCGCACCGCCTGGAGCCACCCTTTGCATGACCGCCCGGCCGGAGCAGGCTTCTGGGTCCAGGATCCGCTCTCGCTGGAAGCCCTCTACAAGCCCCTGAGCGAGGCGACGCCCGGCGTTCCCATCCAATCGGACTCAACTGTTTACCTGCGCGATCTCGGCCTCAAGGCGCCCAGCGGCCACCTTGTCACGGGTCACATCATTGCGACAGACCCTCGCGGACAATCGCTGCTGCCCAAGAGCGCTTGCGACGCCGCAGACCTCAATGATTTCGGCGAAGCGGAGGTCACGATGTACCGTGTCATCAGGGGCTTTGCTACCTTCAAGGACTTTGAAGGGAAGACCCTGGAGCTCGTGGCGGGCGATGTGGTCACCGCCGGGCCCGCCTCGATTGATCTCGTGAAGATCGGCGACGACACCCAGATCCTGCGCCTGGGCCTCATGAGCGGCATGAATAACCTTCGCCGGTGGACGCCAACCCAACGCGATGCGGTCGATGGCCTGGCCGGCGAGATCATCTCGCACAAGGAAGCCCGCCCCCGGCGCACAGACGGAAAGCAGATCGGGTATTTATACGGATAAATAAAAAATATTTATAATTAAAATAAAATATAAATTAAAAATATTTTGGTTTAATATTTTAATTATTGAATCTTTATAGAAGAAATAAAACTTTTTTCAGAAAATTTATATAAATTTATTTGGTATTTTCATAAATATAAAAATTTTTTTGTGTTATCAAATCTAGTGTTTACAGATCCTTGGAATTGAATTTGCTCGAAACTGCAACCGCTTTCGTCACGCGAAGGTGTAGAAAAGGTTGCAGAACCACCATTGCTTTATTCGCGTCGGAAGCTTATGTTGCTCCGGTCGAAACTTCGGCCGTTGGCTAGGCCCGCACCGTGATCTTGTCCGGCGCATTGCTATCCTTCATCCAAAGCGGATCGATAGTCGTCCAGCTTGCTGCTGGTCGGCTCCTCTACACGTGCGAAGAAAGGGTCTCCCATGGCTACGGGAACCGTAAAATGGTTTAATGCGACGAAGGGCTATGGATTCATCCAGCCCGATGATGGCTCCAAGGATGTGTTCGTCCATATCAGCGCCGTCGAGCGGGCTGGCATGAGCGGGCTCAACGAAGGCCAGAAAATCGCCTATGAGCTCGTCGCCGACAAGCGCACCGGCAAGTCCTCCGCTGCGAACCTTCGCGCCGCTTGAGTGACAGGAGGCAGGCTTCACGGCCGCGCCATCCACCCGCCTCCCTGCTCGCAGGGAGGCTTTTTTGCGCCTGCGCCAGAGCTTCAGTAATTCTGCCCACCCAGACGCCAGCGCTTCAGTTCGCTGGGCGTAACGATGTGGACATGATCAGGATCGATCTTCTCGGCCGTATAGATCAGATCCTTGCTTACGCCCATGGCGCTGGCGTAGTCAGCTAACTGGGCCACGAAACGCGCCGAACCAAAGGTGCGCTTGCCGGTAGTCCCACCTGAAGCGACGTCGGGGCTGTCATCGTAAAAGAACATACGATGGATTCCCACGAGACTGGAGGGCGGCACGATGCGCTTCTTGGCGCCCATGAAGGCATAGACGCAGGCCGAAAAGCAACGCGCCCCGGGCAGATTGACCGCTGGCCCCTGTCCCGCTTGCGCTGGCTCGATCCGCGCCACGATCGCCAACACGCCGGTCTTGCGAAACATGCGCCCCAGGCGCATCGAGGCGTCGACCGCGCCGCCGGGCGAATGCAGGAAAACGATGCTGCGCACCCGCGAATCATCGATGTTCGCGGCCACGAAATCCATGAACTTCGCCGGCATATCGTTTTTGATTTCGCCCTCAGCGCCAATCACTTGAGGGCATTTTTCCCCGCATTTGGCCGGATCGCCGAAGGGGAGCAGCCGAAACCGCATATCCGCAGCCAGGCCCGGCCGAGAAAACAAGCAAATGGCCACCATGATCGGGGCGATCATTGCGGTCATGAACGAGGTCGGAGACATGAGACGCGCCCTTCGGATAAGCCTTTGACAAATCTAGCGCTACTACCCAAGCGTAAACAGTGTCACGAGATCACGCCCTCCAAAAATCGACTATTCACCTTATCATCGGACGGTCTTTGACGTATGGTCAACCTGCGATCAATTTGAGATTGTTGCATAATGACGTTGCATAGCCACGACCCTGCTTCCTCCACCGAATATCCGATCAGGAACTTGAGCGCCCCCCGGGCTGGGTTTGGCGCGTGGTTTTTCGCCATTTGCGCATCTCTCGTTCCGATTTTTGAGGGCGCGCCTGCAACCCATGCCGCCATCACCTTTGGCCTCATCTTTATGCCAGCCATCCTGATCGACATCGCTAGGGCGGCTCAGGCGAAATCGGTCCTGTTCACAGGGGTGGGGCCAATGGCGCGCGTGGTCAACGCCTGTCGTAAAGCGCCGCATGCGATCAGGTTCATGACGATCACCTTCGTCATAACAAGCATATTTTCGTTCGAACTGCAGTTTGACACGGTCCCCAATGCGCTGGGCCTGTTCGAACTCCTGATGCCGGTGATCGCCTCAGCAATCCTGTTTGACCTCACAGGCGGCCTTTTCTGCGCCGCTCTTGCGCTGATATTCGGCTTCGTCGCCTTCGCCCAGCCTCAATTTCCGAGCATCATTGAATTGGGAAACTCTTTCCACCAGACACTCGTGGGCTTCATTTTATCGAGCCTGTGTTGCTCGATCTATTTCTCGCGAAGCGCCGAGTCCCTGCTCCAGCCATCAGGCCACACCAGCGACCGCGTCTTGGCTGGCGAACTGTGGCGCGCCATGCAGAGGGAGATTCTTCGTCTGCCAGGCCTTGTTCGCATGGATATTCTGATCATTTGCGGGTTTGTGCTCGCTTATGGATTGTTCTGGGCCACCTATGCGCAGCTATCCTCAACTTCAGGCGTTCATATCGATTCTCTTGAAGCCTACGCATGGGGACGCGAATTCAGGCTTGGCTATTACAAGCATCCACCCTTCTGGGCCTGGGTCGCGGGCCTCTGGTTCATGATCTTTCCAAAGACGGACTGGTGTTTCTGGCTGCTTTCGGAATTGAATGGCGCGCTCGGATTTGCCGGGGCCTATGCGCTATTGGGCCGCTTCTGCGGACAAAGGACGCGTGTGCTCTGCGTTCTTCTGTTGATGCTGACGCCCTTCTATCAATTCAACGCCCTACGCTTCAACGCCAACACAATCCTGCTCTCCATCTGGCCATGGACCATGTATTTCTTCGTCCGGTCCATCGAGACCCGACGGATCTCCTTCGCCATCGGTTGTGGCGGGCTGGCGGGCTTTGCGCTGCTCTCAAAATATTTCGGCCTGGTCCTGATCGGCTGTTGCTTCGTAGCAACGCTTACGCATCACAATCGTAAAGCCTATTTCGCCTCGGCGGCGCCCTACATATCGCTATTGCTCGCGGCCGCTCTCTTCACGCCCCATGTGATCTGGCTTTTCCGGGATGGTTTTCAGCCCCTCGCCTATATGGCCACGAAAATCGATTTGCGTGATCGCGCCATTTCCAACAGCTTCTTCCAATTCATTGGCGCCAGCATGGCTTTTTTCATTGCGCCGACGGCGTTGCTCCTGATCGCGCGTTGGCGCGCAGGGGCGACGAGAACTCCCATCCCCCTCCCGGAAAACGGACGTTCTTTTGAAACGGTTATCGCTTTCTCGCCTTTCGTACTGACATTGATCGCGGGGAGCGTGGGTCACACAGCTCTCGCGATTCCCTTCGGCATACCGATTTTCTCTCTTGTGACCCTGCCGCTGCTACGTCTCATCGCGCCCGATGAAGACATGGCCTTCGCCTATGTGCGAGGCGCGGTCTTCGCATTAATGACGAGTTGCGCCATAGCAGCGCCCTTCATTTCCGGCGTGTTCATCGGAATGAGGCACAAGGACCACATCAAGCCCCATCTGGAGGCCGCGCAGGCCGCAATCGCGCTGTGGCGCGAAAAAACCGGGACGCCTCTGCGCTTTGCGGGCGGCGACAGGATGAGTTCGCTGTCGATCACGTTCCGCTCCGGGGAAGATACGTCTGAGTTCAACGGGTTCAATATGCGGTGGTCGCCATCCGTAACCCCCGAGAAATTGAAGCGCCATGGACTGCTGGTGCTTTGCGCGAACAGCATCCCCTCCTGCCTGGAGGGCGTGGGCCCCTTCCTGACCCCGCGATCCACCCGCCAGGAAATAGCCGTCGCCAAGAACGTGCCGGATGCGCCCGTTGTGGGCTACACAGTGTTCATCATCCCGCCCGAACCCGATTGAACGGCGCGCCACCTGGAAGCGAGGCGCTCAGGGGCTTTGGCTTCTTATTGACTTGACCCTATGCGCAGGCTGCTTATGAACGCGGTTTCGCGATGCGGACCGCGCCACTTGGAGCCCCAGATGAGCCACCCAGAACGATTTCTGCTCGCCGGCGTCATGGGCTGGCCCGTCATGCATTCACGCTCGCCAAAACTCCACAACTACTGGTTCCAACGCTATGACCTCGCCGGGACCTATGTACCCCTCGCCATTCAGCCGGAAGGGCTTGAGAAGGCCCTGCGCGCCCTACCCGCCCTTGGCTTTGCAGGCTGCAACCTCACCATCCCCCATAAGGAACAGGCCCTGCGCATCGTCGACCATGCGGACGCGCGAGCCCGGCGCATCGGCGCCATCTCCTGCGTCACCGTCAATCCGGACGGCTCCCTGACCGGCGCCAACAACGACTGGTACGGCTTTGTCGAAAATCTGCGCGAGGCCTTCCCCGGCTGGCGGGCGGATGCAGGCCCCGCCGTGGTCATGGGCGCAGGCGGCGCCTCGCGGGCGGTGGTTGATGCGCTGATCCATGAGGGGGCGAAAGAGATCCGCCTCATCAACCGCACCCGCGCCCGGGCCGAATCTCTGGCCGACGCTCTTGGTGGACCAGTGACCGTGCTGGGCTGGGACGAACGCCACAAGGCGCTGGAAGGCGCCGCCCTGCTCGTCAACACCACCAGCCAGGGCATGGTGGGCAATCCACCGCTCGATCTTTCCCTCGACGCCCTGCCCCGCACTGCGGAGGTCTGCGACATCATCTACATCCCCGGCGAGACGACCATGCTGAAGGCGGCGCGCGAGCGGGGCAACCGCACGGTCAACGGGCTCGGCATGCTCTTGCATCAGGGCCGCCCCGCCTGGCGGTCGTGGTTCGACCGGGAGGTCGAGGTGACGCGCGAGCTACGGTCCATGATCGAGGCGACGATTTAGGACGAAGACAGTTGGCGCAGGCGCCACGTTCGGGTTAGCTTCCTCCCATAGGAGAACCCAAGGGAGAAACGAATGCTGCCGCCTGATATTGACCCCGCTTCCCGCTGCCGCCTGCCGCTGCCCAAGCGGGAGGATTTCGACGATGAAGGCAAGAAAGTCTTCGATTATGTCGCCGATCCCAAGGGCCAGACCATTCGCGGCCTCATCGGCCCGGGGGGCATCAGCCTGCACAGCCCCACTCTGGCGCAAATCACCAGGCCTGTAGGCAAGTTCCTGCGCTTCGAATCGGGCATCTCGCCCTATGACAGGGAAGTGGCGATCCTCATCACTGCGCGCGAATGCGACAGCCGCTTTGAATGGGCGGCCCACGAGCCTGAGGCGCTGAAATGCGGCGTCCCCCAGGACGTCATCGACGTGATCAAATATCGCAAGCCCACGACCGGACTCGGCGAAACCGAAGAGACGATCATCACCTTGGGCCGCGAGACCTTTGGCAAGCGCAAAGTCTCGCCAGAAACCTTCGCCCGCGCCCTGAAGGTCTTCGGACGCGTCGGTCTGCTCAATATGGTCGCCCTGATGGGCAATTACGCCAGCACCGCCGCTCTGCTCTGCGTCATGGACATGCAGCTTGATGACGGGCCGGATGTCTGCATCTTGCCGCTGGACTGAACTAAAGGGGCGCGCTCCACGAAGGGCGCGCCCGCCTTTTTACAATTTCGAGCGATAGTGATCCCAGGTCTTCTTGAAGAGACTGCGGGTCCACAGCTTTTGGCGGCACAGCTCCTGCTCTTCGGCTGAGAAGACATAGGGGTCGCCGATCTGCATGGCCATGTATTGGCGCTCGGAGTTTTCTTCGAGATAGACCGCGAGGGTGAAGGTCTCCACCACATCAGCGCCCACCACCGTCACCCCATGGGATTTCAGCAGCACAGAGGGACGGTCGCCCAGGGTCTTGGCGAGCTGTTCGCCCATGGCCTTGGTGTTGATGGAATTGGGCGAATCAAACAACGGGATCTCGCCCAGCAGCACGCCCTGCGCATAGACCGGCTTGTATCTGTTTCCCGTCATTGACAGATAGGTGGACCAGCGTGGATGGGTGTGCACCACCGCATTCACATCCGGCCGCGCCCGATAGATCTCGGAATGGAGATGGAATTCGAGGGGTGGCGGCACATTGCCGTCGAGGGGCTTGCCGTCGAGATCAATGGCGATGATGTCCTTCGCGCTCAGGGCGCCGCGCACCGAAGGGCCGGAGTTGATGAGCAGGCGGTTCTCGCCCACACGCGCGCTGAAATGCCCATTGTAATCGACCACATTCGCGCGCTCGAGCATGCGGATCGCATCGACGAGCTGTTCGCGCGCTTCTGCTTCGGGGAGCCTGTCCGACACTGTGTTTCTCCACAATCAGAGGTCGCGGCCCCAGCTTGTGGGGCCGCTGGATGGATTACTTGCTGACCCGCATCTTCCAGAGGTCCCAGGGACGCGAGACGACGCCCAGATTCACCTCATCGGCGAACCGCCCCTCCGCCTCGTCGAGCGCCGCCAGAGGCGCGCCGCCGGAGATGATGGTCGCCTGAATCTGCAGCTTAGCGTTCACCTCCGTGTAGACCGCGCGGAAGACCGCATGCTTGAGGCTGGGACCCACCGCCACCGAGCCATGGGCGCGCATGAGGCAGACAGGCTTCTGCCCAAGCACACGGGCGAGCTCGCGGCCCTTCTCGTGGTTGCCCACGAGCATGTCGGTCGCGCCGAACTTCTCGCGAATGTCGAAAACCGGCACGCCCTCGGCGATGAAGGCGGCGTTGTGATACATGGCCTGCATCTTGTTCGGCACGAGACTGAAGGGCACGACGGACGGCGAGTGGCTATGAACCACCGACATCACATCCGGCCGCGTCTTGTAGATTTCGCCATGGATAAAGCGCTCCAGAAAGCCGCTGCGGCCCTGCGGGTCCACCGCCTCGGCGTCGAGGTCGAACTCCATGATGTCGTCAGGCTCCACCAGCGCCGGCGCCTTGGAACGCGACATCAGAAAGCGGTCCGGGGATGAGGGGTGACGCATGGAAAGATGACCGAACGCGTCAAACACGCCCTGATCGGCCAGAATGCGGCTGGCGCAGGCCAGCTCTTCCAGAACATCGCGGGCGACCGGGCCGGCGGACTTGAGGGGCTTGTGGGAGGCGCCGCCGCCATCGACGGGGCTGAAGGCGGCCGAACCCAGAAAGCCGGCGGGGGCGCAGCAGGCGCATTCGAAGAGTCTCATGTTTCCTCCATGGCGGTGAGCGGCGACCTCTGCGCCTCGGCCTGCAGCCTATCCGCCAAACTGGCCTCCGGTTCAAGCATTTTGCGAAATTTCCGCCTCCCCGAGGGCCTACGGCCTTCCGTGACGACGCAAAAAAGTCCAACATCCCCCGAAACCCCCATGCGGGGACACGTGAGGAGACGGACATGTTGAAAATTCGCCATATCGCGCTGGCCAGCGACCATCCCGGCAAGGCTGCGGAATTTTACAAAAGCATGTTCGGATTCAAGGAGCTGCGCCGCTTCGGCCTAGACCCCGACAAGCCCGACGAGGCGCCGCGCCCCTCCGGCGTCTTCCTCACCGACGGGTCCATCAATATCGCGATCCTGAAATTCGCGGACGACCAGTTGGGCAAGGGCGTCGATTACATCGGCATGCATCACTTCGGGGTGGTGGTGGACGATGTGGAAGCCTGGATGGACAAGCTGATCAAGGCCGGCGCCCCGTCCGTTCCCTACAACATCCCCACCGGCACCCATGCGGAATACAAGTTCCGCGGGCCCGATGGCGTCGTCTTCGACATCACAGGCCACCCCTGGGAAGGTTCAACGCCGGACTGATCGGGCCAGCGCATCCTGATGAAGCGACACGCTGGGCGACAAACAGAACCTTCGTCGCCCTTGGTCCTCGATACGCCTCAGTAAGCAAGCCGCGCCGGACCTTGAGCCCGCTCTTGACCCCTTGGCGCTCGAGCGACAAATATGGCTTATCAGAAAACACAGTTTCTCCGGGGGAGACGCCATGAATCGCACGCCGACTGATCCCTTTCTGCCGCCCCAGCGCCTGCTTCTGGGACCCGGACCCTCGCCGGTGGCGCCTGAAGTGCTCGCAGCGATGGCTCAGCCGACGATCGGGCATCTCGACCCCTCTTTCATCGGCCTGATGGACGAGCTGAAAGTGATGCTGCAGACGCTCTTCAACACGAAGAACGACGCGACCTTCACCGTCGCGGGCCCTGGCAGCGTCGGTATGGACGCCTGCGTGCTCAACATGGTCGAGCCTGGCGACAAGATCCTTGTGGCCCGCAATGGCGTCTTCGGCATGCGCATCAGCGAAGTCGCCTCTCGCGGCGGCGCAGTCGTCGTCCCGCTCGATTTCGAATGGGGCACGCCTGTCGATCCTGCCGTCGTCGATGCGGCGTTGGCGAAAGACAAAGACATCAAATTCCTCGCCTTCGTTCATTCGGAGACTTCCACGGGCGTTCTGTCCGATGGAAAGGCCCTGGGCGCAGTGGCGGCTAAACACAATGTCATGACGATCACGGATTGCGTGACCAGCGTTGGTGGGGTGCCCGTTGAAATGGACGCCTGGGGCATCGACGTGCTCTACACCGGCACGCAGAAATGCCTGTCCTGTCCCCCCGGCCTGTCCCCAGTGTCGTTCAGCCCAAGGGCGATCGAACATATCAAGGCGCGCAAGACCAAGGTCCTCTCATGGTTCCTCGATGTCACGCAGGTCATGGCCTACTGGGGTGGCGAGGGCGCCCGCGCCTATCACCATACCGCGCCCATTAATGCGCTCTACGGCCTCCACGAGGCGCTGCGCCGCCTGCTGCTGGAAGGGCTGGAGAACAGCTTCAAGCGCCATCGCGCCGCCCATCTGCATCTGGTCGCCGGGCTCGAAAAACGCGGCATGCAAATGCTGGTCGCCCCCGCCTGCCGCCTGCCGCAGTTGAACGCCGTGAAAATTCCCGCCGGTGTTGACGATGCGAAGGTGCGCCGTTCGCTGCTGCTCGATCAGGGCATCGAGATCGGCGCAGGCCTTGGCCCGCTGGCGGGCAAGGTCTGGCGCATTGGCCTGATGGGCGAAGGCGCGCGCACCGAACATGTCGACCGGCTGCTGGGTGCGCTGGATCTGATGATGGCGAAGGAGCCCGCGTAACGGATCCGGCGGGCGAGAGCGCCTCTCGCTGGTCGCAGAGGCGTCTGGTTTGGGGATATGGTGGGCGGTGACGGTCTCGAACCGCCGACATCCTGCGTGTAAAGCAGGCGCTCTACCAACTGAGCTAACCGCCCCCTGCGGGGTTTTAGACAGGCCCGGGCCTGTTATGCAAGCCCCACGAAAAAGGGCGGCCACGCGGGCCGCCCCACATCGCCAGATTGACGGTGGATTACTTCTTGTTCAGCTCGGCTTTCAGCGCCGCGCCAGTCTTGAAACGCGCGTTGACAGAAGCCGGAATGGTGATTTCCGCGCCCGTTGTGGGGTTACGGCCCTTGGCCTCGGCGCGCTTCTTCACGGAGAAGGCGCCAAAGCCAACCAGGCGCACTTCATCGCCCTTCTTGAGCGCGTTGGTGATGCCATCGAGCACGGCCTCAAGGGCGGCGGCAGCTTCGGCCTTGGTTGTTTCCGTGCGCGCAGCGATGTGCTCGACGAGTTCCGTCTTGTTCATGTGATGGTCTTCCTATTGGTGGCGCAATTCGCCGCCTCGGCATGCGAGGACGGCGCCGTGGGCACGCCGCATTCTGCGAAGCTCACGGCTCGACCCGGGTGCTACAGGGCAAAGCACCTCTATGCAAGCTGCAAAAATAGAAAAAGCCGCGAAGAATCAATCTTCGCGGCTTTCTTTTGTGACTTACGGTCAGTGCGCGACGACGCCCGACTGATCCTCGTCAGGGATGGCTGGGCCGACACCCTTCACCGGCGCTTCTTCTTCCCAGACGATGGGGGTCGGCTGGCGCACGAGCGCATGCTTGAGCACCTCATCCATACGCGAGACGGGCACGATTTCGAGCGCGTTCTTCACATTGGCCGGGATATCCGCGAGATCTTTGGCGTTGTCCTGGGGAATGAGAACCTTCTTCAACCCACCGCGCAGCGCCGCCAGCAGTTTCTCCTTCAATCCGCCAATCGGCAGCACGCGGCCGCGTAGCGTCACCTCGCCGGTCATGGCGATGTCGCGGCGCACCGGAATGCCCGTGAGCAGCGAGACGATGGCCGTCGCCATGGCGATGCCTGCGGAGGGGCCATCCTTGGGGGTGGCGCCTTCGGGCACGTGCACGTGGATGTCGCGACGCTCGAACAGCGGCGGCTCGATGCCGAAATCGACCGAGCGGGAGCGAACATAAGACGCCGCAGCCGAAATCGACTCCTTCATCACGTCCTTGAGGTTGCCCGTCACCGTCATGCGGCCCTTGCCGGGCATCATCACGCCTTCGATGGTCAGCAACTCGCCACCCACCTCGGTCCAGGCCAGACCCGTCACCGCGCCCACCTGATCCTCGGTCTCGGCTTCCCCGAAGCGATATTTCGGCACGCCGAGATAGTCAGCGACATTGCCCGCGTTGACGGCGATCTTTTTCTTCTTCGTCGTCAGGATCTCCTTCACCGCCTTGCGGGCGAGGTTGGAGATCTCACGCTCCAGATTGCGCACGCCCGCCTCGCGAGTGTAGCGCCGAATCACAGTGAGCAGAGCCTCATCGTCAATGGACCATTCCTTCGCAGCCAGGCCATGCTTTGGCACCGCCACGGGAATGAGATGCTTCTTGGAGATCTCGACCTTCTCTTCTTCCGTGTAGCCGGCGATGCGGATGATCTCCATGCGGTCCATCAAGGGCGCAGGGATGTTCAGCGTATTGGCCGTGGTCACGAACATCACGTTCGAGAGGTCGTAATCGACCTCAAGATAGTGGTCATTGAAAGTCTGATTCTGCTCGGGATCAAGGACCTCAAGAAGAGCCGATGACGGATCGCCACGGAAATCCATGCCCATCTTGTCGATCTCGTCGAGCAGGAAGAGCGGATTATTGGTCTTCGCCTTGCGCATGGACTGGATGATCTTGCCAGGCATGGAGCCGATATAGGTGCGACGGTGGCCGCGGATCTCGGCTTCGTCACGCACGCCGCCGAGCGACATGCGCACGAACTCACGCCCGGTCGCCTTGGCGATGGACTTGCCCAGCGAGGTCTTGCCGACGCCCGGAGGACCTACGAGGCACAGGATCGGGCCCGTCAGCTTGTTGGCGCGCTGCTGCACGGCCAGATATTCAAGGATGCGCTCCTTGACCTTCTCCAGGCCATAGTGGTCCGCGTTCAGCACCTCTTCAGCCGAGGCGATGTCCTTCTTCACCTTGCTGCGCTTGCCCCACGGAATCGAGAGCAGCCAGTCGAGATAGTTGCGCACCACGGTGGCTTCCGCCGACATGGGCGACATCTGCCGCAGCTTCTTCAATTCGGCCTGCGCCTTGTCGCGCGCCTCCTTGGTGAGCTTGGTGTTCTTGATGCGCTCCTCGATTTCGGAAAGATCGTCCTTCCCGTCCTCGTCCCCCAGTTCCTTCTGAATGGCCTTCATCTGCTCATTCAGATAATATTCGCGCTGGGTCTTCTCCATCTGGCGCTTCACGCGGGTGCGGATGCGCTTTTCCACCTGCAACACAGAAATCTCGCTCTCCATGAGCGAAAGGCACTTTTCCAGGCGCTTGGCGACGGAGGTGGTTTCCAGAATCTGCTGCTTGTCGGAAATCTTGATCGCCAGATGAGAAGCGACGGTGTCGGCGAGCTTGGAGAAATCCTCGATCTGCCCCACAGCGGCCACCACCTCCGGCGAGACCTTCTTGTTGAGCTTCACATAGCCTTCGAACTCGCTCACCACGGACCGGCCAAGCGCCTCGACCTCGACGGGATCGGCGATATCGTCGGCGATCACGGCGGCGTCAGCCTCGTAATATTCCTCGGTGCGGGTATAGCGGGTGACGGCGGCGCGGGTGACCCCCTCGACCAGCACTTTGACGGTGCCGTCCGGCAGCTTCAGCAACTGCAACACGGAAGCCAGCGTACCAGTCTTGAAGATCGCGTCCGTCGCCGGATCGTCATCGGCCGCGTTCTGCTGGGTGGCGAGCAGGATGAACTTGTCCGCTTTCATCACCTCTTCAAGGGCGCGGATCGACTTTTCGCGCCCGACGAAGAGCGGCACGATCATGTGCGGAAAAACGACGATGTCGCGCAACGGCAAGACGGGGTAGCTGCCTACGTTGCCGGGCTTGGCGGGGACACGCTTCTGACTGGTCATGTGCTTCCTATCCGGGTCCTTACCCATGGGCGCCAACATGGCCAACCCAAAGGCGGAACGTCAATCTGCAAAGAACGCGCCGTCACAAAATCGACTCGAACTCCGCGACCATACGCCCCTGACATGAGGCGTCAAAGACGCCTCTCACGCTCAGACTACGAGATGGGGGGCCTGTCCACGCATTTCAACCGCGTCCAAAAGAGGAATATCAGCCGCACGCCGGAGGGCGGCGGGGCTCACAACCGGTTCCGCCCGCAATTCTTGGACGGAGCCATTGCCCCAAGCACGAAAGGCCAAAGAAAAAGCCCCGGAACAGGACCGGGGCTTTTCCACAAGCAGAACCTGGAATCAGGCGCTGGCGCCCGATTTTTCAGCGCGTTCGGAGTAAATATAGAGCGGCCGCGCCTTGCCATCGACCACTTCCGGCCCGATGACGACCTGCTCAACCCCCTCCAGACCGGGCAAATCGAACATGGTGTCGAGCAGGATGCCCTCCATGATCGAACGCAGTCCGCGCGCGCCCGTACGACGATCGATGGCCTTGCGGGCGACCACATTGAGCGCCTCGTCCTGGAAGGTAAGCTCGGTGTTCTCCATCTCGAACAGGCGCTGATACTGCTTGACCAGCGCGTTCTTGGGTTCGGTGAGGATCTTCTTGAGGGCCTCCTCATCGAGGTCCTCAAGGGTCGCGATGACCGGCAGGCGGCCGACGAACTCGGGGATGAGGCCGAATTTCAGAAGATCCTCAGGCTCGACCTGACGGAAGATTTCGCCGGTCCGGCGCTCTTCCTGAGATTGGACCTTGGCGCTGAAGCCCATGGAAGTGCCCTTGCCGCGCGAAGAGATGATCTTCTCGAGGCCAGAGAAGGCGCCGCCGCAGATGAAGAGGATGTTGGTGGTGTCGACCTGCAGGAACTCCTGCTGGGGATGCTTGCGCCCGCCCTGGGGAGGCACGCTGGCCACCGTGCCTTCCATGATCTTGAGCAGAGCCTGCTGGACGCCCTCGCCCGACACGTCGCGGGTGATGGAGGGGTTGTCCGATTTGCGGCTGATCTTGTCGATCTCGTCGATGTAGACGATGCCGCGCTGGGCCCGCTCCACATTGTAGTCGGAGGCCTGCAGCAGCTTCAGGATGATGTTTTCCACATCCTCGCCCACATAGCCGGCCTCGGTGAGGGTCGTGGCGTCGGCCATGGTGAA